>JBGPIT010000168.1:0-10251 GCA_041485125.1 Binatia bacterium | reverse complement strand
CGGAGCGGGATCAGCGTCAGACCCTTCAGGCGCACCTGCCCTTCGAGTCGATCGATCTCGCGCCGGTGCAGGAGAAGCCTGCGGGTGCGGGTCGGCTCGTGGTTGTCGCGGTGGGCGGCGTCGTACGGGCTGATGTGGAGGTTCAGGAGCTGCGCCTCGCCGCCCGCGACGCGCGCGTAGCTGTCTTTCAAATTGGCACGGCCGTCGCGCAGCGACTTCACCTCGCTGCCGCTCAGCACGAGCCCCGCCTCGACGGTCTCGTCGATGAAGTAGTCGTGCCGCGCCTTGCGGTTGACGACGATCGTCTTCGGCTCAGCCACGGGAAGGCGCGACGCGCTCCTGTGCTGGGGCGGTGCTCACGACGGCTGGAAGGCGGCGGCGCTCAGGCCGCGACGACGTCGACGCCGTTCTTCGTCCGCATCCGGTTCTGCGCATCGACCAGCACCACCGACGGTTGATGCCGGCGCGCCTCCTCCTCGTCCATCCAGCTGAAGCTCGCGATGATGATGAGGTCACCGTGGTGCACGCGACGCGCGGCCGAGCCGTTCACGCAGATGGTGCCGGAGTGGCGCGCGCCGGGAATGACGTAGGTCTGGAAACGCTCCCCGTTGTTGACGTTCCACACGTGCACCTGCTCGTGCGGCAGGAGGTTCGCCGCCTCCATCAGCGACTCGTCGACGGTGATGCTGCCGTCGTAGTTCAAGTCGGCGTCGGTGACGGTCGCCCGGTGGATTTTCGACTTGAGCATGTTGCGGGTCATGCGCTCCTCCTCTCCCGGCTCGCGGCCGGCACGGTGAGTAGTCGATTGTCGATGAGACGGACGGCGCCGATCCACACCGCGAGCGCGAGCAGCGGCTGCGACGGGATGCCCGCGGTCGCGCCGCTCGCAGGTGCGGCGCTGTTCGCTGCCGGCCACGGCCGCAAAGTCGCGGGGTCGACGAGCTCGGCGTACTCCAGGCGCGCGAGCGGCTCGCGCGCGATCTCGCTAGTCGCGGCGACGACGATCGCGGCGGGATCGCGCTCGCCCGCCACCATCAGCGCCTCGGCGGCGTCGAGCGCGCGCGGGACGCACAGTGCCGCGATGTGCGCGCGCGCGTCGAGCCGGCGGTTCCGTGAGCTCATCGCGAGACCGTCCTCTTCGCGGACGATCGGCGCGCCGATGACGTCGATCTCGAGGTGGAGGTCCGTCACCATGCGGCGGATGACGGCGAGCTGCTGGTAGTCTTTCTCGCCGAAGACGGCGACCCGCGGCAGCACGAGCGCGAAAAGCTTCAACACGACGGTCGCGACGCCGCGGAAGTGCCCGGGGCGGTGCGCCCCGCAGAGCGGTCCCGAAAGCTCCTCGATCGTGACGAAGGTCTGCGCGCCTGCCGGGTAGATCTCCGCCGGATCGGGCGCGAAGAGCACGTCGACGCCGGCCTCGGCGAGAAGCCCGCTGTCGCGATCGAGATCACGCGGGTAGGCGTCGAAATCGTCCTTGCGGTCGAACTGGGTCGGGTTCACGAAGATCGACGCGACGACCTTGTCGGCGTGACGGCGGGCGATCTCGATGAGGGAGAGATGGCCGGCGTGCAGCGCCCCCATCGTCGGCACCAGCGCCACGCGGGCGCGATCACGCTCGCGCACCTCGCGGCTCCACGCCTGCATCGCCCTCACCTTCTCGATCGTCCGCATCGACTTGCTCGGTCAGCCCACCGCGCGGCGGCGGCGCCCAGGTCGTCCGGGTCCGGAATCCTCGCCGCGGAGCAAGTACGAGTGCGCCTCGTCGGGAAACGCGCCGGTTCGGACGTCGTCGGCGTAGCGACGCATCGCCGCCGATGCGAGCTCGCTGAGCTCGACGTAGCACTTGGCGAACTTCGGCGTTCGTCCTTCGAAGAGCCCGAGCAGGTCGTGCAGGACGAGGATCTGGCCGTCGCAGTCGACGCCGGCGCCGATGCCGATCGTCGGGATGCTGAGCCGCTCGGTGATCTCGCCGGCGAGATCGAGCGGGATGCCCTCGAGGACGACGGCGAAGGCGCCGGCGTCTTCCACCGCGACCGCGTCCGCCATCACCCGCTCGCGCTCACCGGGACCGCGTCCGCGCCGCCGGCCCTGCACCCGGTGGCCGCCCATGCGGTGCACCGACTGCGGCGTCAGGCCGACGTGCCCCATCACCGGGATGTCGACCGACGTGAGCGCGCGGATCGTCTGCTTCATCGCGACGCCGCCCTCGAGCTTCACCGCCTCGGCGCCGCCCTCCTTGATGAGACGACCGGCGTTCGCGAGCGCGTCCGGAATGCTCACCTGGTACGAGAGGAAGGGCAGATCGGCGACGAGCAGCGCGCGCTGGCGCGCCCGCGCCACCATCCGGCAGTGATAGACCGTCTCGTCGACCGTCACCGGCAACGTCGTATCGAGGCCCTGGACGACCATGCCGAGCGTGTCACCGACGAGGATGACGTCGATGCCGGCGGTATCGACGAGTCGGGCGAACGGAAAATCGTAGGCGGTGAGCGCCGTGATCTTCGTTCCCGCCTCCTTCATGCGCTGGAGGTCGGGCACCGTCACCTTCCGCTCCATGAAAAAAGCCTCCCGGACCGGTCCGGAAGGCTACGACGCTCGAGCAGGTCTCACGGGCCGCCGTGGCTTGATGATGGCCGCCTGAGCGGTCGACCTCATCTCCCGGCGAACGCGTTACCGTCTGCGCGTCTCGCGCTCCGTCTCAGTCCCGTTATTCGCCGCCTACCGGGCGGCTATCGGGATCCAAGCGGTATGTAGTGCTGCACGCCCTGCTTCATGCCCCGAATCTCGCGGATCAGGTCAGCGAGGTCGCTGCCTTGCTCGACGAAGTCGATCGACGAGCAGTTGACCACGAGAAGCGGAGCGTCGGCATACTCATGAAAGAACTTCCGATACGCTTCGATGAGCCGCTCGAGATACTGCTGTGTGATGCGGCGCTCGAACTCTCGGTTGCGCTTCCGTAAGCGTCGCAACAATACCTCAGGCCGCGCTTCCAAGTAAATGACCAGGTCCGGCTGCGGGACGGGCTGGTCGAGGAGCGCGAGGACCTCCCTATAGAGGGTGAGCTCATCCCCCTGCAGATTCATCTCGGCGAAGATCCGGTCCTTGGCAAAGAGGTAGTCGGCGACCGCACCGCGGCCCTCGGGCTCCGCCGCGAGCGTGCGTTGCTGTCGATAGCGCGTGAAGAGGAACGCGAGCTGGGTCGAGAACGCCCACCGCGACGGATCCTCGTAGAAGCGCGTCAGGAACGGATTGGTGTCGGCGAGCTCCTGGATCAGGGACGATCCGAAGGCGTCCGCGAGGCGGCGCGCAAGGCTCGTCTTGCCGACGCCAATCGGTCCTTCGACGGCGATGTACCTGGTCTCCTGCACGCGACCCCGGAAGGCGTCAGCAGCTACCACGCCCGTAACGGCGCTGTCGAGCGAGGCGACCGCGTTGAGGTCGCGACCGGCGCTTGCTAACACGCGTCGTCGACGCGACTCGTCCCGATGCGGCGCAAACCTCCAACGATGCCGGCACGTGCGCGGCGGCGGTCTCCGTCGCGATGACGCCGATCCGCGACGCGATCGCGCGCCTCTTCTTCGCCGGTCTTCCCGACCCGACGCTCGACGATGCCACACGGCGCGTCCACGCCGCCGCCCCGTTCGGCGGCGTCGTCCTCTTCAAGCAGAACGCGAGCGATCCGCGGACGATGCGGGCGCTGACGCGCGCGATCCACGGCCTCGACCGCGCGCTCCCCCCGCTGGTCGCGATCGACCACGAGGGCGGACGCGTCCATCGCCTTTCGCCGCCCTTCACGCGTTTCCCCGCGGCCGCGGTCGTAGCGGCGCACGGCGCCGGCGCGGTCCGCGACGTCGCGGCCGCGATGGCGCGCGAGCTCGCCGCGATCGACGTCGACCTCACCTTCGCGCCCGTTCTCGACGTCGCGAGCAACCCGGCGAATCCCGTGATCGGCGACCGCGCCTTCGGCACGGATCCGGAGAGCGTCAGCCGCGCCGGCCTGGCGACGCTACGAGCGATCCGGTCCGCAGGGCTGATTAGCTGCGGCAAGCACTTCCCCGGACACGGTGACACCTCGACCGACTCGCACCTCGAGCTACCGGTCGTCGAGAAGAGCCGGCGCGAGCTCACGCGGCTCGAGCTCGCGCCCTTCCGCGCCGCGATCGCCGCGCGGGTCCCGATGCTCATGACCGCGCACGTGCGCTATCCGGCGCTCGATCCCGACGCGACCGCGACCTTGTCGCGTCCGATCCTGCACGATCTGCTCCGCCGGCGGCTCGGCTTCCGCGGCGTCATCTGCAGCGACGACCTCGAGATGCGCGCGATCGCCGATCATCACGGCATCGGCGAGGCGGCGGTCGCGTCACTCGCGGCGGGCGCGGATCTGCTGCTGGTCTGCCACGGACAGGACCGACTCGTGGACGCCGTCGACGCCGTCGAGCGTGCCGTCGCGTCGGGACGGCTGCCGGGGCGTCGAATCCGCGAAGCCTATCAGCGGATCGTGCGCCTGACGCGCTGGCGTCAGCGGGCGCGGCGCCCGGTGAGCCTGCGCGTGATCGGCTGCGCCGCGCACCGGCGGCTCGACGAACGCCTGCGCGTCGAGACGCGGTCGCCGGAGATGTCGCGCGCGCTCACCACTCACACGGGCGCGCTCACGACGGGTCGGAGCGGCTGAGAGCCTCAGCGCGCCGGACGGACGGCTTTCTGGCTGGCCTTCGCCGTCGACTTCGCGCGCGTGCGCGGCGCGGCCTTCACGGTCTCGCCCTTCACCAGGCGCGGCAGGCTCCGCCAGTACGGCGGCCGCGCGATGCCACGCTCGGTGATGATCGCGGTCACGAGGTCGTGCGGCGTGACGTCGAAGGCGGGGTTCGAGATCTTGATCCCGGAGGGCGCGATCTGCCGATCGAAGATGTGCGTCACCTCGCGGGGGTCGCGCTCCTCGATGGGGATCTTGTCGCCGCGCGGGCAGTTGAGGTCGATCGAGGAGGTCGGCGCGGCGACGTAGAACGGGATGCCGTGGCGGTGCGCGAGCACGGCGACCGTGTAGGTGCCGATCTTGTTCGCGACGTCGCCGTTCGCCGCCGTCCGGTCGGTGCCGACGACGACGCAATCGATCGCCCCCTCCTTCATGAAATGGCCGACCATGCTGTCGGTGAGGAGCGTGGCGGGAATGTGATCTTTCTTGAGCTCCCACGCGGTCAAGCGCGCGCCCTGCAGGAACGGCCGCGTCTCGGTGCAGTACACGGTGATGCGCTTGCCGGCCTCGACCGAGGCGCGGACGACACCGAGCGCGGTGCCGTAGCCGGCCGTCGCGAGCGCGCCGGCATTGCAGTGCGTGAGGATGCTGGTACCGTCCTCGATCAGCCCCGCGCCGTGCGCGCCGAGGCTGCGATTGCACGCGATGTCCTCTTCGTGGATCGCACGTGCCTCACGCTCGAGCACCAGCCGGAGCGTCTCGATGTCGCGGGTCTGGTTCTCTGCGTAGACGCGCCGCATGCGCTCGATCGCCCAGAAGAGGTTGACGGCGGTCGGTCGCGTCGCCGCGAAGGTGCGGCAAATGCGATCGAACTCGCGGCGCAGCTCCTCGCGCCGGAGGTTCCGTACGCCGAGCGCGATGCCCATCGCCGCCGCGACCCCGATGGCGGGTGCGCCACGGATCACCATGTCTTTGATGGCGCGCGCGACCTCGCGATAGTTGCTGTAGACGCGGTACACCTCGCGCATCGGCAGCAGGCGCTGGTCGATCATGACGACGCGACCGCTCTTCCATTCGACCGTCCGCACGCGTGTTCGTCGGGGTTGCTGCATGAGCGCTTCCATCTTTCCAGAGGTGGGCTTTGCGATGTGCGCGCATTATACCACGCGACCTCGAAAGGGATAGACGGAATTTCACCTCCGGCCTCGCCGCGTGGCGCGGTCGACGCACGCGGGACGCGGAGCGCCGTGCCTGACCGCCGCGCGCGCCGCTCACGCCGCCGGGCGCGCGAGCTGACGGGCGCCGACGTGACGGGTCACCACGTCGTGCGTCGAGTAGCGCGGATGGAAGCCGAGCACCGCGGCCGCACGCGTCGTGTCGCCGACGCAGGTCTCGCGCAGGTACGCCGTGTGCGCACCCGGCACCGCGCCGACCCCGAGCATCCAGAGCGTATCGAGCGTGGCGCGGACGGCGCTCTCCAGACCGGGCATGCGCAGTCGCGCCGAGAGCTTGATGATGGTCGAGAGCGGCAGCACACCGCTCGCCGCGACGTTGAATGCGCCGTCGTGCGCACCGTGGATGGCGAGCAGCGCCGCGTCGACGAGATCCTCGACGTGCAGCAGCTGCATCAAGGGATCACGCCCGAGCACCGCCGGAACGAGCGGACGCGCGAGCAAGCGCGCCAGCAAGGTCCGCGGCGAGCCGAGCGTGAACGCCGCGCGCAGCATCGCCGTCGGCATCCCGCTCCGCGCGCGAAAGCTCGCGACCTCGCGCTCGACCGCCACCTTGTCGGCGACGAACGGATAGCGCCGGCCGCGCAGCGGCGCGTCCTCGCCGAGGTATTGCGGGTTGTCGTGGTACGCGCCGTAGCTCATCGCCGTGCCGAGGACGACGAGGTTCGCGATCGTGCCGAGGTGACGCGCGTCGTGGGCCAGCGCCCGCAGCACCGCGCGCGTCCCGATCACCTCGAGCTCGTGCGCCGCCTCGACGTTGCGCACCGGCGCGTCGTGGAAGGCGCCGTGCACGACCGTCTCGACCCGCTCGCGCGCGAGCGTCTCGGCGAGCGTGCCGTCGGCGAGCGTCGCGGTGAGATCGATCGCCGAGAACACCGCCTTTCGGAGCGGCACCGCCGGCGCGAAGCGATCGATGAGGACGAGACGCGCGACCCGCTCGTCCTCGTCGAGACGTCGCATCAGCACCGAGCCGGCGGCCGTGTGCACGCCGATCAACGCCACGACACGTGCACGGCCGCGACGGCGCCGGCCGCGGCCGCGCGACGAGGGAACACTCGCGCTTTCGTCTCGCCGATCGGCCACGACGCGCGACGATAACGACGCCGCTCACGGCGAGCAAGACGCCGCGACCGCGCCTCGATGGGTGGTCCGTACGGCGGATGCGGGGAGACGGAGGTCGTAGTGGCGTGCGCGCCTTGACACCGCGGCGCGCGACTCCTTACCCTGCGCGCCCATGGCCGAAGTCCAGCAGAGCTTCACGACGCCGATCGATGCGCCGGCCGACCTCTGCTACGCCGCGATCGGCGACTTCGAGGCGTATCCGTCGTGGTCGTCGCCGATCACCAAGGTCACCGTGCTCGCGCGCTATCCCGATGGCAGCGCCAAGCAGGTCGAGTTCTTCGTCGACATGAAGCTGAAGACGCTGCGCTACGTCCTCGAGTACGCCTGGGAGCCGCCGCACCGCTTGAGCTGGCACATGGTCGACGGCGATCTCAACGGCATCGAGGGCAGCTACGTCTTCACTCCCACGGGCAAGAAGAGCACCGAAGCCACCTGCTCGCAGGCGGTGTCGCTCGGCTTCTGGGTCCCGGGGATGATCCGCCGTACGCTCGAGCAGACGGCGCTCCGTCAATCCGTGCTGGAGTTCAAGACCGAAGCCGAGCGGCGCGCCAGCGCGAGCAAGAGCAAGAAGCACAAGGCTTGATCGGTCGAGGAGACGCCATGGAATTCGGCATCGCGCTCGCCGCGGCGGGCTACGATCAGCTCGCGAGCGGTCTACGCGGCGTCCAAGCGGAGCGCGGTCGGAAGCGTCGAGCCGGCGCGCGATTGGTGGCGGCGGCGCACGGCGAGCCAGGCGCGGACGGTGGCGACGGCCCAGACGGCTTGCCAGTCGGCACGGCCGGCTTGGAACTCTCGCCAGAGGGCGTGCAGGCCGTCGCGGACGAAGAGCCCGTCGGCGTCGTCGTCGAGGAGGTGAGGCTCGAGAAACGAGCGCAGCTCGTTGCGCATCCAGCGCTCGACGGGGAGCGGACGCGCGGCCGGAGGGTGGGCGAAACGCGCCGGCATGGCGGCGTCGAGCGCGCGCAGGACGCGGCCCCCGCGCTCGCGCGCCGGCGTGGCGCGGATCCATTCGTAGACGCGATGATCGAGAAAGGGCGTGCGCAGCGCGATCTCGTGCACGCCGGCGGCGCCGTCCTGGTCGCGCAACACGCCGCACATCAGCGGACCGCGCAGGTCGAGCGCGGCGACGGCGCGCGTGATGGCGGCGCGCGACGAGATCGGCGGCGGCTCGACGACGGGACCGATCGGCCGCACCACCTCGCTCTCGAGGTGCGCGAGGACATCGAGGTCGTCGCGCGCCGCCGCGAGCACGTCGGCACGGACGAGGTGCGCGAGCGCGGCGGGCGCCAGGAGGGCACGCGCGCCGAGATAGGCGCCACTCGCGACGCTCGCCTGAGGCGAGTAGCCCCACACCTTCGCACCGCTCGAGAACGGCCGTAAGCGCGACGCGACCGGCGCACCGGCGCGCATCAAGAGCCGGGCCGGACCGTGTCGGCCGGCACGCCACAGCCACGTGATTGCCCGTGCCGCCGCGGGACCGAAAAGCTCCGGCGGCGCGAGCGGCGAGAGCCACACGCGCTCGCCCGAGGCGCGCAGAACGGCGGCGCCGAGATGCGCGATCGCCGCACCGACCGACGGCTGATCGCTCGCCGCCGCGGCATCGAAGGCAGCGGCGAACTCGGGCGGACCGATCGGGTGGTCGCGATACTCGCTCTGGAACCACGACGCGAGCGCGCGCGGCGTGCTCGCGTCCGAGCGCCGGGCCGTGACGGGTCGCGCCGTCGCGGCGTTCGCGCCCGCGAAGTCGAGCGCATGCGAGCGCAGACCCGGACCGAGCACCGGCCGCGCGAGCGCGAGGAGGGCGGCGCTTCCGAGCGCGCCGTCGAGGACGATCCCGGCGCGCTCCTCACGATCGACCGCGCCCTGCACCGCCGCGCGCAGCAGGTACGCGAAGCGCACCCGCGCCGTGTCGGTGCCCCCGGCGATCGGCTCCGAAACGTCGTCCCAGAAGCTCTCGACGCGCACGCGCTCGTCGCGCACCCGTACGATCGAGCCGGGCGGAACGGCGCGGATGCCGCGGAAGAGCGTGCGCGGCTCCGGAAGGTAGCCGAGCGTCAGAAACGCCGTCAGCGCCGCCGGGTCGATCTCGCCGGACGGCACAAGCGCCTGAGCCTCGGACGCGAAGCTGAAACGGTCCGCGGCGTCCGCGACGTAGAGCGGCTTCTCTCCGAAGCGGTCGCGCCCGAGCATCAGCTCGTGATGCTCGCGATCCCAGAGCGCGAAGGCGAACGCGCCGGCGAGACGCTCGATGCCGGCGATCCCGTGCTGCTCGTAGAGATGCAGGATCACCTCGCTGCCGGAGCCCGACTCGAAACGATGGCCTTCGCCGATGAGCTCGAGTCGCAGCTCGGCGGCGTTGCTGGGCTCGCCGTCGGCGACCAGCCAGAGCGTGCCGGTCTCGTTCCGCAGCGGCTGCAGGACGCAGTCGCCGCCGGGACCGCCGCCGCCGCGATGCGCGAGCGCGATCGATCCGTCGTAGGCGACCGCGACGCCGCCTTCGAGCGGTGCGCGGCGCGCCATCGCGTCGCGCATGGCTGTCGCGACACGGGTCAACGTCTCACGCCGGCAACCGCGTACGCGCGGCACGACTCCGGCGATCGCCGCCATGCTCAGTCCGCCTCCGCGGGCGGTGTTTCGTGCACGCCCGCGGCGAACGCGACTGCTCGCTCCGAAGTGCATGACGGAAGCGGCCGCGCACGCCCAACGGACTTGTCTGTGCGCAGTGCGGCGGTGCTCGCGCGAACGTCGCGGACGGGAAATCCGCGATCGACGCGGGTTCCCGGCTGTGCACGTCCGATATCGTCGCACCGGCCGCGGCGCGCGCGCGCTGCCCTCATGCTGGTGGCATCGGCCTTGCACATCCAGTTCCTCGGCGCGGGCACCTCCGCCTCACACGACGCTCCCTCCCCGACCCCCGAACCCGCGCCACGCCACGGCCGCGACCGAGCATCGCGGCCGTGGCTCTTGAGCTCCACAGCCGGACCCCCGTCACACCACCGATCGGGAACCGCACGCAGGTGACCGCGGCGCGCCCCCGCGGCGCGCTGCCACGATCTCGGCTGTCCGGATTGGCTCGACCCGCTGGTAACCAGCTTCCCTCGCCCCTTCCCCATCGGCACTCACCCCGCTTGCACCGGCGCCCGGTGCCCATCCGATCTGTCTGATATCAGCAATCGACGCCCGGCAGTCAACAAAAACGCG
>JBGPIT010000167.1:0-10272 GCA_041485125.1 Binatia bacterium | reverse complement strand
GTGCTAGAACTTCCGCCATGGTGCTCGAGATCCGCATCATCGGGCGCGCACGGACGCCCTGGCGCCGGCGCGAGGACGCGCCCCATCAGCCGACCGCTTCACCCGAGAGCGAGGGCGTCCTCGAGATCGCGCCGGACTACCGGCGCGCGCTCGCCGATCTCGACTCGTTCACGCGCGCGTGGCTGATCTTCCTCTTCGACCGAAGCCGCGGCTGGGCGCCGGCAGTGAAGCCGCCGCGCGGCGGTCCCAAGCGCGGCGTCTTCGCGACGCGCGCGCCGAACCGACCGTCGCAAATCGGCCTCACGAGCGTGGTGGTGCAGGACATCGAGGTGGCGTGCGGCCTGGTGCGCGTGCAAGGCATCGACCTCCTCGACGAGACGCCGCTCCTCGACATCAAGCCGTATCTACCGATGATCGATGCCTGGCCCGACGCCGGTCACGGCTGGCTCTCGGAGTACCTCGACGCCGGCGTCGAGCCGCGCCTCAAGAAGCCTTACCGGCCGCCGCGCGACCGTTGAAAGTGCTTGGCAGGCGCGCGCGGAGAGTGCGATAGCGATCGCGCGTCCGGGCCGCGTGCCGTCGCACGTCGCCGGCGGACGCAAGGAGGGATCCCATATGCGTCCGGTTCTCGTCCTCTCAGTCCTCGCCGGTGCCGTCGCGCTGACGGCCACCCCGGCGCTCTGCGCCAGCACGTTGTTCACACCCCCGATCGTCCACGAGACCGGCGAAGGCATCACCTGCATCGCCGTCAACGTGGGGAACCAGAGCCGCATGATGAAGGCCGACGTGCTGGACCTGAGCGGCACCGAGCTCGACTCCGAGCAAGACGACGCGCCGCCCGGAGGCGTGGTCTCGGCCAGCGGCGACGGCAACTATTGTCGCTTCACCGTCGAGAAGAAGAACGACGCGCGAGCCTCGGCGCACGTGCAGAACTCGACGACCGGCGCAACCCTCGCGGTCGTTCCCGCGCAGTAAGCCGACCGGGACGATCGACGACGTCGCGCATCCTCGCCGGCGCGAGCCGCCGATACGCGTGAAGCATGCGATCGGCGGCTCGCGTCGGCGGGCGCCGTCGTCGATTCACGTCCCGATCACACGCGCGTCAATTGTCGATACTTGATCCGGTGCGGTCGCTCGGCGGCCGCACCAATCCGGCGTTTACGATCGGCCTCGTAGTCCGAGTAGTTGCCTTCGAACCACACGACCTTGCTGTCGCCTTCGAACGCCAGAATGTGGGTGGCGATCCGATCGAGAAACCAGCGATCGTGGGAGATCACGACGGCGCAACCGGCGAACGTCTCCAACGCCTCCTCGAGCGCGCGCAAGGTGTTGACGTCCAAATCGTTGGTCGGCTCGTCGAGCAACAAGACGTTCGCACCCTCTTTCACGAGCTTCGCCAGGTGCACGCGATTGCGCTCGCCGCCTGACAAATTCCCGACCTTCTTTTGCTGGTCGGTGCCGCCGAAGGCGAAGCGCGCGACGTACGCGCGTGAGTTCACCTCGCGCGTGCCGAGCTTCAAGAGGTCGGCGCCGCCGGTGATCTCTTCCCACACCGTTTTCTCCGGATCGAGGATCCGGCCCTGATCGACGTACGCGAGCACGACCGTCTCGCCGGTGCGAATCGTTCCGCTGTCGGGTAGCTCCTGCCCGGTGATCATACGGAACAACGTCGTCTTGCCGGCGCCGTTCGGACCGATCACACCGACGATGCCGCCGGGAGGCAGCGAGAACGTCAGGTCGTCGACGAGCAGCAGATCGCCGTAGGCTTTACCGACCCCGTCCGCGTCGATGACGACGTTGCCGAGCCGCGGTCCGGCCGGAATGCGGATCTCGAGGTCTTCGCGACGGTTCTGCGACTCCTGGCCGAGCAAGGCTTCGTACGCGTTGATGCGCGCCTTGCCCTTCGCGTGCCGCGCCTTCGGCGACATGCGAATCCACTCGAGCTCGCGCTCCATCGTCTTCTGGCGATCACTCTCGGTGGATTCCTCGTGACGGAGACGCTCCTGCTTCTGCTCCAACCACGAGGTGTAGTTGCCCTTCCACGGAATGCCCTTGCCGCGATCGAGCTCGAGAATCCAACCCGCGACGTTGTCGAGAAAATACCGGTCGTGGGTCACCGCGATGATCGTGCCCGGATAGCTCTGCAAATGATGCTCGAGCCATGCGACCGACTCGGCATCGAGATGATTGGTCGGCTCGTCGAGGAGAAGAACGTCGGGCTTCTGCAAGAGCAACCGACACAACGCCACGCGGCGACGCTCGCCACCGGACAACACCTTCACGGGCGTCTCCGCCGGCGGGCAGCGTAGCGCATCCATCGCCATCTCGAGCCGCGCGTCGAGGTCCCAGGCGTCCTGGTGGTCGAGCTTCTCCTGCACCTCGCCCTGGCGCGCGAGCAGCGCGGTCATCTCGTCGTCGGACAGCTCTCCGGCGAACTTGGCGTTGATCTCCTCGAACTCCTTCAACAGATCGACGGTTTCTTGCACGGCTTCTTCCACGACTTGCCGCACCGTGCGGGCGTCGTCGATCAGCGGCTCTTGCTCGAGAAAGCCAATCGTATAGCCCGGCGAGAGTGCGATCTCGCCGTTGAACTCCTTGTCGACGCCCGCGAGGATCCGCAGCAGCGACGATTTGCCGGATCCGTTCAGACCGATGACGCCGATTTTCGCTCCGTAGAAATACGAAAGATAAATGTCATTCAGGACCGCCTTCTTGTCGTAGAACTTGCTGACGCCGACCATCGAGTAAATGACTTTGTTTGGGTCAGTGCTCATGGATGCTTAGTCGTTGACGGGCATCGAGCCGATGAAGTCGAGCTTGCCGAGCTCGACGCCGTTGTGACGAAGGATCGCGTACGCCGTCGTCACGTGAAAATAGAAATTCGGAATCGCGACCTGGGTGAGATAGTCGCGTCCGCGCATCCACTTCCCTTGCAACCAGGCCGGCGCGACGCGCGCCTCCGCCGCGCCCGCGTACTCCGCTTCCTTCACGCTCCGGAGATAGCTCGCGCAGGTCGCGATGCGGGCCCGCAGCTCCTTGATCGTCTTTTCGGTGTCCGGATGGGAGGGCGCCTGCTTGCCCGCGAGATACGCCGCGGCGTACTTCGCCGCATCACACGCCGACTGCACCTGCCGAACGAGCTCGTACTGGTCGGGCGCGAGGCGCGACTGCGCGAGGACGTCGGCGTCGAAGCTCTTCTTCTCCGCGAAAGCGACACCCGTCTCGAGCCAGCGGTCGAGGTTCTCGAGCATCTTGGCGAACTGCGTGACGGTTTCGAATGCACCCATGCGACGGCTCCTTTGTGTTGAGGTCGGCCACCGCCCCTCTCCCGGGCCGGCGGTCCGCCTGACGTGGCTGGAAGACGCACCCTACCGCGCGCGCCGAGGGGCGCCAAATCCGGCCCGGCGCGTGCGAATGGCCGGCGAGGTGGGGCGCCTGCCGCGAGCGCCGACCACGACGCGCGCCGCACCCACGTGCGTTTCTTCTTGACACGGTCACCGCGATTTGCTTGATACTGACCGCAGTCAGTTCTGACTCCTGTCAACTTGGAGGTGCACAGCGTGGTCACGGCGGTCCCGGCGGCGAGAGACGAGAATCGCACCGAGCGAAAGAAGCGCGAGAAGCTCGACCGCATCACGCGCACGACGCGGCGGCTCTTCGAGCGCAAGGGCTTCGACGCCACGACCATGCGGGAGATCGCGACGAAGGCCGACATCGGCCACGGCACGCTCTTCCTCTACGCCCGCAGCAAGGAAGATCTCCTCGTCATGCTGTTTCGCGACGAGGTCGGCCGCGCGGTCGACGAGGCGATCGCGACGGTCCCGCCGCGCCGCCCGCTCCTCGACCAGATCCTGCACGTGCTGGGCGCCATCGTCACGCACCACGAGCGCAACGTCGCGCTCGCGCGCGTCTTCGTGAAGGAGCTGCCGTTCGTCGACGATACCCGCCACGGCGTCGCGGCCTTCATGGCGAACCTCTTCGCGCACATGACCGAGCTGATCGCGCGCGCGCAGGCCGGCGGTGAGCTCACGCCGGAGCCGCCGCCGGCGCTGCTGGCGCGGAACCTCTTCGCCCTCTTCTTCGGCAATTTGCAGCGCTGGCTCGGGCACGAGCGCGTGGACGCGGCGGAGCGCGACCGCTGGATCCGCGACGCGCTCGAGCTCCAGCTCGGCGGCTACAGACGAACGACGGCGCGGCGCGGGTTGCGCCGAGCGTAGGGCGCGCGACGCGCGCAGGAGAACCGACGATGGGCGCACGCACCGGCAGGGAGTTTCTCGACGGTCTCGCGAGGTCACGGCCCGCGATCTGGGTCGGCAACGAGAAGGTCAGCGACGTGCTCGCCTGTCCGGCCTTCGCCGGCGCAGCGCACACGGTGGCCGGGCTCTTCGATCTCCAACACGAGGCCGCCGAGGATTGCCTGGTCCCCGATCCGGAGACCGGCGAGCGCATCAACGCGAGCCACCTGATTCCGCGCTCGCGCGCCGACCTCGAGCAACGCCACCGCTGCATGCAGCGCGCGGCCGAGCTCACCGTCGGCCTCATGGGCCGCAGCCCGGACTACATGAACGTCACCTTCGCCGGCTTCGCGGCGCGTCCCGACGAGTGGGGAATCAACGGCAACGAGGAGGGCGCCGCGAATCTGATCGCGTATCAGAAGCTGCTCCGCCGGCGCGACTTGTCGCTGACACACACGATCATCCATCCGACCATCGACAAGTCGCGCGGCGACTTCCCCGGAAACGACGTCGCGCTCCACAAGGTCGCCGACACGGCGCACGGCATCGTCGTCCGCGGCGCGCGCATCCTCGCGACGCTCGCGCCTTTCGCCGACGAGCTCGCGGTCTACCCCGCGCATCCGCTGCCCGAGGGCGCCGACGCGGCCGCGCTCGCGTTCTGCATCCCGATCGACACCCCCGGCCTCAAGTTCATCTGCCGCGACAGCTGCTCGACGCCGCGGAACCTCTTCGACCACCCGCTCTCGAGCCGCTTCGACGAGCAGGACGCGTTCGTGATCTTCGACGACGTCGAGGTGCCGCGCGAGCGCGTGTTCATCGCCGGCAATCGCGCCGTCTACAACCAGGTCATGATGACGAGCTGGTTCCCGAACGTGATGCAGCAGACGATGATCCGCGCCCAGACCAAGCTCGAGTTCGCCTGGGGGCTCGCGACGCGCCTCACCGAGGCGATCGGCGACTACTCGCCCGCGACGACCCAGATGCTCGGCGAGATCTGGAGCTACGCCGAGTTCGCCCGCGCGGCGATTCGCGCCGCCGAGGCGGACGCGTTCGAGTGGGTGCCGGGCGTGTGGTTCCCGCGCGGCGAGCCGCTGTCGGCCCTGCGTGCCGCTCTGCCGACGTGGTTTCCACGCGTCAGCGAGATCATCACGCTCGTCGGCTCCCACAACCTGCTCGCGGCGCCGACTGCCTCGCAGCTCGCCGATCCCACCCTCGCCCCGCTCGTCGACCGCTACCTCGGCGGCGCCGGCGGCCTCGGCGCGACCGACCGCGCGCGCATCTTCCGCCTCGCGTGGGACTTCGTGGGGAGCGCGCTCGCCGCCCGCACCGTCCTCTACGAGCGCTTCTATCTCGCGTCGGGCGCACGCAACTACCAGGTGATCCACAAGACGGCGCCGAAGGAGCGCGCGGCGGCGCTGGTCGATCAATTTCTCGCCGAAGACCTCGACGCGACGGACGAGCCGGTGTCGCGGCGCGCGGCGCAGGCGCGACGATGAGCGCCACGACGGTCGCCGGGGTCGCGGTCTCGACCGCGCACTTCATCGACGGCAAACGCGTCGGCTCGCCGCGCACGTTCACGGTCCGCTCGCCGATCGACGGCACCCACCTCGCCGACGTAGCGGCGGGCGGCGCCGCCGAGATCGACGCGGCCGTCGCCGCCGCGCGCCGCGCCTTCCCCGGCTGGGCGGCGCTCGGCGCCGAGGGCCGCCACCCGATACTGAAACGCCTCGCGCAAGCGATTCTCGATCACACCCAGCAGCTCGCCGCGGTCGAGACGGCGGACAACGGCTCGCTCCTGATCGGCAACCTCGCGCGTGTGATCCCGCGCGCCGCGCACAACATCCAGTTCTTCGCCGACTGGGCGCCGAAGCTGAACCGCGAGACGATCGATTCGCCCGAGGTGACGAACCACGTCCGCTTCGATCCCGCCGGCGTCGCGGCGCTCATCACGCCGTGGAACGCGCCGTTCATGCTGACGACGTGGAAGGTCGGGCCGGCGCTCGCAGCCGGCGACACGGTCGTCGTGAAGCCGCCGGAGTGGGCGCCGCTCACGTGCTCGCTGCTCGCCGACCTTGCGACCGAGGCCGGCGTGCCCGCGGGCGTGCTCAACGTCGTCCAGGGCATCGGCGAGGAAGCAGGCGCGGCGCTGGCGGCGCACCCCGACATCGACCGCCTGAGCTTCACCGGCTCGACCGAGACCGCGAAGCTGATCGGCACGTCGGCGGCGCGCTCGCTCACGCCCGTCAGCTTCGAGCTCGGCGGCAAGTCGCCGTTCATCGTCTGCGCCGACGCCGATCTCGACGTCGCGGCGCAGACCGCCGCGGGGCAGTACGTCAACGCCGGCCAGGTCTGCCTCGCGGGCACGCGCATCCTCGTCGACGCCGCCGTCGCGGACGCGTTCCAGGCGAAGCTCCGCGCCGCGATGAGCCACATGGTCGTCGGCGATCCGCGCGAGAAGACGACGCGCGTCGGACCGCTGATCACACCCGAGCAGTTCGCGCGCGTGCAGGGGTTCGTCGACCGCGCGCTCCGCGCCGGCGCGAAGCCGGTGTGGGGCGGCAAGCGCGACGCGACGGGCGACCTCTATTTCGAGCCGACGCTGCTCGCGGGTGTCGCGCAGGACGCCGAGATCGTCCAGGCGGAGGTCTTCGGCCCGGTGCTCACGTGGCAGACGTTCCGCGACGAGGACGAGCTCGTGCGCCTCGCGAACGGCACCCGCTACGGCCTCGCGGCGATGATCTTCTCGAAGAGCGAGGAGCGCGCCATGCGTCTCGCGAGCCGCGTCGTCGCCGGCACCGTCTGGGTCAACTGCTTCTTCGTGCGCGACCTCGCGGCGCCCTTCGGCGGCAGCCGCAATTCCGGCATCGGTCGCGAGGGCGGCAACTGGAGCTTCGACTACTACTGCGACGTGAAGAACGTCGCGGTGCTGAAAGGATCGTTCGCATGAGCGTGCTCGACGGACCGCGTGAAGAGTGGCGTCGTATCCTCCACGAAGGCCAGCCGGCGTGGGTGCGCCCCGACGGCGACGATCTGCTGCTGGGCGACGGCCGGCGCATTCGCGACGCCGAGGCGACGTATCTGCCGCCCTGCGACCCGACCAAGATCCTCTGCGTCCATCTCAACTACGAGTCGCGCCGCGCCGAGTTCCGCGCCCCGGAGATCCCGACGCCGACGTATTTCCAGAAGCCGACGACGGCGCTCAACGCGCATCGCGGCGCGCTCTGCCGGCCGGCGGGTCACCAGTACCTCAACTACGAGGGCGAGATCGCCGTCATCATCGGCAAGCCGATGCGCAACGTGCGCCGCGCCGAGGCGTGGGACTACATCGCCGGGTTCGCGCCCGCGAACGACGTCGGCTGCCAGGACTATCGCGACACCGACGCGGGCTCGATGCTGCGGGTGAAGGGCATGGACGGCTTCTGCCCGCTCGGACCCGGCATCGTGCGCGGCGTCGACATTCGGGAGTCCACCGTCCGCACGTTCATCAACGGGCGCATCGTGCAGGAAGGCGCGGTCGCGGAGATGCTGTTCCCAATCGACTACCTGCTCGCCGACCTCTGCCGCTTCATCACGCTCCTCCCCGGCGACGTCATCCTCTCGGGCACGCCGAAGAACTCGCGGCCGATGAACGTCGGCGACGTCGTCGAGGTCGACGTGAGCGGCGTCGGCCGGCTCTCGAACCGGGTCGTCGAGAGCCCCGCTCCGGTCGAGACCGTCGGCCACCAGCGCACCGACAGCGACTCGGTCAGGCGGGTCGCGCTCGGCAGCGACTTCTTCGCGGCGCAAGGACGATGACCGGCGCCGAGCATCTGATCGAGACCGCGGTCGCCGCCGGCGTCGAGGTCTGCTTCGCGAATCCCGGCACGACCGAGATGCCGCTGGTCGCGGCGCTCGACGCCGTGCCGGGGATGCGCGCGGTGCTCGGGCTCTTCGAGGGCGTATGCACCGGCGCCGCGGACGGCTACGGCCGCATGACGGGCAAGCCGGCGATGACCTTGCTGCACCTCGGTCCGGGACTCGCGAACGGCCTCGCGAACCTGCACAACGCGCGACGCGCGCACTCTCCCGTCGTGAACGTCGTCGGCGACCACGCGACTTGGCACCTCGGCGCCGACGCGCCGCTCACCAGCGACATCGTCTCGCTCGCGTCGCCGATGTCCGGTTGGGTGCGCGCGAGCACGTCGGCGCGCGCGGTCGCGAGCGACGCCGCGGAAGCGATCGCCGCGGCCGCGGGGCCGCGCCGGCAGGTCGCGACGCTCATCGTCCCGGCGGACTGCCAGTGGCAGGAAGGCGCTCCCGCCGCGCCCATTCCACCCGCGCGCCGGCCGCCCGTCGTCGCCGCGGCGATCGAGCGCGCCGCCGACGTTCTGCAACGCAGGACGCCGGTGACGCTCTTCTTGGGCGGCGACGCGCTCGGTCGCCGCGGTCTCGAAGCGGCGGCCCGGATCGCCGCGCGCTCCGGGTGCAAGCTCGTCTACGAGACCTTTCCGGCGCGCCTCGAGCGTGGCGCCGGCATTCCCGCGCCGCTGCGCCTGCCCTACTTCCCCGAGCAAGCGCTGGAGCTGCTCGCGGGCACGGCAACCCTGCTGCTCGCCGGCGCGAGCGCGCCGGTCGCGTTCTTCGGCTACCCGAACGGGCCGAGCAGCCTCGTCCCTGAAGGCTGCGACCTCGCGACCCTGGCGCGCTTCGACGAGGACGTCGTCGCCGCGCTCGAAGACGTCGCGGACCGCATCGGCGCGACCACGCCCGTCGCGGCGCCGGCGCGCCAGCCCGAGCTCGCGCTGCCCACCGGACCCTTGAACGTCGCCACCGTCGGCGCAGCGCTCGCGGCGCTCCAGCCCGACGGCGCGATCATCGCCGACGAGTCCGCGACCTCCGGCGGTCCCTACGGCCAGCTTTCGGCCGCCGCGCTCCCGCACACGATCCTCGGGCTCACCGGCGGCGCGATCGGCCACGGCTTCCCGACCGCGACCGGCGCCGCGATCGCCTGCCCGGACCGGCGCGTGATCGCGTTCCAAGCGGACGGCAGCGGTCTCTACACGCTGCAAGCGCTGTGGACGCAGGCGCGCGAGAGCTTGAACGTCACGACGCTCGTCTGCGCGAACCGCCTGTACCGCATTCTCCAGATGGAGGCGGCGCGCGGCGGCGCCAAGGAGCTCGGACGGAACGCGCGCATGCTCACCGAGCTCGCGCCGCCGGCGCTCGGCTGGGTGGAGCTCGCGCGCGGCTTCGGCGTGCCGGGCGCGCGCGTCACCACCGCGGACGAGCTCGTGACGCAGCTCCGCCGCGCGCTCGACGCCGAAGGCCCGCAGCTCATCGAGATGGTCCTCTGAACGCATCCGGGAGGAGAACATGGTCCAGGTCACGGAGCTCGGTTACATCGGCATCGGGGTAAAGAAGCTCGACGAGTGGAAGCGGTTCGCCGCCGAGATCGTCGGGCTCGAGGTCGCGGAGGACCGCGAGCCCGACCGCTGCTACCTGCGCATGGACTACTGGCACCATCGCGTGGTGTTGCACGACGACGGCAGCGACGACCTCACCTACCTCGGCTTCCGCGTCGCCGGGCCGGACGAGCTCGAGCAGATGCAGCGGCAGCTCGCCGGCGCCGGTATCGGATTTCGGACCGCGTCGGAGGAGGAGGCGCGCGAGCGCCGGGTGCTGGAGCTCATCAAGCTCCGCGATCCCGACGGCACCCCGGTCGAGATCTTCCACGGCCCCGAGGTGCACTTCGCCAAACCGTTCCATCCCGGCCGCGGCATGCACGGCCGCTTCACGACCGGCACCGGCGGCATGGGCCACTGCTTGATCCGCCAGCGCGACGCCGCAGCGGGACGGCGCTTCTACACCGCCCTCGGGATGCGCGGCGGCGTCGAGTACGTCATCCGCTCCGGCGACCAGGTGCTCTTCGCGCCCGTGTTCATGCACTGCAACGAGCGCGACCACACGGTAGCGTTCGGCCTCGGGAGCCCGGAGAAGCGGATCAATCACCTGATGCTCGAGGTCGACAACCTCGACGACGTCGGTCTCACCTACGATC
>JBGPIT010000166.1:0-10286 GCA_041485125.1 Binatia bacterium | reverse complement strand
CCGAATTGCTCCAGCAACGAGACCAGCGCCTGGAGCTGTCCTTCGGCCTCCTTGCCGGTCTGTACCCGTCCGGTCGCGCCCCGACCGTTCGTCTCGGGCGCGACCGGCTCGCTCGCGCCGTCGTTGGCGGAGATGTCGGAAGCGAGCGGCTCGGCGGCGAGATCCGCGGCCGCGAGCGGCACGCTGCGCGGCTTGGCAACCTCGGCCGGCGTACGTGAGCCGCCGACGGCGCTCTTGCCGTAGGTCCGCTCGAGCATGCGCCGCACGCGCGCGACCAGGTCCTCGCGCCGGTAGGGCTTGGTCATGAAGTCGTCGGTGCCGGCAGCGAAGCCCTGGGTGACGAAGTCCTCGCCCTGGTGCGCGGTCAACATCAGCACCGGCACGAACGCCGTCCGCACGTCGGAGCGCAGGCGGCGGCACACCTCGAAGCCGTCCATGTCCGGCATCGAGAGGTCGAGGATCACGACGTCGGGCCGGTCCGTCGACGCGCGCGCCAGCGCCTCGGTGCCGTCGTTCGCGGTGATCACCGAGAGACCCAAGTCGGAGCGCTCGAGCGTCAGGCGGACGATCTCGCAGAGCGCCGGGTTGTCGTCGACCACGAGCGCCTTGTAGCTGCGTGGCTGCGCCGCCTCCGCGTCCGCGGCTCCCTCCCCCGCCTCGGCGACGGGGGGCGTCTCGATGGCGGCCGCCTTCGATCCACAGTACGGACAGGTCGTCCAACCCGGGCTGAGCGGCTTCGAGCAGCCGCCGCAGAGCGCGCGCAACACCGTGCCGCAATGCGGGCAGGCGGCGTAGTCGTCGGAGATGTTCTTCTGGCACGACGGGCAGCGCGGCGTCTGATCGTTGAGCTGCACGACGCGCAGCACTTCTTCCGCCGTCGTCAACCCGGCGTTGAGCTTCTCCATCGCGTCTTCGAGCAGCGTGTGGTTGCCTTCGGTACGCGCTTGTTGGCGAACCGCGATCTCGCCGCCGCCCGCCTCGATGATCTTGGTGGTCACCTTCGAGATCGGCAGCAGCTCGTAGACGCCGGTGCGGCCGACGTAGCCGGTCTGGCGACACGCCGGACATCCGGTCCCCTTGCGGAGCTCCGGCGCGCCCTCCTCCAGGTGCAGCAGTCGGCGGTTCTCGTCGCTCGGGCTGTAGGGGGCGCTGCACGCCGGACAGATGCGCCGGACGAGGCGCTGCCCGACGACGAGATTGAGCGCCGACGCGACCGCGTAGGACTCGAGGCCGAGATCGACCAGTCGGGTCACGGCCGCGGCGGCGTCGTTGGTGTGCAGCGTGCTCAAGACCAAGTGGCCGGTCTGCGCCGCCTGGAACGCGATCTCGGCGGTTTCCCGGTCGCGGATCTCACCGATCAGGATGACGTCCGGATCCTGGCGCAGGACCGAGCGCAGCACGCTCGCGAAGGTGAGGCCCTGCTTCTCGTTGACCTCGACCTGGTTGATGCCCTTCAGCTGATACTCGATCGGGTTCTCGATGGTGACGATGTTGATGCTCGGCGCGAACACCTCGCGCAGCAGCGCGTAGAGCGTCGTCGTCTTGCCGCTGCCGGTGGGGCCGGTGATGACGATCATGCCCTGGGGGCGGCGAACGGCCTCGCGCATCAATTGCAGGTCGCGTGGGTTCAAGCCGATGCGATTCAAGGCCTGCACGGCGACCGAGGCGTCGAGGATGCGCAGCGTGATCTTCTCGCCGTGCTGCGCCGGCAAGCTCGACATGCGGAGGTCGACGAGCTTGTCCTGGAAGCGCAGCTGGATGCGGCCATCCTGCGGCATGCGGCGTTCGGTGATGTCGAGCTTCGCCATCACCTTGAAGCGCGCGATGAGCGGGTTCTGGACCCATTTCGGGAAACGGAACGACTCTTCGAGAATGCCGTCGACGCGGTAGCGGACCGCGACCGCGTCGGTGCCGGGCTCGATGTGGATGTCGCTGGCGCGGCTCTTCACCCCTTCGATCAGGATGAGATCCGCGAGCTTCACGACCGGCGGCAGCTCGGCGTCCTTGGCGATGGTGCGGAGATCGGTGTTCTCGCTGTTGAACTCGCTGAGGGTGACCGAGCCCTCGTCGGGGACGTGCTGGAGGAACTGCTCGAGCGACTCCTGCAGCCGATAGGCGTGCGCGAGCGCGTCGCGCACCTCGACTTGCGTCGCGACCACCGCCTGCACGCGCTTGCCCGTCGCGAACTCGACCGCCTTGAGTCCGTCGAGATCGAGCGGGTTCGCGGTGGCGACCTCGATCGTGCCCTGCTCGATGCGGATCGGGACCACCTCGTAGCGCACCGCGATCTGCTCCTTCAGCTCGCGAGCGATCTGCGGATCGAGCGGATACGAGGTGAGATCGATCAGGCGCAGGCGCAGCGTGTTCGCGAGCAGCAGCGCGAGGTCCTTCTCGGTCATGATGCCTTCGCGCTCGAGCAGCTCGTGCACGGTGGCGCCCGCCGAGAACTGCAGCGCTTCCTCGATGCGCAGCATGTCGGCGGTCGAGATCCGATTCTGGCGCTGCAGGAACCGCAGCAGCGCGCGTTGCCCCGCAGAGCGCTCGTTAGTCGGTGCGGTCATTCATTCACCTTTCCACGGCGGCGGGCACGATCCGTCCGGCCTCGCGAGCGCGAGTCGACCTCCCAAGCCTGGCCATCCGGGAATGTCCGTCCCAACTTCCGTGCCAGTGGTAGAGGCGAGCGACCCGCGGCGCATCTCCATGCATCTCGGCCGTTTCGGCGCCGGGCTTGAAGGCCTGCGACATTTCGCACGGCCGTTGCGTGCTCGAAGAGCACCGCGGGCGTCAGACTGTTGACACGCCGACCATGAGACCGGAAGCGGCAGCCTTGCCGTCGCGCTCGCGGTCGAGCGCCTGCTCGACCTCCGTCGCGGCGGCGCGCACGGCGGCCGCGGCGTCGGCGAGCGCTCGCGCGGCCTCCGCATCCTGCCCACCGCTCGCGCGCAGACGCTCGGCGGTCGCGAGCAAGCGCTCGTAGGCGGCGCAGAGGTCGGCGAACAAGCGCAGCCAGGCGTGCCCCTCGAAGCGTCGCGCCGCGATGCGGGCGAAGTCCTGCGCGCGCTCGAGTGGGTAGCGGTACTCGCCGAGCGCCGCCGGCGCGTTGCCGTCGCGCTCGGTGAGATCCTCGATCTTCTGGGTCATGGCGAGGAGCACCACGACGTGGGTGCGGGCGAGCTTGTCGTACTTGCGGAGGTAGCAGCCGGCCCCCGCGACCAGGACGATCGCGAACACGACCGCGATCCAGCCGCCGCCGGCGGCAATTCTTGACCGCATGGACTGCGGGGCCTAACATGCCTTGTTCGTCACGAGAAGCGCGCTTGCCGCATATGTGCGCCGTGCTCGCCGAGACCACAGCTGAGCGCTGATGCCGCTCCCACGAATCTATTTCGAACGACTGCTGGAGAGCTCTCCGGACATCGTCGTCGCCGTCGATCGTCAGGGCTCGATCGCCTTCTACAACGACGGCGCGCGGCAGACGCTCGACTACACGCCCGAGGAGATCCGCGGGAAACCCGTCGATCAGCTCTATTCGAGCCGTGAGGAGGCCAAGCGCGTCATGCACGCGATGCGCAGCGCCGAGAGCGGCGGGCGGGGCAAGGTGAAGAACTTCGAGACCACCTTCCGCGCCAAAGGCGGCACGTGCATTCCGGTCGCGATCTCGGGGTCGATCATCTACGACGAGCACGGCACCGAGATCGGCTCGATCGGCTTCGCCAAGGACTTGCGCGAGATCCGCCGCCACGACCAGCTGGTGACGCTCGGCGAGATCGCGGTCAGCCTGGCACACGAGATCAACAACCCGCTCGAGGTGATCGCCAACACCATGCGGCTACTCGAGGACTTCGCGCGCCGGAGCGCGACCGACGAGCAGATGGTGATCGAGAGCGAGCGCTTCGAGGCGGTCGAGCGCGAGCTCGTGAAGATCCAAGGCATCATCAACCGCGTCCAGGAGGTCGCCGCCGGCGAAACCTACCAGACGCGCCAATACCTCCCCGGCACGCTGATGACCGATCTCAGGAGCGCGACGGGGAACGATGGCGCGCCCGCGGTGAGGAACGCGTCGGCGGCCGGCCGCACGAACAGCGACGGGGACGCCGGACGGGCGTGCATGCTCACCGGCCTCACGGTCCTCGTCGTCGACGACGACCTCGGCGTCTGCCAGTCGCTCGCCGAGCTGCTCCGTCAGGACGGCTGCGAGGTCGTGGTCGCGACCTCGGCCGCGGACGCGCTGGTCCACATCGCCACCCGCCGCTTCGACCTCGTCGTCAGCGACGTCGTGATGCCGGACATGGACGGCTACGACCTCTACATGGAGCTGAAGGAGAGCCACCCGGAGCTGCCGGTGATTCTGATGACCGGCTATCTCTACGACCGCGACCACGTCATCAAGCGCAGCAAGCTCGCGGGCCTCGACACCCGCATCCTCTTCAAGAAGCCGCTCGATCCCGATCGCCTGAAGCAGATCATCCTCGAGCGTTGCTCAGCCAAGGAGGGCGCGAGCCGTGAGCGGCGCGACACCTGAGGGCACCCGCCGCTTCGCGGCCCGCCACGCCACGCTCCCCGCCGCACACTACCGGCCGGCGTGCGGCGAGCTCACGGTCTCCTCGATCGGCTGCGGTACGTACCTCGGCGAGCCCGACGATGCGACTGACGCCGCTTACGGCGAGGCGCTGGTCGCCGCACTCGCGCTCGGCTCCAACGTGGTCGACACCGCCATCAACTACCGGGCGCAGCGCAGCGAGCGCGTGATCGGGATGACCCTCGACGCGATGATCGCCGCCGGCGAGCTCCGTCGCGACGAGGTGGTCGTCTGCACCAAAGGCGGGTACCTGCCCTTCGACGGCGTCTACCCTGCCGACCCGGCGCGCTACTTCTACGAGACCTACGTGAAGCCGGGCACGCTCGAGCCGGACGACATCGTCGCCGGCAGCCATGCGCTGGCGCCACGCTACCTGCTCGACCAGATCGACCGCAGCCTGCGCAACCTCCGGCTCGCCACCATCGACGTCTACTTCCTCCACAATCCCGAGGCGCAGCTCGCGCAGATCGATCGCGACCAGTTCGCGGCGCGGATCGCCCGCGCCTTCGCCGTCCTCGAGCGTGCCGTCGGGCAAGGCAAGATCGGCTGCTACGGCGTCGCGACGTGGAACGGCTTCCGCGTCGCGCCCGCCGCCCGCGAGTACCTCTCGCTCGAAGAGCTGGTCGGGATCGCCGAGCGCGAGATCGGAAAGGACCACCACTTCCGCGCCGTCCAGGCGCCCTGCAACCTCGGCATGGCGGAGGCCGTCACCGCCCGCAATCAGCGCACCGGCACGCACCTCGGCTCGCTGGTCGAGGTCGCGGAGCGGCTCGGCATCACCGTGATCGCGAGCGCTTCCCTGCTGCAGGGCCGGCTGGCGCAGCGCCTCCCGGCGTTGCTCGAGGAAGCGATGGTCGGTCTCGACAGCGACGCGCAGCGCGCGCTGCAGTTCGTCCGCTCGTCGCCCGGCATCACCACCGCGCTCGTCGGCATGCGACGGCGCGCGCACGCCGAGGAGAACCTCGCGGTCGCGCGGCGCCCGCCCGCGAGCCACGACGAGTACCTGCGCCTGTTCTCGAGTCGCGACGACGCCGAGGCGTGATCCGCCGCGACGACGCGGCGCGCACATTCCCTTCGCACCCACCCGCGACACCAACGAGCACCTCTGGTAGTAGTCGAGGACCAGGCCGCGGCCCGGCCGGAACGGAGCACGCACATGGCGATCACCCAGACAACGCCGCCCGAAGCGTACGACATCCTGCGACGCGATCCCGACGCCGTGTACCTCGACGTCCGCACTGCCGAGGAGTTCGCGGCCGGGCATCCGGTCGGCGCGCGCAACGTACCGGTCGCGTTCTTCCGTCCGGGCTCGCCGCCGGCACCGAACCCCGATTTCGTCGCCAGCGTCGATCGACTCGTGCCCCGGCAGACCAAGCTGATCGTCGGCTGCGAGGCAGGCGGACGCTCGCAGCGCGCCTGCGAGCTCTTGCAGCAAGCGGGCTTCACCGACTTGACCAACGTCCACGGCGGCTTCGGCGGCGCGCGCGATCAGACCGGCCGCGTGGTCGTGCCCGGATGGCGCGACTCCGGGCTGCCGGTCGAGACCGGCGGCAGCGGCGGCACCGACGCACGCGGCGCCGGGATCGCCGACGCGGAGCCGAGCAGCGCGGCGCGAAAGTCCTGAGCGTGGCGATCCGGATCACCAAGGTCTACACGCGCCACGGCGACAAGGGCGACACGCATCTGGTCGGCGGCCGCCGCGTTCCCAAGGACGACCCGCGCATCGAGAGCTACGGCACGATCGACGAGCTCAACTCCATCCTCGGCATCGTGCGGTCGCTCAACGACGAGGAGAAGGCCTCGCCGTTCTCCCGTCGCCTCGACGAAATTCTGCGCCAGGTGCAGAACGAGCTCTTCGACCTCGGGAGCGAGCTCGCGACGCCCCCGGACGCGGAGTGGGAAGGCATGATCCGCATCGGTGCCGAGCAGGTGGCGACGCTCGAGCGCACCATCGACGAGTGCCAGGAGGATCTGGCGCCGCTCAAGTCGTTCATCTTGCCGGGCGGCGGCATGATTGCGTCCTTCCTGCACCAGGCGCGCACCGTCTGCCGCCGCGCCGAGCGCGACATCCTGCGTTTGATGCGCCGGGAGCAGCTCCGCGACGAGCCGCTGCGCTACGTGAACCGCCTCTCGGATCTGCTCTTCGTGCTGTCGCGCTGGGCATCGCACCAGCTCGGCGAGCCCGAATACCTGTGGGAGAAAGGCCTCACCCTACCGTCCGGGCGGGCGCCCAAAGCGGCGCGGAGGAAGAAAGCGTGAGCGCGCCGATCTATCTGCGCCAGCTCGAGATCGGACCGATGCAGAACTACGTCTACCTGGTC
The DNA here is from genome assembly GCA_041485125.1 of Binatia bacterium. Taxonomy (GTDB): domain Bacteria; phylum Desulfobacterota; class Binatia; order UTPRO1; family UTPRO1; genus JBGPIT01. Next base: position 3,386 of record JBGPIT010000166.1, on the reverse strand, counting down.
GGCGATCCCGTCACGCGCGAGGCGGCGGTGATCGACGCGGCGTGGGACATCGACGCGATCCTCGCCGTCGCCGCCAAGGACGGCATGACCATCACCAAGGCGCTGGTGACGCACTTCCATCCCGACCATCTCGGCGGGCGCTTCGCCGGCATGAGCATCACCGGCGCGACCGAGCTGGTCGCGCGCGTGCCGGTGAAGGTCTACATCAACAAGCACGAGGCCGAGTACGTCGGGCGCGTCTCCGACCTCTCGCAGTCCGACCTCGTCGCCGTCGATGCCGGCGACACCACGACCGTCGGCGACGTGCCGCTCACCTTCGTCCACACGCCCGGACACACGCCGGGCTCGCAGTGCTTTCTCGCCGCCGGCAACCTGATCTCGGGCGACACCCTCTTCATCGGAAGCTGCGGACGCACCGATCTTCCGGGCAGCGATCCGGCGGCGCTCTACCGGAGCCTGAACGACACGCTCCGGAATCTTCCCGACGACACTGTCGTCTACCCCGGCCACAACTACGCCGACCGGCCGAGCTCGACGATCGGCAACGAGAAGCGCCGCAACATGTGCATGCGTTTCGAGTCGCTCGACGACTTCTTGATGTTCGTCGGCCGTTGAGCGGCCGGTACGCGACCGCCGCCGTCGTCGCGACGGTGCTCGCGACGGCGCTCGCCACACCAGCCGTCGCCGCGCCGCTCGCGGTGCCGGCGGCGCCGGGCGTGCGCGTCCAACCGTACGCGATCTACGGCGCGGCACGGAACGACACCGTGCTCGCGATCGCGCCCGCGACCTTCGCCATCCCGATCACGATTCCCCCCGGCGCCCGGCTGATCGCGGCCGCCGCGGTGCCGGACCACGTCTGGGTCGCGGACGTCTCCGACACCGCGCAACCAGTCCGCTTCCGGGTCGTGCTCGAGAGCGGCGGCACGACCTCGACGCTCTACGAGCGCACCATCGACATCGCGCACCGCAAGAGCGATCGCCGCTGGTTCGACTTCGGCCGCGACCTGACGCCGTGGGCTGGCCGGCAAGGCACGCTGCGCTTCGAGACCACGCTCGCCGACGCGTCGTCGCCGCCCGGCACGGTCGCGCTCTGGGGTGTCCCGGATGTCGCCACCTGCGACGGCAGCGGACCGAGCCTCGTCCTCGTCGTCCTCGACGCGCTCCGCGCCGATCACCTGAGCGCCATGGGCTATGCGCGACCGACGTCGCCGTATCTCGACGCTTTCGCCGCGACGGCCGCCCGCTTCACCGCCGCGTTCAGCGCGGCGCCGCAGACGATCCCGTCGGTGCCGCAGATCCTCACCGGTTCGATCTTCTACCGCCAGCGCGAGACCCCGGGCATCGGCTTTCTCGGCGCGGGACGCTTCGGGACCAGCCGCGCCGTCGTGAACAATCCCTGGGTCTCGATATGGCTGTCGACCGAGCGCCCGACGTTCGACACGGTCGTCTCGGGCGACGCGCTCGATGCGCGCGCGATCACGTCGGAAGCCCTGCGGTGGCTGACGGTCGCGGGCGGCTGCCGGACCGCCCTCTACCTGCACTATCTGGACACCCACACGCCCTACCAACCGCCGCGCCGCTACGCGCGGAAGTTCATCGACGCGAAAGCCAAGACGACCGTCGGCCTGACGTTCGACGACGTGACCGGAGCCTGGCAGGACAAGTACGGGGACGTCGATCGCCAACGCATCATCGATCTCTACGACGGCGCGATCGCCTGGACCGACCGCCAGCTCGGCCGGCTCTTCCGCGGCCTCGCCCGCCGGCGGCTCCTCGATCGCAGCATGCTCGTCGTCACCGCCGATCACGGCGAGGAGCTCTGGGATCACCGCAAGTTCTTCCACGGTCAGTCGCTCTACGACGAGCTGCTGCACGTGCCGCTCATCGTGCACGCGCCCGGCGCGCGCCCGGCACAGCCGGTGACCGCGCTCGCGTCGAGCGTCGATCTGATCCCGACGATCGCGGAGGTCGCGCACCTCGCGCCGATCGCCGGTGACGGTACGAGCCTGGCATCGCTCCTGCGTGCGGCAGAGGGCGGCGCGGCACCGAGCGCGGCCCCCGCCGGCGCGGGCCGGATGATCTTCGCGACCGTCTCGCATCCCGAGCCGCGGACGCCGCCGCGTCACGGCGTCCGCACCGACACGCGGAAGCTCGTCCGCAACGTCGAGGACGGCAGCGTCGAGCTCTACGACCTGATCGCCGATCCGCACGAGCTGCGGAACCTCGGTCTCGCCGGGCCGGGCGGGCGCGAGCTGCTCGCGGTGCTCGACACCTTCCGGCTCCGCATCGCCGACGTCGGCGATCACCTGCGTCTGCAGTCGCAGAGCGCGGAGCCCGTACGATACATCGTCACGCTCACGACCGATCCGCCGGCGCCGATCGTCGATCCCGACCGGCTCACGCTCGAGCGCGGCGACATGATGAACTTCGGTCCGCTCGCGGCGTCGCTCACCGTGAGCGGCACGCTCGCGCCGGGCGAGGACGACCACGTGCGCATGGACGTCGTGGGATCGACCGGAAAGCTCAAGGTCCGGATCGTCCTCGAGGGCGCGCCGGCACCGGCAGGGATCCTGCGCTTGGGGGCGAGCAGCCGGCCTGCCGGCGACGCCACGATCGACCTCGCCGATCCGGCCTGGTTGGGAGCGCCTGCCACACCGCCTTCGCCCGCGCCTGGAGCGCCGCCGGTGACGGTCTCGCTCTGGCGCGTCGCCCGCGGCACATCCGCGAGCGCGCCGGCGATCGACGCCGCGACCCGCGAGCGCCTGCGACAGCTCGGCTACGCGGAGTGAGCGAGGAAGAGCCGCATCTCGCGCGTCGGCTCGAAGCCGAGCCGCTCGTAGATCGGCCGGCCCGCCTCTGAGGCGTGCAGGTTGACGCACGCGATCCCGCGCGCCCGACACCAATCCAGGATGACGACCATCAGACGTGACGCCACGCCGCGCCCGCGCTCGGCCGGCTCGGTGTAGACGTTGAAGACGTACGCGTCCTCGCCACCCTGCAAGTTCTCCGGCCGCGGCAGCGTCGTGTACGTGACGAGGCCGGCGCCGCCGGCGACCGTTCCCGCGATCTCGGCGAGCCAGCCGCGATAGCGTCCCTCCGGGAGCGCGCTCCGCAGATACTCGACGGTCGCCGCACGCAACGCCGGCGCGCGGGCGGGCGCGAGGATGCCCATGTCGACGAACATCGCGGCGCGATGATGCGCGATCGTCGCCGCGTCTGCGACCGTCGCGACGCGGACCGCACACGCGATCTCGCCGGGCTGCGTGCTCATGGCGGAGGGATACGCCCGCCGGTCCGACGGTACAATCGCGAGCGGATCCCCGCTCAATTGAAAGCCCGCCGGCGCTCGATTAAGGTCGCGCCCATGACTGAAAAGCGCGACCTCT
>JBGPIT010000165.1:0-10362 GCA_041485125.1 Binatia bacterium | reverse complement strand
GTCGGTCTGCCGGTGCCCGCCGCGGTCGACGGCGTGTCGCTCCTGCCGCTGATCGACGGCGGGCATTGGGAGCGTCGCAACAGACTGCTCTTCTCCGTGCGCCACACGCCTCCCAAGTACATGAGCTGGCGCGTGATGGCCGACGAGGGTGTGTACATCGAGGACTTCGGCTCGCCGATCGCGTACTACCCGCTCGACGATCCCGCCCAGAAGCGGAACGCCTGGGACCCGACCGATCCGATCCAGCAATGGCTCGCGCTCGCGACCGAGAAGTTTCGCGGGCGCTGGACGGAGTCGAGCGAGCAGGAGCCCGCCTTCGATCCGCTGACCCGCGCGAAGCTCGAGGCGCTCGGCTACGTGCTCGGCCCGGACCCCGCGAAGCACGGGGGTCCGCTCAAGGACTAGGGCGCCCGCCGTCGCTCACGGGGCCGGGACACAGCTGAGCTTCAGCGCGTCTTTGTCGACTCTGCCGTCGGCGCTCGTGGCGATGGTCTTCAGGTTGAGCTTGCCGGTGCGGTAGACGCCTGCGCTGCTGCGCATGGGCACCGCGACGTCGATTGGGTCGCTGCAGAGATCGTGCGACGCGGCACCGATGAGCGGTGCGGCTGCGGCGGCGATCGCCGCGCGTGTTGCGGCGTAGGCCGGCACACGCGCCGCCTGCTTCGCCGTCGGACTCGTGAGCGTGACACCCGCGAGCGGCGCGCCGTCGCAGCGGCCATCGGTGTTCCTCGCGCAGACCCGCACGGAGAACGTGCAGCTGCCGGGGGTCGCGTCCGTATCGCATGCCGGATCACCGTCGGCGCAGCTCTGCTCGGCACTGATGAAGCCGCGGCTGTCGAACCGCGGCGTGTTGCTCGGGTTGTCGACGATCCACTCGAGCGTGCAGTCGGTCGCGGGCGACCCGCCGCCCGGAATGCGCTCGAAGCGGCATCCGCTGTCGCAGCCATCGCCGTCGTCGCCGTTGCCGTCGTCGCACTGCTCGCAGCCGGGCGCGACGATCCCGTCGCCGCACACGGTGCCCTGCTCGACCGTGCAGCTCGCGCTACAGCCATCGCAGCCCAGCACGTTGCCGTCGTCACACGACTCCCCGTCATCGACGACGCGGTCGCCGCAACGCGCCCGCAAGCAGTTCGTCCGGCACGCGCTCGGTGTGGAGTCGCTGTTGGCCGCGCCATCGTCGCACTCTTCGAAGCCGGCGGTGACGATGCCGTCACCGCAGACGACGCTCCCCGGCGGCGGGATCGACACGATGTTCGCACGCAGCTGGTTGAACGCCACCCAGGCGTTCACGAAACGGCCGTCCGGCAGCACCGCGGTACGCACCCTCGGTACCTCGTCGGTCGTGATCCAGAAGCCGGGGGCGACCGGAGTGCCGCTCGGATCGAGGCCACGAGCGCGTGGGCGCATGAGAAGGTTCTGCGCGCTCTGGTACTCGCGCCACGCGACGTAGATCTTGCCCTGCGTGTCGATCGCGAGGTCCGGCTCCGGGACGACGCCGATATTCGGCACCTCGAGACGGTGCTCGCCGAGCACGGTGCCGTCGGTCGTGAAGCGTACGATCCACGGCTCTACGGTGTCGTTCGCGCTGCTCGGCCGGGTCCCGGCGGCGACCAGCGGGCCGAGCGGGCTCACCGCCACGCGCCTGACGTCGAGGTCGGTGCCGATCGGAAAAGCGTCACCACGAGGCGTGCCGTCGGCAGCGTAGACGCGGGCCCAGCTGTGCACGCCGCCGTAGCTGGTCTTCCAGATCGCGACGAAGCCGCCGTCGGGAAGCGCCGTCACGTCCTCGCTGTCGAAGTCGGCGCTGCTCGGCGCGATCGAGAAGGCCGCGCCGCGCGGCGCGCCGGTCGTGTCGTAGAGCCGTCCCCAGAATTGGTTCAGCTGCTTCCACACGAAGACCGATCCCGACGGCAGGCCCGCAGCTGCGCCCGTATTGGTCGAGCCGCCGTTCGCGAAGTCGACCTGGAAATCGGATCCGAGCGCGTGACCGGCACCGTCGAGCAACTGGCCGAAGAACGCGTAGTCCCGGTTGGTGTCGATCCACGGCCACGCTGCGACGAAGCCGCCCCGACCGTCGGCCGCGATCTCCGGCCCGGCCACGTGCTTGCTCGTGTCGACCCGGGTCGGCGGTCCGAGTGGTGTACCGTCGGCCGCGAACCTGCGTGTCACCGCGACCGTCGCATCGATGCTCGCCCCGCGGCGGTATTCGCCCCAGATGAAGACGATCGTGCCGTCGCTGCCGACGGCGACGTCGAAATCCTGGAGGTGGTCCTCGAACGTCGGCACAGCGACGAGAAAGTCGGGAACCTCGATCGTCTGCGCGCCGGACTGTCCGAGCGCGACCGCGAGGAGCGCCGGCACGAGCAGGATTGCCGGGAGGATGCGTGACGTTCGCATGAGGGGGCCTCCGTGGCGGCAGAGTCGTCGAGCGCGAGATGTAGAGCACGTCGAGCGTCCGCTCCACAACAAAAATATACGCGTCGCGTGATCACCACCTGACGTTCGCGTTTCGCGTTGCGTCAGTCTAGGACCAGAACTCGTCGACCTCGAAGAGGTTCCAGACGAACTCCCACACCTCCGCGAGCGCGCCGTTCTCGAAGCGGATGCGAAGGCAGGTCGGGTTGTCGAGCGTCTTGCCGTCGCGCTCGCAGTGGCCGCGGAAGAGCGCGATCGCGGTGCGATCGTTGGCGAGGACGTCCTCGAGGTCGAGATGAAAGGTGCCGCCGGTGAGCTGCGCGACGTTCATCAGGAACTGGAAGATCGCCGCCCGGCCGCGGTGTGAGCCGGCGAGCTTTCCCGCGCGGCCGGGGAAGTGCCAGACGGCGTCCTCCGGAATCGTCGCCTGGATCGCGGCGACGTCGCCCTCACGGAACGCCGCGAAGAGCTCGCGGATACGGGTCGCGTTCGGATGGTCGGTCATGGTCGCCGCGGGCGCGCGCGTTTGCGGCATAGCACGGGCGACGGTAATCACGGGCATGCCACCCGGCCGTCTTCTCTTGGTCCGTCACGGCGAGAGCGAGGGGAATCGCGATCGCCGCTTCTCGCACGACACCGACATCGCCCTCACCGAGCTCGGCGAGCGCCAGGCGCGGATCGTCGGCGCGACGATCGCGCGCGACTTCCGTCCGCGCCGGATCGTCTCGAGCCCGTACCGCCGCGCCCGTGACACCGCGACCTTCATCGCCGCGGCGCTCGGCCATCAGGAAGCGATCGACGTCGAGCCCGACCTCCACGAGCGCTCGATCGGCGTCCTCGCGGGCGAGCCGTACCGCGCGACGCGCCAGGATCCGAGCTATCGGCCGGAGCGCTTTTGGGAGTGGCGCCCGGAAGGCGGCGAGTCCCTGGAGGACGTCCGTGCGCGTGCCGGCCGTGTGCTCGAGCAGCTCGCCGCGCGCTACCCCGACGAGGACGTGGTCGTGGTCAGTCACGGCGGCGTGATGCTCGCGGTCTGCGCCCATCTCGAAGGCGCGTGGACGCGCACGACCGTCGCGGGAAACTGCGACCTCCTCGTCGTCGAGCACGTGGGCACCCTGCCGAGCGCGGTCGCGGCGACGATCTGCTGCGTCCTCGCCGACGACCACGCGGACGAGGCGGCGGATCTCGATCCGGACCCGAATGCCGAGCCGACCGGCTGAACGCGGAGCGTCGCCGGCGCGCGCTCAGCCCGGCGCCGGCTTGTAGTAGAAGCGGACGTCCGCGATCTTGCCGCCGGCGATCCGGTAGACGCCGGCCTCGCACCACTGATGGCGCTCGTGCGTCGCGTGCGGCGTGACGTCGTACTCGAGCTCGAGGACGACCGTGTCGCCGACGACGTGGGTGCCCAAGATCTCCGTCGTGTGGACGACCCGGCTGTCGAGCCACCCCTGGCAGGCCTTCACCAGCGTGCCGCGCCCGGCGATCGGCTCGCCGCCGTTCTCGTACTGGCGCACGTCGTCGGCGTAGAGCTCCTCGATCGCCTCGACGAACTTCCCGGTGCGGCAGAGCGCGACCAATCGATCAGCTACCTGACGGGATTCCATGATCACCTCTTCGCGCTACGCGACGAGCTTCGCGTACTTGTCGAGAATCGGCAGGACCTTCTCGCGGCTCTCCGGCGGCACCCAGAAGCTCACGCGCTCGACGCCGGCCGCTTCGTAGGTTCGGAGCGTCTCCGGATTCGCTTGCGCGCCGAAGACGGTCACCGGGAAGTCCTTCGGGTTCTTGCCGGCCGCGCGTGCGCGCTCGGCGAGATCCTTCATTCCGTCGACGATCGCTTGCGGGTTGATGCCGATCGGCATCCAGCCATCGCAGTAGTCGACGATGCGCTGGCGTGCTTTCGGCGTGCTGCCGCCGAGGAGGACGGGAGGGTGCGGCTTCTGCACCGGCTTCGGAAACGACCAGATCGGACCGAAGTCGACGAGCTCGCCGTGGAACTCGGCCTCGTCCTTGGTCCAGATCTCCTTCATCGCGAGGACGCGCTCGCGCAGGAGCTTCCAGCGGGTCTTGAAGTCGGTGCCGTGGTTCGCCATCTCCTCGACGTTCCAACCGCCGCCGATGCCGAAGATCATGCGGCCGTTGGAGAGGAAGTCGACGCTCGCGACCTCCTTCGCGGTGACGATCGGGTCGCGCTCGATCACCAGGCAGATGCCGCTGCCGATCTTGATCTTCTTGGTGACCGCCGCGGCGGCCGCGAGCGCGACGAAGAGATCGTGGGTGTGCCAGTACTCCTTCGGGAGATCGGCGCCGCCGGGCCACGGCGTGGCGCGGCTCGCGGGGATGTGGGTGTGCTCCGGAAAGAAGAGCGACTCGAAGCCGCGCTGCTCGGCCTCGACCGCCAGCTCGTCGGGCGGGATCGCGTAGTCGGCCGGGAACATCAGGACGCCGTATTTCATCGTATTCGCCTCCTGCGGAAAGCATCACGGGCTGCCGTCGGGCGGCGACCCATCGCGGTGAGACGGTCCAGTACATCCGGCGCCACGCGGAGTCACGCGAGGTGCGCAGGCCGGGATCGTCAGTCCCGTCGCTCTCGGCAACGGTCGATTGTTCCAGACGTCGATGAAGCGAGGGAAGCGCTTCGGAAACGACAGGCTCCCTCTACACGCTCGATTGGCTCTTGGACCGAAGGGGGGCGACGTGGCTGAGCTGCTGCCGGAATTGCCAGTGTGGGCGGTATCGCGTGGGACCAACTCCCGTGGTTTGGATAGCATTGCGAGCGAAGTTTGATGGCGAAATGCGAAGACCCGGCAGTCACGAAATTGTCCCCTATCTGGAGAGCTGACGGGTACCTCTCGCGATGCGCCGGAGCGCTACGTGCGCCTTGCACCGACGCAGGTCGATACTGTGTGTCGACGCCGAATCGAGATGGAGCTGGGCTGGTCAGCAATGGCGGCCTGACTAGCGGAACCGTTCAACGGTCCCACCTCAACACGTCGGCAGCCACTCTGTCAGGATTCCACGCGAAAACGAAGCCCGCGAACATCCACTTGCTCGACTCCTCGGCGACTGCGCAGACGACATCGCCAGGGCGCAGTACGCCCGCGCGATTCATCTCGTCGAGCATCAGCGGCACCGCGACGCTACCGACGTAGCCGATGCGCGTGAAGTTGAGCCGCCACGCCTCGGGCCGAATACCGAGACGCTCGGCTTCCGGCTGGAGACGGCGGACGACCTGCATCGACGACACCGAGGGGATGAAGTGGTCGATGGCTTCGCCGGGAAGCTCCAAGGTTCGGAGCATGCGGGCGAGTCCATCTAGGACGAGCGGAATGCCTTCCTTGAGCGCGTACCGCGGATCTTGGCTGGCATGGTGACTGCCCGTACGCATCGCGGCTCCCAAATCAGGGTGCGCTGCTCCGAGCGCGAGCGACATGCCAGACCGCTTGCCGACGCCAACCGATTCGAGATGCGTGCGGAGTTGGATGTCCGGCTCGCCGGCTTCGAGGGCGATCGCGCCGGCGCCGTCCGATAGAATCCAGCGGAGGTGTCCCTCGTTGGGTCGCATCGTCTCTGGACTCGTCCAGGGCGGTACGAAGCCGAAGCTCGCGAACTGCGAGGAGCAGATCAGGGCGCGACGACAGTGGCCGAGTTGCAGTTGCGCTGCCGCCACCATGAGACCCTTCGTTGGGGCGGTGCAGTTGGCCGATATTTCGAACTCAGCGCAACGCTCGATTCCGAGTGCTTCCTGCACGAGAGTGCTCGTCGGCGGCATGAGTTGGTCCGGCACCACGGTCGTGACTACGAGCAGCTCGACGTCCTGCGGGTCCCATCCGGCCGCTGCAAGCGCCCGCCGGCCGGCCTCGCTGGCCATGGAGGTGTTCGACTCTCGACGCGTCGGGTCGGCTGGATCGATCGCGAAGTGGCGCCGCTCGATCCCGGACGTTTCGAGCAAGTAGTCTTGCTGGCGCTCGGTGAGGCCGTCGGGGTGTCGGCGGAGGAACCGTCGCACCGCGTCGCGGTCGAGAGGTGGCCCCGGTAGATAGCGCCCCGTTCCGGCAATGCGGAGTCCGGCCATGGGGCAAGGTCTTACTCGATTTGGATTCCTTCGAGAATAGGCCGCCGAGTGGCTACGATGGCCGCGGCGTAGCCCGCTCCGGCCGTGACGACCACAACGAGTATGACGAACCACACGGTGGCACCGAGGGCGAAATGGTACTGGATGTAGTACCCGAGCAGTTGGCGGAAGTGGATAGCGATCCACACCCACGCGGTCACGAGACCAACGAGTACCCCGAGCACGGCGCCCATCGCGCCGATCGTGACCGATTCGATGATGACCGAGCGGCGGACGGCGTGGACATCAGCACCGATGACGCGCCACAGCGCGATTTCGCGGCGACGCTCCGTGATGCGGGAAACGAGCAGGTCAAAGATCCCGGCGATCGTCACGATGATGATGAGGAGTTGGACAGAGTTCATGACCGCGAACGCGCGATCGATCATGTCGGTGTGGTACGCAACAAGTTCGCGGAGTGAGAGTGCCTTCACTCGGTAGCGGTCACCGAGGCGCTGAAGAACTTGTTCGCGTACGCCGTCTAGGCTCGCTCCAGGCTCCAGCGTGATGTTAATGCGACTGACAGTCGCTTCCTGCCATCGTTCAGCAAGGAGCGCGCGACTCATGATGACGCTTCCGCGGTCGGAGATGTAGTCAGGCACGACGCCGACGATTGGGCGCTTCACTAGGCCAGTTGGACTTTCGAGTTCGATGTCGTCGCCGACGTGGAGGTCGAAGCGGTCGGAGAGGCTCGTGGAGATGGCGACGCCCTTTCCAGTTTGAAGTGGTGTCGCTGCGTTCGCCGGATCGCCTTCACGGTACCAACCCGCCGGCGCGCGCCGTGGATCGAAGGAGCTTTCGCCAAGCGCGAGAAGCCCGATCCGGTTGTTCCGAAACGGCTGCCCCGAGATGACACGTCCACCCTCGACGGTGCGAACGCCTGGAATCTCGGCGATCTCGGTCATGACACGTGCAGGAAGCGGCGTTTCCAGCCAACCGCCTTCGGTAGACATCGCACTGACCGTGAGATCAGCCGCGAGGAAGCCTCCGAAATAGCTGCGGAGCGATTCACGGCAGCTAAGGACGAGCGACGACAGCATGATCGCAATCGTCAGGATGAGCGCGATCGCGGCGACCGTAACGCCTGTCCGCGCGGAGGCACGCCGAACGCTTCCCGCTGCGACCTCGCCCTCCGCGCCGAACGCCCAACGAAGAAGGCGCGACAACGGGTCCGCCAGTCCACGGACGATGGGAATCGCGATGACGATCACGGACGCGTTCCAGAGTGTCGAGCCGAAGTTGCCCCACGTGATCGACTTCCAGCGTTGCTCGGCAAGAAACGCCGCAATGCTCGTCGCCAAGAGCACGACCCACCACACGATGAGGCGACCGGAGCGTACGGAGTCCGTTGTGGCAAGCTCGGGCATCCGAATGGCGCTCAACGGAGACAGCATCGCCATCCGTCGCGCGGCAAAGAAGCAGGCAAAGAGGCCGACCGCGACGCCGACAAGTGCGATGCCAACGAGCTGAAGCGGATGGATCGCGAGTCGTTCCACCGGGAACCGCAGTTGGAAGATGACACCCATCGACTCGGTGATCGTGCCCGTCAAAAGCCACGCGAGCGGAATCCCCCAGAGGATACCGAGCGCACTGCCGATCACGCCGAGCGCGAGCGCTTCGCACATGAGCAGACGGAAAAGGCGTGCACGATCGATCCCGACGAGCCGCAGCTGAGCCATGACAGCACTCCGCTAAATCGCCGCCGTCGACGTCGTGCTGTAGATGATGAACATCCCCGCGACGAGGCCGAGCGCACTGAGACCGAGCAGCATCGCTTGGAACGACGCCAGCACGCCGTCGTATCGCTGACTGCGCTGGACTGGGCGTGCCACGGTCAGCGTGGGCGGCAACGCCGATTCGAGCCGACTCTGAACTTCAGGCACGCTCGTGTGTTCTCGAAGGATCACGTCGATCTGATCGACGCGACCGTCCTTGCCGAGTAGTAACTGCGCGGCTGGAAGGTCCATGACGGCGAGCCGGCCACCAAACGCGGCGGCGAGCCCGTCGGCTTCGAGCAGGCCGCGCACCGTTAGTTCCCGGACACCGTCCGCCGTTATGAAGGACAGGTGATCCCCAGCGGCGATCTTTTCGGCCTCAGCGAGCTTGGTCGTTAGGAGAATCGACTGCGCGTCTTCCATAGCACGGACGAGCTGGCGGCGGTCTGTCGTGCTGCGGATTCGATATCGGTCGAGATCGTCTTCGGCGGTGAGATCGGCACCGAATAGCTGGAGCGTATCGGCGGGGCGCGCGGCAAATGCGATCGTTCCGCGAATCAAAGGAATCGCGGTCGCTACTCCCGGATCACGGCGGATGGTGTCGACCGTTGCTTCTGGGAAACCAACCTCGCCAATCCCGAGCGTCACTTCGAGCGCTGCCGGACCTGCAATCTGATCGATCGCCGTGCGGAAACTAGCGCGCACGCTCGCGTTGATGAGCTGCATGGCGACGATCAGCGCGACCCCCGTCGCCACGCCGCTGACGACGAGGCTGGTCCGACCCCAGCTACCTCGGAGCTGCGGAACGCTGACCTGCTGGAGAAGTCGGAACAAGGGCGGAGATGTTCTAGCGGGCAGCCATCGTGCTCGCTGATGCGCTCGCGTGACCGAGGTCGGTATCTTCTGTCAGTCGTCCGTCTTCGAGCCGTAGAACGCGGCCGGCATACGCCGCGAAAACGGGATCGTGCGTGACGAGCAGTACGGTGACACCCAGCGCTTGGTTGATCTCGCGAATCAGGTCCATCACGGCCCTTCCCGACGCACGATCGAGGTTGCCGGTCGGCTCATCGGCGAGGAGGATCGCTGGTCGAATGACGAGGGCCCGGGCCAGCGCCACGCGTTGCTGCTCGCCGCCAGAGAGGTGATTCGGCGCGTGGGCGGTACGATGCGACATGCCGATGTGTCCGAGGGCTTCGGTCACGCGCGTATCGATCTCATTCTGAGACACGCCATCGATCAAGAGGGGAAGGCCGACGTTCCGCGCGACGGTCAGGAACGGCATCAGGTTTGCCGTCTGCAAGAGATATCCGACCCGGCGGCGTCGCATGATCGCCGCTTCCGTATCGCTCAGGCGGGCGACATCTCGGCCCTCGACCAGCACCTCGCCGTCGGTGGGCGGCGTGAGCCCCGCGGCGAGATGGAGGACCGTGCTCTTCCCAGCGCCGCTGGGACCCATGATCGACCAGAACGCTCCCTGGGGCAGGACGAACGAGAGATCATGGACCGCCCGGACAGCCGTCGCGTCTGTACCGAAGGTCTTACTGACGTGACGGAACTCGATCATGCCAAAGGCTCACGCCGATCCTTCAGTCGCTGTGCAACGTCATCGAGCCACGCAATCTCGGCGCGCGCGTGAAGCTCCGCGCCGTCGATCAGCAATTGTGTCACAGAATGGTCGCCGTTGAGCCGTGCGATCTTTGCGCGCTGAACGCTGAGCGTGTGAAGGTGACGAAGGTACGCGCTGCGCTGCTCTGAGACGGCGCCGAGGACGTCATCTAGCCGCTCGGGTGTCGCAAATAGCAGCTTCGCGGCGAGTTCCTGGCGAAGCGCGCGCGGAGCATCGGTCGGTGGTTCCAGGATGAAGGCGTCGAGGCTCTCTCGACCCTTATCCGTGATGCGGTAAATCTTCCGCGTACCAGTACCGCGCTCGACCTGCTCGATGAGGTGCTCGTCCTCTAGGCGATCGAGGATGCGGTAGACCTCGCCGAAATTCACCTGCCAGAAACCGCCCAGAAGGCGTTCGCACTGGCTGCGGAGCGCGTAGCCATGGATGCCGCGGGGGTTGCGCGAGACGACACCGAGGAATGCGTAGCGGAGGCCATCAGGCTGACGCATGTC
>JBGPIT010000164.1:0-10368 GCA_041485125.1 Binatia bacterium | reverse complement strand
GCCGACGCCGCGAGCCTCTACGGCTTCGCCGGACAGCTGGCGTGGGCCTTCGGCCTGGCACTCCTCGGCGCGACGCAGGCGACGCGCGAGGACGATCTGCTCCGCGCCGGTTCTACGGCGGACCTCGCCCGCCTGTGGTCGCTGCGCGAGGTGATCTGGCTCGAGCTCGCCGGCACGGTCGCGCTGCTGCCGCTCGCGGTCGCGCTGGCACGGCCGAACATCGCGGCGCTGCGGGACGCCACGCGCGTCCGGCGGCGCACCGCCTGAGAGCGGCGTTGCCGTTCGACGACGGTCAAAGCTCGAGGCGGCGGAGGCGGAGCGCGTTCGCGATCACCGACACCGAGCTCAGGCTCATCGCCGCGCTCGCGATCATCGGGTTCAGCAGCAGGCCGAGAAACGGATACAGCACGCCCGCCGCGATCGGCACGCCGAGGGCGTTGTAGGCGAAGGCGAAGAAGAGGTTCTGGCGGATGTTCCGCATGGTGCCGCGCGAGAGGCGGCGCGCCTTCACGATGCCGCCGAGGTCTCCCCGCAGGAGCGTGACGCCGGCGCTCTCGATCGCGACGTCGGTGCCGGTGCCCATCGCGATCCCGACCTGCGCCTGCGCCAGCGCCGGCGCGTCGTTGACGCCGTCGCCGGCAACCGCGACGACGCGACCCTCCGCCTGCAGCTCCTTCACCAGCGCGAGCTTTTCTTCCGGGAGGACGTCGGCGACGACGCGATCGATGTCGAGATGGCGCGCCACCGCCTCCGCGGTGAGGCGATTGTCGCCCGTCGCCATCACCACCCAGATGCCCTCCGCGTGGAGCGCGCCGACCGCTTCGGCGGCGCCCGCCTTCACCGGATCGGCAACACCGACCAGGCCGGCGATCCGGCCGTCGATCACGACGAACATGACGGTCTGTCCCAGGCGCCGCAGCTCGTCGGCTTCGATGTCGAGGCCCTCGGCCGCGATCCCGAGCTCGGCGAGGAGCGCCCGGTTGCCGAGCACGATGGCGCGTCCGTCGACGATGCCGGTAACGCCCTTGCCGGTGTGTGACGCAAACGTCTCGACCGTGCCGGGCGTGACGCCACGGCCGGCTGCACCTGCGAGGATCGCCGCCGCGAGCGGATGCTCGCTGGCGCGCTCGAGCGTCGCGGCGAGGCGCAGGAGCTCGCGGTCGTCGACGCCGGTCCGCGGCCGCACGGTGACGAGGCGCGGCTTGCCCTCGGTCAGCGTGCCGGTCTTGTCGACGACGAGCGCGTCGACGCGCTCCAGCACCTCGAGCGCCTCGGCGTTCTTGATCAGGACGCCGGCCGACGCGCCGCGGCCGGTGCCGACCATGATCGACATCGGCGTCGCCAGGCCGAGCGCGCACGGGCAGGCGATGATGAGAACGGCGACGGCGTTGACGAGCGCGTACGCGAGCCGCGGCTCGGGGCCGGCGAGGCCCCACGCGATCGCGGTCACGATCGCGACCACGACGACGGCCGGCACGAACCACGCCGCGACGACGTCGGCGAGACGCTGGATCGGCGCGCGGCTCCGTTGCGCCTCGCTCACCATGCGGACGATCTGCGCCAGGAGCGTGTCGGCGCCGACGCGTTCGGCGCGCATGACGAAACTGCCGCTCGCATTGACGGTCCCGGCGACGACCGTGCTCGCCGGCGCCTTCTCGACCGGGATCGGCTCTCCGGTCAGCATCGACTCGTCGACGGCGCTCCCGCCCTCGATGACGACACCGTCGACCGGCACCTTCTCGCCGGGACGGACGCGCAGGCGGTCGCCGGCATGGACCTGGTCGAGCGGCACATCCTCCTCGCGGCCGTCGTCCCGCAGCACGCGCGCGGTGCGCGGCGCCAAGCCGAGGAGCCGGCGGATCGCGGCGCCGGTGGCGCTCCGCGCCCGCAGCTCGAGCACCTGGCCGAGGAGGACGAGCGTGATGATCACCGCCGCCGCTTCGAAGTAGAGGGGCAGCTCGCCGTGAGCGCGAAACGACGCGGGCAGCAGCTCCGGGAACAGCACCGCGACGATGCTCGCCGCGTACGCCGAGCCGGCACCGATCGCGATCAGGGTGAACATGTTCGGCCGCATGGTGACGATCGACGTCCAGCCGCGCACGAAGAACGGCCGGCCGCCCCAGAGGACGACGGGGGTCGCGAGGAGGAGCTCGAGCCACCCGCGCGTTACCCCACCGGCCGCGTGCGCGAGCGGCCGGCCCGGAATCATCTCGGTCATCGCGAGCAGGAAGAGCGGCACGGTCAGAGCGGCGCTCACCCAGAACCGGCGCGTCATGTCGACGAGCTCGGGATTCGGGGCCTCGTCGATCGTCGCGGTACGCCGCTCGAGCGCCATGCCGCAGATCGGACACGTCCCGGGCGCGTCGCGGACGATCTCGGGATGCATCGGGCAGACGTACTCGGTACGGATCGTGGGCCCCGCGACGACGGGCTCGAGCGCCATGCCGCAATCCGGACAGGGGCCGGGCCCATCGGCGCGCACCTCGGGGTGCATGGGGCACGTGTAGCCGCCGCCTCCCCCGGCGGCTGGCGCGTCGCCGTCGCGCCCCGGCTCGCCGGCGCCGGCGGCATCGACAGCGTTTCCCGTGACGGTGTCGTAGCGCGAAGGATCGGCAAGGAAGCGCTCGCGGCAACGCGGGCCGCAGAAGAAGGCGCGCCTCCCGCCATGCTCGGCGCTGATCTTGGCAGTGGCGGGATCGACGCGCATGCCGCACACGGGGTCGCGCGCCGTTCCCGCCGCCGGAGCGGCGGCAACGTTTGCCTGCTGGGGATCGCGCGACGCCATCGAGCTAGTATACTCGC
This sequence comes from Binatia bacterium, assembly GCA_041485125.1. Lineage (GTDB taxonomy): Bacteria > Desulfobacterota > Binatia > UTPRO1 > UTPRO1 > JBGPIT01. The sequence continues at coordinate 7,566 of JBGPIT010000164.1, read as the reverse complement.
GACTATCGTCGAGTCATCGCGATCGCGTTGGAGCGCGGGACACCGAGGCATCGCGCTCGCCGTCACGGCGGCGGCGCTCTTCGGCGCGAGCGCGCCGCTGGCGAAGCTCCTCTTGCCGTCGACCGGACCGGTCGTGCTCGCGGGCCTGCTCTACGCCGGCGCCGCGCTCGGCCTCCTTGCCTTCGACCGCGCCCGCACGCGACTCGGCGGCCCCGACGCACCTCGGGAGGCCCGCTTCGGGGTCGCCGACCTGCCCGCGATCGCCGCGATGGTCGTCGCGGGCGGCATGCTCGGCCCGGTGCTGATGTTGACCGGCTTGCGGTCGGTCTCCGGCACGGCAGGCTCGCTCCTCCTCAACTTGGAGGCCCCGTTCACGATCCTCCTCGCGACGGCGCTCTTCGGCGAGCACCTCGGAGCGCGCCAAGCGCTCGGCGCGCTCGCGATCGTCGCCGGTGCCGCGCTGCTGTCGCTCGATGCCGGTCCGCTCGGCGCCGATCTCGCCGGCACCGCCGCGATCGCCGGCGCCTGCCTGTGCTGGGCGCTCGACACCAACCTGAGCCAGCGGCTCTCGTTCGGCGACCCGGTGGCGCTCGCACGCATCAAGACCTCGGTGGCGGGCGCCGCATTGCTGCTCCTCGCGCTCGCGAGCGGCGAGCGCCTACCGCCCGCCGGCATCGTCGCGGCGGCACTCGTCGTCGGCGGCGCCAGCTACGGCGTGAGCCTGGTGCTCGCGATCCGAGCGCTCCGCATCCTCGGCAGCGCGCGCGAGGCGGCGTACTTCGCGGTGGCGCCTTTCATCGGGGCCGTGCTCTCGATCGCGCTCCTGCGCGAACGGCCGACGCTCACGCACGCCCTCGCGGCGCTCAGCACGGCCGGCGGAGTCGCGCTCCTCCTCTGGGAGCGTCACGCCCACCCGCATACCCACGAGGCGCTCGAGCACGAGCACCTCCACGTCCACGACGAGCACCATCGACACGCCCATCCGGCGGGCACCGGCGAGCCGCACTCGCACCCGCATCGACACGCGCCGTTGACGCACACGCACGCGCACTTCCCCGACGTGCACCATCGTCACCGCCACGGCTGACCTCTCCCCTTTCCCCCGGCGCGGCGTAGTGGCAGTTTACCCACTCCCGAAGGCGCTAAGCGGAGCGGCGGCGTCGACATGGGCCGGCGTGCGGCTGCAATTGAAGGAGAAGCGCATGCGCGTCTTGCTCGTCCACCCGAGCCCGCTCATGTACAGCGAGATCTACCTGCGCCTCGAGCCGCTCGGCGTCGAGCGGGTCGCGGCGGCGCTCCTCGCGGCCGGCCACGAGGTCCGCCTGCTCGATCTTCAGCTCTTCTCGCACGACGACCTCGCGCGCGCGCTCGGCGACTTCGCGCCGCGCGCCGTCGGCTTCTCGGTGAACTATCTCGCCAACGTTCCCGAGGTGATCGATCTGGCGCGGCTCGCGAAGCGCGCGCGGCCGGAGTGCTTCGTCTTCGTCGGCGGCCACAGCGCGTCGTTCGTCGCGCGTGAGATCCTCGACCACGCCGAGGGCGCCGTCGACTGCGTCGTGCGCGGCGAGGGCGAGCTCGTCGCGCCGCGGTTGGTGAAGACGCAGGGTATCCTCAACCGCAAGCACCTCGGCGTGCGCGCGCTCGCCATCACCGGGCGCATCGCCGCCCGTCTCGCACTCCGCGGCCAAACGAACTTCCTGCGCATGATCTGGAAGTTCCGCAGCGTCTACAATCCGGAGCGCCAATTGCGCGACCACTTCCAGCCGATCACCTACGCGATGACGCCGCCGGCGCCGCAGCGCGGACCGGTCGACCGCGCGGCGCTCTACATCCACGCGGCCGCACGTCGCGATCCAGCGTCGTCGATTTCCGCTCGCCCCGCCGACGCGGCTATGAAAGATGTGACGTGGCACGGCATTTCCGAGGTGTGACGATTCAGGCGCTGAAGACCCGACTGACTGCCACGATCGCCGCAGAGCGGCCAGCCGTCCAGCGCTTCGGTTTCGCGCTGCTGTTGCTGGCCGTTGCCGTCGTCATTCGCCTCGCGCTCGATCCCCTCACCGGCAGCCGCGCGAACTGGACGACCTTCTACCTGGTCGCGACGCTGGCGGCGCTGTTCGGCGGCCTGATGCCCGGCCTGCTCGTCGTGGTCGCGGCTTTCTGCATCATCGACTACGGGTTCATCGCGCCGCGCGACTCCTTCGCGATCGACGCGCTCGCCGACCGCGTCGTCGCGGTCGGATTCCTGGTCGTGAGCACGTTCCTCGCCGCCATCGCCGCCTTGGCGCGCAGCACGATCCGCCAAGTCTCGGTCGCGCGCGTCGAGCAGGCGCACCTGGCGGCGATCGTCGCCTCCTCGGACGACGCGATCGTCGGCAAGGATCTGCACGGCGTGATCCGCAGCTGGAACGCCGGCGCGGAACGGATCTTCGGCTATACGGCCGCCGAGATCGTCGGCCGGCACATCTCGATGCTGGTGCCGCAGGGCCGTCGGGACGACGTCAACGCCATCCTCGAGCGCGTCGCGAGCGGCGAGCGCATCGAGCACTACGAGACCGAGCGGCTCTGCAAGAACGGCGATCAGATCGCCGTCTCACTCACCGTCTCACCGATCCGCGACGCGACCGGCGCGGTGGTCGGCGCCTCGAAGATCGCCCGCGACATCACCGACCGGCGGGCCGCGGAGGCGGAGCAGCACCGCTTGATGAGCGCTCTCAGAGACGCGGACCGGCGCAAGGACGAGTTCCTCGCCATGCTGGCACACGAGCTCCGGAACCCGCTCGGCCCGATCCGCAATGCGGTCGAGGTGCTGCAGCTCGTCGGGCCGCCGGAGCCGCGACTGCTGCGCGCGGTCGGCATGATCCAGCGCCAGGTGACCCACCTCACGCGCCTGGTCGACGATCTCCTCGACGTCTCGCGCATCACGCGCGGCACGGTGCGCCTGCGTCGCCAGATCGTCGACCTCGCCGAGATCGTCGACCATGCGGTCGACCAGGTCCGGCCGGCGATCGAGACCAAGAGCCAATCACTCGCGATCACCAACGCGCGGTCGCCGATCACGCTCGACGCCGACCCGGCGCGGCTCATCCAGGTCGTCGCCAACCTGATCGGCAACGCCTCGAAGTTCACGCCGAGCGGCGGCGCGCTCCGCATCGCGACCGAGCTCGCCGACGGGCAGGCGGTGATCCGCGTCAGTGATAACGGGATCGGCATCCCGGCCGACCTTCTGCCGCGCGTCTTCGACCTCTTCGTCCAGGGATTGACGTCGGCCGACCGCACGCAGGGGGGCCTCGGCATCGGCCTGACGCTCGCGCGCCAGCTGGTGGATCTCCACGGCGGCCGCATCGAGGCGCGGAGCGCCGGCCCGGGACACGGCAGCGAGTTCACCGTCACGCTTCCCGCCGTCGCGCACTCGGCACGCGAGACCGAGCGGCCGGCCGTGACCGCCGAGCCCAAGACGCGGCTCGCGATCCTCCTCGTCGAGGACAACCTCGACACGGCGGACAGCTTCAAGATGCTGCTCGAGCTGAACGGCCACACCGTCCACGCGGCGGCCTCCGGTACCGCCGCGCTCGCCCTCGTCGAGGACTTCTCGCCCGCGGTCGCGTTCATCGATATCGGCCTGCCGGGGATGGACGGCTTCGAGGTCGCGCGCTGCTTGCGCGCGCATCCCTCCTGCCGCTCGACCTTGCTGGTCGCGCTCTCCGGCTACGGCACCGAAGCCGATCAACGCCGCAGCGCCGACGCCGGGTTCGATCATCACCTCATCAAGCCGGTCGACTTCACGGACGTGACGCGGCTCCTCGACGAGCGCGTGGCGCCGGCGCAACCGGCCGCGGCGGCGCGCGTCCTGCACTGATCGCGCGCCCGGTCCACACGGCGCAGCGCCGTGACGCGAGGCGGGTCGCCTAGTGCGACAGCGGACCGCCGCCTGCCGCGTCGCTCGCCTCCGCCGCGGCGTCGAGAAGGTCGACCACTTCCTCGTCGGAGGTCTGCTCGAAGTCCTCGTAGAAGCGGCCGACCGCGCCGAAGACCTCGGGGGTCAGGAGACAGACGAGGTCGTCGGCCTCGGGGCGCAACGCCGCGAGCGTCTCGGGTGGCGCGACCGGAACCGCGAGGACGAGACGCCGCGGACCGGCGCAACGGACGCCGCGGAGCGCGACGCGCACCGAGCCGCCGGTCGCGATGCCATCGTCGACGACGATCACCGTCCGGCCGGCGATCGGCGCGCGCGGCCGGCCGCGCCGATAGCGCTCCTGCCGGCGGCGGATCTCGGTGAGCTGCCGCGCCACCTCTTCGTCGAGATACCCGGGCGGGATCTCCACCGCGCGCAGCACCTCGTCGTTCAGGACCACTTGCGGATGATCGCCGTCGACGACGGCGCCGATGCCGAGCTCGGCTTGGCCGGGCGCACCGAGCTTGCGCACGACCATGACGTCGAGCGGCGCGTGCAGCGCGCGCGCGATCTCGTAGCCGACGGGCACGCCGCCGCGCGGCAGCGCGAGGACCACGGCGGACTCGCCGGCGTAGCGGCGGAGCTGCTCCGCGAGCTGACGGCCGGCGTCACGGCGATCGCTGAACTTCACGTTCCGCCTTTCCGAGATGGACATGGCTGGCTTCATTCCTTCTCCGCTGCCCGCCTGAGCGCAACCCGGGGCGGAAGGGCGTCCGGACGGGCGCCGGCGCGCTGCACGGCGCCGCCTAGCCGGCGAGGCGTCCCGCTTCGAGATCGCGCAGGAACTCACGAACGGCGGCGTTGAACGCGACGGGACTCGTCAGGTTCACGACGTGGCCGCCGCCGGGAATCTCGACCAGCCGCGCCCGCGGCAGCGCGGCCGCGATCGCGCGGCTCGAGCCGAGAGCAGTGCGGTCGCGGCCGCCCGCGATGACGAGCGCCGGCATCGCCAGCGTCGCGACCGCACCGGCGATGTCGTCGACCGCCGGCTGCTCGGCGATGAGCCCCCGCAGCGTATGCGCCAACGCGTGCGGTGCGTGCTCGAGCACGCCGCGACGGACGAGCCCGGCCGCTTTGGCGTCGAGGCCCGAGGTCGGGCCCCAGAGATGGCGCTCGCCGGCGGCATCGAGGCCGGCGCCCTCGATCACGTCGGCGACCTCGCGCGCGATGCCGGTGAGGCCCGGCCCCTCCGGTCCGGGTGGAAAGGACGCGAGGATGAGCGCGTGAACGCGATCGGGATGGGCGAGCGCGAAGCGCAGCGCGATCCCCGCACCCATCGAGAGACCGCCGACGACGGCGGCCGTCGCGCCCGCCACGTCGAGGACGCGTCCGACGTCGGCGGTGAACGTCGCGGGCGTGTAGGCGCGTGGATCGTCGGGAGCGGCGCTGCGGGCGTGGCCGCGGGCGTCGAAGCGCACGACCTGGTGGTCGGCGGCGAGCGCCCGCGCCTGCGCACCGAAGTTCCGGGCACTGCCGCCGAAGCCGTGCATCAGGAGGACGGTCGGGCCGCGGCCGTCGATCTCGATGTGCAGCCCCGGCTCCGCCACGGCTGCTGGATACGTCGGCGCCCGCACGCCGTCCATCGACACCGCCACCCGCCCTGCTTCGGGAGGTGCGAGAAGCGCCGGGGTCCGGATATAACGGGGCGAGCGATGGCGCCGGCCGATCACGATTTCCTCGACGTCCGCGACCACGGATTCGCACGCGTCGCCGTGTGCGTGCCCGAGGTGCGGGTCGCCGACCCCGCGTTCAACGCGCTCGCCCACGTGCGCCTGCTCGAGCAAGCGCACGATGCGGGCGCCCACTATGCCCTCTGCCCCGAGCTCGGCCTCAGCGCCTACACCTGCGGCGACCTCTTCTTCCACGAGCCCTTGCTGCGGGGCTCGCTCGCCGCGCTCGCCACGATCGCGAAGGCGACGGCGACGTGGAACATGCTGGTCTCGGTCGGCCTGCCGCTCGGCGTCGACGATCTCCTCTTCAATTGCGCGGTGACGCTCTACGGCGGGCGGCCGATCGCGGTCGCACCGAAGGCGTACCCGCCAAACTATCGCGAGTTCTACGAGCTGCGCTGGTTCCGCCCGGCGGCGGAGGCGCGCAGCACGGGGATCACGCTTCTCGACCAGCCCGTGCCGTTCGGCACCGACGTCCTGATCCCGCATCCCGACGTGGCGGGCTTCGTCCTCCACACCGACATCTGCGAGGATCTCTGGGTACCCGTACCGCCGGGAACGCTTGCCGCGCTCGCGGGCGCGACGGTGCTCGCGAACCTCTCGGCGTCGAACGTGACGATCGCGAAGTACGAGTACCGCCAGGAGCTGGTGCGAACGTCGGCGGCGAAGAACGTCGCGGTGCAGCTGTACAGCGCCGCCGGCTTCGGCGAGTCGACGAGCGATCTCGCCTGGGACGGGCACGGCATCATCGCCGACCGCGGCGAGATCGTCGCCGAGACCGAGCGCTTCGCGCTGCACGGCTCGATCGCGCTCGCCGACGTCGACCTGCGCGCGCTCGTCGAGGACCGCATGCGGCAGACCTCGTGGGGGCAGAACGCGCGCCAGCATCGCGCCGCGGCCCGCACCGTGACGAGCGAGCCGGTGCCCGAGCGGCGCGCCGACGCCGTCTTCCAGCACCTCGAGCGGCGCGTCGATCCGCATCCCTTCGTGCCTTCGGATCCGGCGAAGCTCGACCTGCGCTGCCGCGAGGTGTTCCAGATCACCTCGACCGCGCTCGCGCGCCGACTGGTGTCGTTGCCGGAGGATACGCGCCGGGTAGTGCTCGGCGTGTCCGGCGGTCAGGACTCGACCTTGGCGGCGCTCGTCGCCGTGCACGCGCTCGACCTCCTCGGCATGCCACGCGCGCAGCTCCTCGCCACGACCATGCCCGGCTTCGGCACGTCCGACCGCACGTATCGCAACGCGCGCGCGCTGATCGGCGCGCTCGGTGCGACGGCGCACGAGATTCCGATCCGCGACATCGCGCGCAGCGTCTTCGCCGCGGTCGGCCACGACGCCCAGGCGCAGGACGTCACCTTCGAAAACGTCCAGGCGTGGACGCGCAAGTTCCTCTTGTTCTCGCTCGCGTCGCAGCACCGCGGCATCGATCTCGGCACCGGCGATCTCTCCGAGCTCGCGCTCGGTTGGTCGACGTACGGCGGCGACCACATGTCGCACTACAGCGTCAACGCGGGGGTGCCGAAGACGCTCGTGTCGGCGCTGATCCGTTGGGCCGCCGACACCGTTTTCCGCGACGAGCCCGCGGTCGCGGCGACGTTGCGCGACATTCTCGCGACGCCGATCAGCCCGGAGCTGCTCCTCGCGGAGAACGGCGAGAGCGCCCAGCAGACCGAGGCGGTGCTCGGCCCGTACGAGCTGCACGACTTCTTTCTCTACTACTTCCTGCGCTTCGGCTTCGGCCCGCGCCGGATCGCGCGGCTCGCGGCGCATGCCTTCGCCGATCGCTACACGCTCGGCGCGATCAAGCAGGCATTGATCCTCTTCCTGCGGCGCTTCTTCGCCTATCAATTCAAGCGCGACTGCGTGCCGGGCTCGCCGAAGGTCGGCTCGGGCGGCTCGCTCTCGCCGCGCGGTGACTGGCGCATGCCGGCCGAGGCCGCG
>JBGPIT010000163.1:0-10377 GCA_041485125.1 Binatia bacterium | reverse complement strand
CGGCGCACGGCAAACGTCGCGGCCGCGAACGCAGGAGCGTCCGCTGCGGCACGCGCCGCCCGCGCGCCGGCATCGGCGGGCGCCGCGATGCAGTCGACGAGCACGGCGCTGCCGCTCGTCGCGCTCCTCGTCGCGATCACCTCGATCGGCTGGCTCGATCCGCACGCGACCGGGCGCGAAGCGCACCGCCTCTACACCGACGGCAAGTTCGACGACGCCGTCAGCAAGTACAACCAGGCGCTCATCGACCAGCCCGACTCGCCCGTCCTGCACTTCAACCTCGGCGACGCGGCCTACAAGCAGGGCAAGCTCGAGGACGCGTTGAACGCCTTCTCGGAGGTCCCCACCGAGGGCGACGACCAGCGCACCGCGAACGTCGCCTACAACGTCGGCAACACCAAGTACCGCATGGGCGCCGCGGCCGAGGGCTCGGACCTAAAGAACGCGATGAAGCTCTACGCCGAGGCGCTGGTCGCGTACCGGCGCTCGATCGGCGCCGCGCCCAACGATCCCGACCCGAAGTTCAACTACGAGCTCACGCTCGCAAAGCTCGAGGAGCTCAAGAAGAAGCTCGAAGAACAGCAAAAGCAACAAGACCAGCAACAAAAGCAACAGCAGCAGGACCAGAAGGACAAGCAGGACCAGCAGAAGGCTGATCAAGACAAGAAAGAGGATCAGCAAGGCGGCGAGGACCAGAAGCAGGCCGACCAGAAGAAGGACGAGCAGAAGAAGGACGAGAAGGACGACCAGCAAGGCCAAGCGCCCGAGCAGCGCGCCGCGAGCAACGAGCAGCCGCCGCAGCAACCGCAGCAGGCGAGTGCGGCACAGGAAGGCGAGAAGCGCGAGGGCGAGATGTCACCGCAGGAGGCGACCGCGCTCCTCGACGCCCAGCGCGATGACGAGGTGCAGCCGGAGCAAATGATGAAGCGCCTTCAGGGCGCCGCGGTCGCGGAGCCGGCGCAGGATTGGTGATGGTCGCGGCCGACCACGGCAGTCGAGCGCCGGCGCGCGCGCCGCGCACAGGCGGCACGCTCGCCGCCGGGTTCGTCCTCGTCATGACGCTCGTCCTCGCCGCGGCGCGGCCGGCGGCGGCCGACATCGAGCTGCATGCGCGGATCGACACGTCGCAGGTCCGGGTCGGCCGCGTCGGCGACCTCGCGATCGAGGCGACCGGCGCGCAGGACGTCCCTGCCCCGCAGGTTCCCGCACAACGCGGCCTCACCATCCGCTACGTCGGCCCGTCGACGCAGCTCTCGATCGTGAACGGCCGCACCAACGCGTCGATCACGCATCACTTCTCGGTCGTCGCGCAGAGTCCGGGGACGTACGCGATCGGGCCGATCACCATCGACTATCAAGGCAAACGCTACGACGCGGGGAACGTCACGGTCGAGGTGCTACCGTCGGCGGCGCCGGCGGGCAACGGACGGGCCGGCGAAGAGCTGCTCCGTCTCACGCTCGTCGCGCCGAAGACCGACGTCTATCTCCACGAGCGAATGCCCTTGAAGATCCAGCTCGTGGTCGGCGCGGTACGCGTCACCGACGTCGAGTTCCCGACGCTCGACGGGGAGGGCTTCTCGGTCGAGAAGTTCGGCCAGCCGGCGCAGCACGAAGACCGCAGCGCATCGGGCTCGACCGTCCAAGTCGCGGAGTTCACGACCACGCTGACGCCGCTCCGGAGCGGACAGCTCACCGTCGGGCCGGCACGGCTCGGCCTCAACACGATCGTGCGCGGGCGCGGCGGCGATCCTTTCTTCGGCCAATTCTTCGGCGGCTCGCGCGAGTCCGTCGACCTCGCCTCCGATCCGCTCGTCCTGAACGTGATGCCGCTCCCCGACGCCGGCAAACCGCCCGACTTTTCCGGCGCCGTCGGCAAGTTCGAGTTCGACGTGCGCGCCGCACCACTCGACGTGCAGGCCGGCGACCCCATCACCGTCACGACGACGATGCGCGGCACCGGCAACCTCGAGCACGTCACGCCGCCGGTCATTCCCGAAGCCGAGGGCCTCCGCGTCTATGCGCCGCAACCCGCGAACGCGGGCGCGACGCCGATTCCCAGCGTGCGCGGCGAGGAGAAGGCGTTCGAGCAGGTGGTGATCCCGGAGCAGCCGGGTGCCTTCGCGATCCCCGAGCTTCGCTTCAGCTACTTCGACCCCGATACGCGCGCGTATCGGACGATCACCCATCCGGCGATTCCGATCACGATCCGCGCCGCGGCGCAGAGCGCGAAGGCGCCGCAGATCATCGGCGCGCCGCCGGTCGCGCGGCCGGCGGAGTCGCTCGGACGCGACATCGTCTTCATCAAGGACACGCCCGGCGCGCTGCGACCGATCGGCACGCGCTGGTATCGGAGCGCCGCCTTCTGGGCCTTCCAGCTGCTCCCGCTCGCGGCGTGGCTCGCGCTGGTCGCGTACGATCGCCGGCGCCGGCGTCTCCACGGCGACACCGGCTATGCGCGCTACACCCGCGCCGGACGGGAGGCGCGGACCGCCCTCGCCGCCGCACGCGCGGCGCTCGGGCGCGGCGATCGCGGCGCCTTCTACGATGCGGTCGCGAGCGCGCTGCGCGACTATCTCTCTGCCAAGCTCGATCTGCCGCCGGGGAGCGTCACGCCCGAGCGCGTCGGCGAGCGCCTCGGCCGGAACGCGCTCGCCGAGCGCATCCCCACCGAGCTGCGCGACCTCTTCGATCACTGCGAGCACGTGCGCTTCGCGCCGAGCGCTGACGGCGACCGCGACATGCCGGCGACCCTCGAGCGCGCCGAGGGCATCGTCCGCCAGCTCGAGCGTGCGCGCCGGCTGGCGCCGCCGCTGGCGGCGTCGATCGTCGCGCTGATCGTCGGCGTCGCCGCGCTGGCGGCGCTCGCCGGCACCCGGGCCGCCGGTGCCGCGGAAGGCAACGCGCCCGCACCATCGACTGCCGACAACCCGAGCGCGCTTTTCTTCCAAGCGAACGGCCTCTACTCGAGCGAGCGCTATGCCGACGCCGCCGCGACCTACGAGAAAATCCTCGCCGCCGGGCGCGAGAGCGGGAATCTCTACTTCAACCTCGGGAATGCTTACTTCCGATCCGGCGACCTCGGGCGCGCGATCCTCGAGTACGAGCGGGCGCGGCGTCTCATCCCCGGCGATCCCGATCTGCGCGCGAACCTGACGTTCGCGCAGACCGCGGCCGGCACCGCCGAGGACGAGCCGGTGTACGCGCGCCTGCTCTTCCCGCTCGCGAGCCGCGTCTCGACCGACGGCCTGCTGCTGGCGGCGAGCGCGGGGTACGTCCTCGTCATCCTCGTGCTCATCCTCGGTCGCTTCGTGCCGCCGGCGGAACGCACCGCGAAGGCGACGGCGATCGTCGTCGCGCTCGGCTCGGTCGTCGTCGCGAGCTCCGGCGTCTATCGACTCATGACCATCGACGTGCCGCGCTACGCCGTCGTGGTCGCACCGAACGAGACGACCGTGCGCTTCGAGCCGTCGTCAGGCGGCACGGCGCACTACACCACCAAGAACGGCGCCGTGCTGCGCATGCTCGCCGAGCGCGGCGAGTGGGTCCAGGTCGCGCGCGGCGACGGCCAGCGCGGCTGGGTCGAGCGCGCGGCGCTCGAAGGAGTGATTGGCGATGGCGACCGCAGACGTCATTCGTGATGCCGGAGACACGCTGGTCGATCTCTTGAAGGCGGGAATACCGACGACCGTCGTCGCCGCGGCGGACATTTTCGTCGCGACACCCGACGACTTCAAAAAACTGATCAAGCCGGCGCGTCCGACGATCACGATCTTTTTGTACCGAATCTCCGTCGATAGTGAGTCGCAGAGCGCCCCGCGGCGGATGCTGCCCGACGGCCGAATCACCCGACCGCTCCTCACGCTCGACCTCGGGGTCCTCGTCACGCCGTGGGCGAACGACACGAGAGACGAGCTCGCGATCGTCGGAAGAATCCTCCAGATCCTCTACGAGCACCCACAGCTCCGCGGCGCGCAACTTTCCGGATCGTCCTGGGACGTCGACGACCGGATTCAGCTCGCGCTCGATGCGCTCCCGCCGCAGGATCAGCTGGGAATCTGGGCCGCGATCGAGATTCCGTACCGCCTGTCGCTCACGTACCGGGCGCGGGTGATCGGCCTCGCGCCGGCCTAGCCGGCATCGATGTGGGAGGGGCAAGCGGGCGGCACGATGCTCCCACTTGCCCCCCGGGCTCAGCAGCCTTCGTCGACCGAGCCGTTGCAGTTGTCGTCGAGGCCGTTGCCGCAGATCTCCGTCAACGACGTCGGCGGGTTCGGCGTACAACTGAAATTCGGGAGCCCGCCGATGCAACCCGGCGCGGTGTTGTGGCACACACCCACGCCGCATTGGATGGGCGGGACGTTGTCGACGATCCCGTCACAGTTGTCGTCGACGTTGTTGCAGACCTCGGTGCTCGGCAGCCCCGGCGTGCACATCTGGGGAATGCCCATCACGCAATTGGCCTGCGTAACCTGGCAAGCGCCGGTGCCGCAGATGGTGCTGCCGAGACCCTCGTCGACGGACCCGTCGCAATCGTCGTCGATGCCGTTGCAGGTTTCCCCCGTGGGCATGCCCGGATTGCACATCACAAGCGAGCCCATCGAGCAGTTCGGCACCGTGTTTTGGCACCCGCCGACGCCACACGTCGTCGTTCCCAGACCGTCGTCGATCTGGCCGTTGCAGTCGTCGTCGAGGTTGTTGCACGTCTCCGGGCCGGTCGGCACGCATGGCGGCGGTGTCGGCGTCACTTGCGGCGTCGGCGGCCCGGGACAGGTCGGACTCGCGGTCGGGATCGGACAGGTGCCGGCGGCGGGATCGAGCTGACAGATGATCTCGTTGACGAAGGCGTCGACCTGGTTCTCGACCGCAGCCGTATCGCCGAAGGTGAGACAGTTCTGGTCCTTCGCCTCGAGCTTCGCGAAGCAGCCCTTGGTCGGGTCGCTGCCGCCGTCGAACTTGTCGCGTACTTTCTGCAAACAGGTCGACTCGACGGCAAGGCCCTTCTTCTCCGCCTTGGCGTGGCACTTGAGCAGACCGGCGACCTTCTTCGAGACGCACTTCTTCTTGCCGGCGCCGCACTTGCTGAGCGTCTGTGCGCCGGCGTCGTGGACGAGCAGGGTGAGGGCTGCGAGCACAACGGCTGCAGTCGTTCGGGCAAACGACATGGGGATCTCCTCGGACCGCGAGCGCGGCACGGCGCCCGGCTGCTGTCATCACGGCACTGCTCGGCACGGCGAAGGCCCGCCGCGTCAGCTGCGGACGCTTACTGCAGTCGCGAGGAGAGGGTCAACGAAATTCTTGCAGACGCACAGCGTCGGGCGAGGCCGCGCTAGTGAAATAGAACCGGGTGATCCGAAGCGGTGTACCCGAGGCGCGCGACGTCAGACCGGCGGCTTCCGCGGCACGCTGTGCTCCCAGTCGGCGAGCAGCGTGCGGAGCGCGGCGATGAACGCGAGCGGTTGATCGAGGATCAAGTGGTGGTGCGCCTGCGGGATCTCGACGATCGGCGCGTTGCGGTCGAGCACTTGGTACATGTAGTCGCCGATCTCGGGCGGCACGAGGTAGCTGAGCTCGCCGCGGAAGACGCCGACCCGGCAGCGCGTGTCGGCGAGGTAGTCGCTGAGCGGCTTCAGCGAGAAGCGGATGAAGACGCGCGGATCGAACTTCCACGTCCAGCCGTTCTCGACCTGCCGCAGCGATTTCCGCGCCACGTGGTCGATGATGAAGCGATTCTCGCAGGGCTGCGGCGGCATGAGATGGAAATGCTGCAGGGCCGTCTCGATGTCGGGGTAGGTCTTCGGGTTGCGGAACATGCGGCCGCGCGAGCCCTCCTCGCTCTCGGGGTCGGGCGCGCGGATGGGTGAGTCGACGATGACGGTGCCGGCCAGACGGTCGCCGTAGAGCGCGGCGGCGACGGTGCTCACCATGCCGCCGAGACTGTGGCCGACCAGAACGGGCGCGCCGATGATGCGCGCGTCGCCGGCGACCGCCATCACCTCGCGCGCCCACTGCTCGCGCGGATACTCCTCGCGCCGGCCGCTCTCGCCGTGACCGCTCATGTCGAGCGCGACGACGTGGTACTGGCGCGCGAGCAGCGGCGCCGTGAAGCTCCACCACTCCGCGTGCGCGGCTCCGCCGTGCACGAGCACGACGCCAGGCTTCGCGGGATCGCCCCATTGAATGTAGTGGATCGGGCAGCCCTCGACCTCGACGGTGCGGTCCTGGCGCGGCGCCGCGAGCGCGTCGGTGAACCACTTGGGCGCGTCGAGCCTCGCATGCGTGTCCGCCGTTACCTGGTTGCGGGAGCCGTCGGTCATCGGTCGACAATCCCGATCCGGGCCGGTTGATGCAAGAGCTGTCCGGTTGGTATGCGCTCGGCCATGGCTTTGCTCGCCCGTGACGTCATGGAGCCCGACGTGCTGAGCGTCAGCTCCAACACCTCGGTGGTCGACCTCGGCGACTTCCTCATCTCGCACCGGATCGGCGGCGTGCCGGTCGTCGACGACGGCCGGCTCGTCGGCATCGTCTCGCGCTCCGACATCGTGCGCGCGGCGAGCCTCGACCGGAGCCTCGCCGGCATGGCCCTCGAAGGCGTCGAGCAGGACGAGTTCGCGCCGACCGAGGCGCCGGATCCCATCGAGCTGCTGCGGACGGTGTCGCGCAGCATCGAGCCGCGGACGGTGCGGGAGATCATGGTGGTCGAGACGCTGACCGTCGCGCCCGACACGCCGGTCACCGAGGTCGCGCGCATCCTCACCAGCCGTCATCTCCACCGCGTCGTCGTGACCGAGGGCGGGCACGTGCGCGGCGTGATCACCGCGCTCGACCTGGTGCGCCTGGTCGCCGACGGCCGCCTCGCCGAGCGCTGATCCGACGTCGCGCGCTCGGTCGCGCAAACGAGACAACTTCCGCTCCGATCGGCGGATGCTGCTGCTGCGCGTGGCCATCGTAGCGTGGAACGCGTTCCTGACCGCGCGTGGCACGTACATCAAGCTTGCGTGGGTTCCGGCGTGGTCGTGGAGTGTTCTATTCATTGTGGCCAGACTGCCGGCAGCGGGGATCGGCGACTACACTAGCCCCACGATGAAGGATGACCCCGCCCCACGTCCCGCGTCACCCTTGGAGCGTTTCGACGCCTCAGCGAAGCGCCTGGTGCGGGTCAGCAAGGCTGAGCTGGACCAGCGCGAAGCGGCCTAAAAGCGCCAGCGTGCATGTAAAGAAGCTATGCGCGAAGGAAGTCTTGCAGCTACCTACGGTAGTCGGTAGGCTTCTGTCCGTGGGCACTATGCAGACAGACTTCCTGTTCGCACAGCCCCGCGCCTCATTCGGCTGGGCTCGCTTACTCGCCGTCTTCCACTCGTTTTCCCGGTACAACATGAGCCGATCAGTGGAAGAAGCTGACGCGAGAGCGCTGTACGCCGACTGGCGAATCACAGGGGAAGACATCGCCAGCGCGTTCGCGCAATGCAAAGCCCAAGATCAGTTAGAGGACGAGCGACAGGGTAAGTTGTTCGCCCGCTAGACCCCCGATGGGCAAAACGAAGCGGCGTGCGCTTGCTACGCTGCGCAACCAGCCCTCCCAGCAAGTCCAAGCATCGTTCCGCAGTGAGCTCAATGTCTTCTCGGGGCCGCTTCCGAAACCTGAAGACCTGATCCGCTACAATGACGCTTTCCCTGGGTGCGCGGAGCGCGTCGTCGCAATGGGCCGAACGACAGGCCGCACACCGCCAGCAGCTTGAGCGTACAGTCGTCGATCACAATGTCCGCCAGGATCGCCGCGGACAGACCCTGGGATTCATGCTGAGCCTCGTGGGCATCGTCGGCGCTCTCGCGCTGATCGGTCTCGGTCTGCACACGGAGGGACTGACAGTCTTCTTCACGACGTTGACGACACTCGTCGGTATCTTCGTGTACGGGAAACTTGAGCAGCGCCGCGAACTAGATCGCAAAGCGCAAGCATACCAACCAGCGTCCGGCCAGTAGGGCTGAGCCGCACGAGACTCAGGGAATTCCCGTCGTTCCTTCTTTGCCGCAAACCTGCTGCCGCTTCACGCTGCTGGGTGCGCCTCACATCACGCCCGGCGTGCCGCGGGACGACGTCCTCACTCTCCCTCGACCCACACCTGGTGCCAGCCGCCGTGGATCGTGATCCGTTGGTCGCGTAGGAGCTGGACGCCGAGCAGGCCCGCCGCACGCGAGTGCTTCCAGGCCGTCGCCGGCGGCTCCTGCACGGTGACTGTGACGCCGCGGAGGTCGCGCCCGAAGAGACGGAGGAAGCGCAGCTCCGACTCGATCACCTGTTTGCCGCCGCCGGCGCCGATCGTCAGCGTCCAGCGTTTGCGCGGCACGGTGAGCACGTCGGGATAACGCTCGACGAAGGGCCGCCAGAGAACGATCGGCACGGTCGCGCCGGTATCGAGCAGCAGCCACGCGTCGCTGCCGTCCTCGAGCGTCGCGGTGAGGTAGGGGCGTTGTTGTAGACGCGCAGGAGCGTGGCGTTCGCGCTCGGCGGCACGAAGCGCTCCGGGTTGTAGAGCGTGAGGGTCGCGGCCTGGAAGTCGATCGTGAACGGCACCGGACCGAGCGTCGGGAAGCCGATGATTCCGCCGACCCGCGTGCCGGCGTGCGTGCTCATGTCGTCGAGCGGCAAGGCGACGGTCACCTCCGACGCGACCTCGACGCCGCCGATGGTGAGGCGCGACAGCTTGCGGAGGCCGACGGTCGATTGCACGTGGATGCCCGCGACCGAGGTCTCGGCGATCTCGGGAAGACCGAGCTGATCGGCGAGACGCTCGTCGATCGCCGTCGACGCGGCACCGGTGTCGAGGAGAAACTCGCCGGCGTCATGACCGTCGATCGCGGCCCGGACGAAGAGCAGGTCTTGGTGTCGCACCAGTGGAATCACGACCCGCTCCGGCAGCAGATCGGGGCGATTCACCGAATGCATGGCGGCAGACGCGCCCCCGTCGTCGAGCGCCGCGCGTTCGGCCGGCGCGGACGACGGCCGCGGACGTGACGTCGCGGAACCCGCACTGCATGCACTCGTCAGCAACACGAGCGCGACGACTAGGTGCGTCGAGCCGTCAGTACGCATGGACGTTGAACGACGCTGCTGCGCGACGACACGCCCGTCGTGGAAGACCTCCGCGGAGTGGCCGTTCACTCGCCCGGTCGCAGCGCGCCCTGGTAGAGACGGACCTTCCGGACGCATCGCGAAAGCTGCAGGCCCGACCATTCCCGGTCGTCGCGAGCGGCGACCATCCTCTGCGTGCGGGCCCGGCGGCACGCGACCGCGTGCTCGAAGGTGCCGAGCTTCCGCCACAGCACGAGCGGCGCGGCGTCGTCCAAGTACCTAGGGTCGGCGCAGCCGGCGCAGGCGAAAGCGTCGAACGGCGCGCCGACGTCGGGCGGCATGATCAGGACCCATTGCAGGAGCACGACGGCAATCCATCCGAAGCGACGCGCCACCAGCCGATGCTCGCTCCATGTCGCGTCGGCGTCAATCACCTCGTGCACCGCGCGCCTGTAACCATCGCGTCGCCGCGGCATCGAAAGGGCGCCGGAGGAGGCCCACATGTACAAGCCGAAACCCTGTGTCGACTGCGAGATGCCCGCGCCGGGGGCCGCGCTCAAAGCGCTGGTCTTCAACGGCTCGTTGAAGCACGGGCCCGAGCTCTCCAACACCGAGGAGCTGGCCGAGCTCGTCCTCGCGAGGCTCCGCCGTCACAACGTGAGCGGCGAGATCGTCCGTCTCGCCGACCAGCGGCTGCCGGTCGGGCTCGGCTTCCGCGAGAGCGACGACGACGACTGGCCCAACCTCGTCGCCCAGATGAAGGCCGCCGACATCGTCATCTTCGCGACGCCGGGATGGTGGGGAGGTCGGTCGAGCTTGATGCAGCGCCTCATCGAGCGGATGGACGCGCTCGACGAGGAGTACCGCGCCGACGGACGCAGCGCCCTCTACAACAAGGTCGCGGGAATCGTGGTGACCGGCAGCGAGGACGGCGCGCTCGCGACGATGGGCAGCATCATGATGGTGCTCACCTGGATGGGCTTCACGCTGCCACCCGAATGCGCCGCGTACTGGGTGGGCGAGGTCGGCCAGCCGGTCGTGCAGGACCGTCCGAAGCGGCTCGCCAACGAAGCGACGCGACACATGGCGGGAAACCTGGCGCGCAATCTCGCCTTCTACGCGCAGCTGCTGAAGCGGAACCCGCTGATCGCCACCGCCGCCGACCCTGAGCGTACAAGTATCGTGCAAATAGGGGAGTGACCCCTAAAGCTTCTCGAAGCCGCCAACCGCCTCACTTCGCAAGCAGATGTGCTCGCGCCCTTGACCACGGAAACACGATCCTGCGGTCAGGCGTGATCGCTGACGTT
>JBGPIT010000162.1:0-10441 GCA_041485125.1 Binatia bacterium | reverse complement strand
CGTGGTCCTCGGTGAGCGTGCGCAGCATCTCGCGCAGCGACCCCGGCTTGACCGTGGTCTGGTAGTTCAGCTCGGTCAGGAAGGTGAAGGGCCGGTCGCCGACCATCACGACGTCGTTGCCGGCATCGTCGCGGACCACGTGGATCGCCTTGTCGCGATGCCGCGGCTCGATGTGGCGCGTGAACGCGTCGCGCGTCTCGTAGTAGTGGTTGTCGGCGTCGAAGAGGCGATACGGGAGGTTGTCCAATGGTTTCCTCCGCCTCCGGCGCCGCGAAAAGGAGGGTGTCGCGGCAGCGGGTCGTGACGACTTGCCGGCTCCAAGCCAGTAGAACGCGTTCTATTTACGTCGGGGTCGCGCTGTCAACCGCGCCGAATACGTCGCGGGGACCTGCGGCCGAACATCGTTCAAGGGAGCACCGGCGCCACCTCCCTCGACACGTCCCCGCTGAGCGGGTCATCGAGGACGCCGACGTGCTGTCTCACTCACATCCAGTAGGAGGTGCCATGTCGATCCGCCGTCTCCCGCTTTCCCCCCTGATTCTCGCGATCCTGTTTGCCGCGCCGTCCGCGCACGCGGGCTCGGTCCTCACCACGTCCATGGTGCGGCTCGGGTCCTCGAGCCTGATCTGCTGCGACGTGGTGAATGCCGGGAGCAAGAGCGTCAGCCTGATCCGGAGCGTTCGGGACGAGAATGGCGATCCGCTGATCGCAATGCCGGTCAGCGTGACGCTCGCGCCCGGAAAGGGCGATGGTGGGTGCATCGGGTCGCTCGACGCGACCGCGTACTGCCGCTTCGAGGTGACGAACGGACCGAGCAAGGGCGTGCGGGCCTCGGCGTGCGTCACGGACGCCTCGGGAGGCTGTCGGGCAATCGAGACGGCGCACTAGCGATCGCGTGGCGGCAACGGTCGCGATCGCGGCGACGTGTCCGCGCGAAACACTGCTTCAGTCTGACCCACCGCCATCTTTTGGGCGCGACTTCAATGGTGCCCGGGGCACCGCGCGTACTATCGAGTGCCGTCCACCGAAGTGCGCCGCGCCCAGACGAACGGAGGCTCGCGATGACGATCAAAGCGATTCAAGAGGCATTGCAGAAGGCCGGTTTCGATCCCGGTCCGCTCGACGGCATCCCCGGACGCCGGACGATCGCGGCAATCAAGGAGTTCCAGAGCAAGCATGGGCTCGAGGTCGACGGCATCGTCGGGCCGCAAACGGGGGCGGTGTTGTTCAAGGACGGCATCCCAAAAGACCCGCAGTTCGAGATCCCGAGCACGATGCCGTGGCTCGAGGAGGCGGTGCACTTGCTCGGCATCCGCGAGAAGCCCGGCGTGGGATCTTCGGCCGAGATCATGAACTGGGCGAAGACGTTGGGCATCAAATCGTACGACGATGACGACGTTCCATGGTGCGGCCTC
Organism: Binatia bacterium; assembly: GCA_041485125.1. Lineage (GTDB taxonomy): Bacteria > Desulfobacterota > Binatia > UTPRO1 > UTPRO1 > JBGPIT01. Next base: position 9,026 of record JBGPIT010000162.1, on the reverse strand, counting down.
TTCGTCGCGCACTGCATGGGGTCGCAGCTGCCGGCGGAGGTTCTCCCGGCCAATCCGCTGGGCGCGAGGAGCTGGGCGACGTTCGGTTTCCAGACGACACCGCGCGTCGGCGCGGTAATGGTCTTCTGGCGGAAGTCGAAGGACGGGGGCTTGGGGCACGTCGGGCTCTACTGGGCGGAAGACGAGCAGTCCTACCAAATCCTGGGCGGCAATCAGGGCGACGCGGTCTCGTTCGCATCCGTCGCGAAAGTTCGGCTGATCGAGGCGCGTTGGCCACGCACGGCACCGGCACCGACGATCGGTACCCGCACGGCCAAGGAGGACGGGCAGCTGCTGTCGCAGAACGAAGCGTGAGCGTTGCGGCACTCCGCTTGTCGGCTTCGCACCGAGCGTGTTACTAGAACACGTTCTATTTACGTCGGTGCGCCGTATGGAGGGCCCGATCATGGCTCGTTTCCCCTTCGGGATTCCGAACAGCTGGTACCAGGTCCTCTACGCCGACGAGCTCGCGCCGGGCGAGGTCAAGCCGCTCAAGTACCTCGGCCGTGACCTGGTCGCGTTTCGCGGCGAGGACGGGCGCGCCCGCGTGCTCGACGCCTTCTGCGCCCACCTCGGCGCGCACCTCGGCGTCGGCGGGACGGTCGTCGGCAACACCATCCGCTGCCCGTTCCACGCCTGGTGCTGGGACGGTGAAGGACAGTGCGTCGAGGTGCCGTACGCGAAGAAGGTGCCGCCGAAGGCGCAGATGCGCGCGTGGGACGTGCGCGAGCGGAACGGGATCATCTTCGTCTGGTTCCACGATCAGGGTGCGCCGCCCGACTTCGAGATTCCCGAGATCGCGGGGTGGGGCGACCCGGCGTTCACCTCGCGCTGGCAGAAGTACGTCTGGACCGTGAAGACGCACCCGCAGGACATCATGGAGAACGCCATCGATTGGCCGCACTTCCACAGCGTCCACAAGATGGACATGCCGGAGAACCGCAGCCACAAGTTCGACGGCAAGATGTTCTACTGGAACATCGGTTCGCGGAAGACCGTCGCCACCATGGGCGTCGAAGACAGCTTCTACATGGAGGCGCAGAACTGGGGCCTCGGCTTCAACTTCCTGCGTTATGAGGGGATGTTCACGACGGTCGTGCAGGCGGGACTGACGCCGATCGACGCCGAGACGACCGCGTTCATGACCGGGATCATCGGCAAGAAAGACGGGCGCAGCGAGGACGAGACCGTCGGCCTTCTGAAGGCCTACATGGACGACCAGTCGAACGCGATCACGCAGGACTTCCAGATCTGGGAGCACAAGAAGTTCCGCGCCCGGCCGGTGCTGTGCGACGGCGACGGCCCGATCGGCGAGTATCGCAAGTGGGCCCGCCAGTTCTACACGACCGACTGGTTCACCGCGGCCGCCGAATGACGATCGAACGGCGCGCGGCCTGACGCGCCGTTCGCCTTGCGACCTCTCTCGAGTGTCGGTAAGACCGACACTGATTCGGCCGTTCGATTGTGGTGGGCGGGCGGCGGCATCGCCGCGAGAGGACGTGGGGGGTAGGCGGTTGGATTGCAGATTCAAGATCGGCATCACGGTCTTCGCTGTCGCGCTCGTGATCCACGCGACGGCGGCGCACGCGATCACCGTGAATCGCTGCCTGGCGCGGAAGATCACGAATGTCGGCGCCTCCTTCGCTGAGCGGGCGCGCTGCTACGCCAGGCACGCCCTCAGGCCGGATGCGGCGGCGCTCGAGCGGTGCTCCAAGACGGCGGCCGCGAAGTTCACTGGACGCGGAGTGCCGAACAAGGGCGCGCTCGAGGTGGCGGAGCTGCATCCGCCGTGTGTGACGTACGATGATCAAGCGATCCTCGACGCGCTCATCGCCGACGACACTGCAAGCCTCGATGCCGCCGTCGCCAACGCAGGCATGCCGAATCGGTGCGACGCCGCGAAGCTCGAGTGCACCGGCAAGTACGTCAAGCAGCTCACGCTCTGTCATTCGAAGGCCGCGACGTCCGGTGTGCTCGACGTACGGTGTCTGACCAACGCCGCCGTCCGCTTCACGAACGGCGTCAACGGATGTCTCGAGCAAGCGCGAGCGCGCGGTCGCGTCTGCACGATCACGGGTGACGCTCCGTCGCTCGACGCGGTCGCGAATCAGTGCGTGACGGACGTGCTGTGCGCGCTCGACGTTGCGGACCGGGAGGGCTGCCCGCCGCCGGCGCCGACTCCGATCGTGGAGACGACCACGCCGACGCCGACTGTCGAGGCGCCGACGGCAACCGCCGAGACTCCGACACCGGCGCTGCCCGAGTCGACGATCACCGCCACGCCCCCGCTCGACTCGACGGCGACTCCGACGGCGCTGCGCACGGCGACGCGCACACGGACGCCGACGCGGACCCCGACACCCACCCGGACCCCGACGCGAACGCGAACCCCGACGCCCACGCAGACCGCGACGAGCGACGTCGCGCAGCTCTGCGTCGACAAGATGAATCAGTATCGCGCCTCGGTCGGCCTACCGCCGTATGCGCGCTGGACGGCAGCCGAGAGCTGCGTGAATGGACAAGCGTTCGCGGACGGCAGCGCGCAGATACCGCACAGCGCCTTCGGCCGCTGCGGCGAGTCCGCGCAGACCGAGTGCCCCGGATTCGGACTCGGAACGCTGTCGCAGACGATCACCACCTGCCTGGCGCTGATGTGGAGCGAAGGACCGGGGCAGGACCTGTCGCACGGCCACTACCTCGTCATGACGAGCACGCACTACACGAAGGTCGCGTGCGGCTTCGGCATCCTGCCGAACGGCCAGGTGTGGTCGACGCAAGACTACCAGTAGCCTGCGCCGCGACCCGGTAAGCTGACGCGATTTCCTGAGAGTCGCGGCGTCGCGCGCCATACGGTGATGCCGGGTAGTGACTCAGTTCGAGGGCACACGGGATCGCTTCAACCGGAATGTGGTCCGCACGCCACGTCCTCCGGCCACATCAGTTCGCGGTGAGACGTGACGAGGGTGCGAACACTCGGGACGATGACGGCGGCAGCGATGCCCAGCGCCACCAGCGGGTCGAAGACGGAGTTGCCCGTGAGCAAGGTCAACCCACCAGCGGCAGCAGGTGCGAGAGACACAACGGTGTCGCCGAGATTGTGGGCGTATGCGAGGCGAACGGCTGCATCGTGGCGGCTCGCATCGCGCAGGGTATAGGCCACGGCCGCATTGGCAGCGGCAGCTACCAAACCCGCCACAATAGGGACGAGCGCATGAATCGGCTGCGGTCGGGCCACACGCTCGATGGCTTGCCACACCACGAGCGCACTGATCGAGAACAGGCCGACGGAATTGAAAAGGTTTGCCATCCGCAGGAAGCGCCCCGAGAGACCGGCGCGAAGCGTGTAGGCAAGTACCAAGAGACCGAGTGCGACCTCGTCAGAGACGTTGTGGACGCCATCCACAATGAGGCTGATGCTGTTCGACGCAACACCTGCCGTCAGCTCGACGACGAGCGCTGCAGTGTTCAGCCAAAGGGCGCGAGTCAGAGCGGGGCGGCGGTGGGACATGCTCAGAGGCACGTAGCATGAGCGCTCGCGCCGATACACGGTGGTCTACTCACGCCGCCACAGGTTTCTCTCCCTCTGACTGTTCCAGCAGCGCCGCGATGCCGCGCTCCGCTTGTCGGCTTCGCGCGGGCCGTGTTACTAGAACACGTTCTATTTACGGCGACGTCGCCAATCGCGCGGAGGGCCGCCATGGTTCGCTTCCCCTTCGAGATTCCGAACAGCTGCTCGTGACGGTTTCGCGCCGACAGTTTCTTGCCTTCGCCGGTGCGGCGTCGGTCAGCGCCGCCGGATGCGCGGCGGTCAAGTGGAACCAGCGCGGTCGCCGCGCCGACTTCGACAAAGAAGCCGACGTCGTCGTCGTCGGTACCGGCGCGGCGGGCTGCATTGCGGCGCTCTTCGCGGCCGACGCCGGTGCCGAGGTGCTCATCGTCGAGAAGGCGCCGATCTTCGGCGGCACCACCGCGAAGTCGGGCGGCGTCTATTTCATTCCCGGCAATCGCTTCGAGCGCGAGAAAGGCTTGAAGGAGCCGCGCGAGGCGACGATTCGCGACCTCGCCCGCAACGCGTATCCACAAATCTACCGCGCCGACCGCCCGCGCTTCGGCTTGCCCGAGCACGAGTACGCGCTGCTCGAGGCGCTCTACGACAACGGTCCGCTCGCGGTCGACGCTCTCGACGCGATGGGCGCGCTGCACTCGATGACGGCGGACACGATGGTCGGGCCGTTGCCCGACTACGTCGACACCTCGCGCGGCGGTGAGAAGGTCGTCGACCGCCGGCTCTGGGCGCGCAAGAGCGACGGCTCCTTCGGTCTCGGCGACGAGATGGTGCGCCAGCTGCGCGCCGCGATCGAGAAGCGTGGCGTGCCCGTCCTCCTCGCACACCGCGCGCGGCGCCTCGTCACCAACGCGCGGCGCGAGATCGTCGGCATCGAGACGGAGACCGCCGACGGCGCGACGGTCCGCCTGCGCACGCGCCGGGGCGTCGTCTTCGCGAGCGGCGGCTTCACGCACAACCCGGAGATGCTCCGCAACTACCAGCCCGGCCCGATCCACGGCGGCTGCGCGGTGCCGACCAACGAAGGCGACTTCGTGCCGATGGCGCTCTCCGTCGGCGCCAAGCTCGGCAACATGCAGAGCGCGTGGCGGGCGCAGATCGTCCTCGAGCAGGCGTTGCAGTTCTCGTCGACGCCCGACGACGTCTTCATGCCGCCGGGCGACAGCATGATCGTCGTGAACCGCCTCGGCACCCGCGTCGTGAACGAGAAGGTCAACTACAACGAGCGCACCCGCGCCCACTTCGCGTGGGACTCGTACCGCAAGGAGTGGATCAACGCCGTCCTCTTCATGATCTACGACCGCCGGACGGCGGAGCTCTTCGCGGGACGGTTCCCGTTGCCGCCGGCGGGAGCGACCGCGCCGTACGTGGTCAGCGCCGACACGCTCGACAAGCTCGCGACCGCGGTCGACGCGCGTCTCGAGCGCCTGGCGCCGAAGACGGGCGGCATCCGGCTCGATCCGACTTTCGGCCGCCACCTCGGCGAGAGCGTGCACCGCTTCAACCGCTTCGCCGAGAGCGGCGTCGACGACGAGTTCCGTCGCGGCGAGCAGCTCTACGATCGCGAGTGGCACGCCAAGATCTGGTCGTTCGCGAATCAGGGCACAGCGTGGAAGCTCGACAAGCCGAACATCACGATGTACCCGCTCGCGGCGAAAGGTCCGTACTACGCGATCCTCCTCGGCTCCGGCACGCTCGACACCAACGGTGGTCCGGTGGTCGACGCGTCGGCGCAGGTGCTCGACGCCTCCGACAAGCCGATCCCCGGCCTCTACGGCGCCGGCAACTGCATCGCGTCGCCGACCGGTCCTTGCTACTACGCCGGCGGCGGCACGCTCGGCCCCGCGGTGGCGTTCGGCTACCTCGCCGGGAAGAGCGCCGCGGCGGCAGCGGTGAAGGAGCTGGCGTGATCGCGTACCAGCGGGACGGGGTCGACGAAGCGTGCACCAGCCAGCTGGTGCGACGGATCGAGTGCGGCGCGCCCGGTGCGCCGTGGCTGATCGCGTTGCACGGCGACGGCGGCGACGTCGACGAGCTGCTCGCGTTGTGCCGAGCGGCGGCGCCGTCCTTCTCGCTCTGTGCCGTGCAGGGTCCGTTCTCCCGGAACCCGTTTCTCGCGAGCGGCCACGGCGACGCGAGGCTGGACGGCGGCGGCGCCTACAACGGCTACGCGTGGTTTCGCCACGATCTCGACGGCCGTCCCGAGGGGGTGAGCTTCGCGGATAGCGTCGTGCAACTCGATCTTCTCGTCGCGGAGCTGCTCGACGATGCGCACGGGGCCGCTCCGCTCTGCCTTCTCGGCCGCGGCGACGGCGCGACACTCGCGCTCGCCGTCCGCGCGCGCCGGCCGCGGCACGTCGCCGGCGTGATCGCGATCGATGCCGAGACCGCGACGGTCGACTCGCGCGATCCAAGTGTGCTCTGTCTCACCACCAGCGCCGTCGATGGCGATGCCTCGCTGGCGCGCTCGGTCAACGATTGGTTGCTGCCCAAGGTCGCGCCCGGCGCGACGGAGACACCCCATGGGAACACCTGAGAACAAGCGGGTCGTGAAGGACTACTTCGAGCTCGTGAGCGCCGGCGATGCGAACGCGCTCGACGCGCTCGCCGACGACGTGAAGTGGTGGGTCCCTCCCGGCTCCGACATGGCCGGCCTCTACGAGGGCAAGGACGCGGTGATCGGCCTCTTCATGAAGGGCATCACGCTCTACTCGCAGACCGACCCGATGCGCGTGCGCGTCGAGGAGCTGATCGGTGAGGCCGACACCGTCTGCGCGCAAGTCGTGATCGAGGCGAAGACGGCGAAGGGCCGCGACTACCGCAACCACTACCACTTCGTGTTCAAGCTGCGGGACGGCAAGATCCGCGCGGTGAAGGAGTACGTCGACACCCAGTACGCCCACGACGTGCTGTTCGGCTGAGCGATGAAGAACTCCTGGATCCACCACGCGCGCGGGCAGACGCCGCGCCAGGCGCACGTCGCCATCCCCGACGGCCTGAAAGAGGAGGAGATCGGGCGCGGCGGGTTCCAGGGCCGGGTCGCCGAGCTCTACCGCGCCCACGAGCCGACGGGGTGGACGCGCGTCGAAGGCGACTACGCGCCGGGCGACTTCGACGGCGAGCGCTTCGAGCCCGCCGACCGGAGCGATCCGCGCGCCGCGCCGCTGCCGATCCTCGTCAACGACGACGTCACGATCTCGATCAGCCGGCGCGCGGCGGCGATGCCGTACTGGTTTCGCAACTCCGACGCCGACCAGCTCTACTTCGTCCATCGCGGCGAGGGCATGGTCGAGACCGAGTTCGGTCCGCTCGACTTCCGGCCGGGCGACTACCTGGTCGTGCCGAAGGGCGTCACCTACCGCGTCGTGCCGCGCGCGACCGACAACTATTTCCTGGTGCTCGACTCGGCGGCGGAGATCGGCTTCGTCGAGCACGCGAGCCTCGGGCGCCACAATCCGTACGATCCCGACGTCGTCGAGGTGCCGAGCCCGACGCCTTTCACCGCGACCGGCGCGGCCGAGTACGAGGTGCGCGTGCAACGCGCCGGCGAGGTGACGTCGTTCTTCTTCGATCACCACCCGCTCGACGTCGTCGGGTGGAAGGGCGATCTCTTCCCGTTCCGTTTCCACAACACCGATTTCCGGCCGGTCTTCGCCGACCGGAACCACGTGCCGCCGACGGCGTTCGGCCTCTTCCACGCCGAGGGCTGGGTGCTCTGCAACTTCGTGCCGCACCCGGTGCAGATGGATCGCGAGGCCGCGCGGCTGCCCTACTACCACCGCAACGTCGACTACGACGAGATCGGCTTCCTCCACGCCGGCACGCTCGGCGGCGCGCCGATGGCAGGCACGACGATCATGTGGCACCCGCGCGGTGCCGTGCACGGACCCGGCGAGGCGGCGCGCGCCGCGGCTGCGGCCGCGTGGGACCTGGTGACGAACGACGATCTCGAGGCCGTCAACGTCGACTGCCAGCGGCCGCTCCGCATGACCGACGCCGCGCGCGGCGCGCTCCGTCGCGAGTCGCAGCTCACGAGCGGCAAGGCGGCGCGCTAGCCATGTTCCCGCAGATCGCGCGCTACACGGCGCTCGGCCCGAGCCTCTGGTCGTTCGAGCGTCTGCCGAGCGGCACGACGATCGAGAACGTGCCGCTCATCGCCGAGGACCGCGGCGAGTCGCACGGCACGCTCTACGCGCGCGGCGGCGAACGGACTGTCGTCTGCATGATGCACCCGCGCGGCGACATGCAACGCCACTACGCGATCCCGGCGCTCGTCGAGGCCGGCTTCGCCGCGTTCGGCCAGGCGGGCCGCTACGTCAACAACGACGTCAATCTCATCCACGAGATGCTCCTGCTCGACGTCGCGGCGGCGCTCGAGTTCCTGCGCGGTACGCGCGGCTTCGAGCGCGTCGTCTTCCTCGGCAACAGCGGCGGCGGCGCGCTCTACACGTTCTACCAGTCGCAAGCCGCGACTCCGCCGCTAGGGCGGTTGAAAGATACGGCGGCGGGCGACCCTTTCGACTTGAACCGCTTCGACTTGTCGCCGGCCGACGGCATCGTGCAGCTCGCGACGCATCTCGGGCAGGGGCGCTTGATGCTCTCGGTGATCGATCCGTCGGTCGCCGACGAGAACGATCCGCTCTCGATCGATCCGTCGCTCGACATGTACGACCCGGCGAACGGCTTCCGCGAGCCACCCGAGCCGAGCCGTTACGAGCCCGACTTCCTCTCCCGCTATCACGCCGCGCAGCGCGACCGGGTCGCGCGCATCGACGCGATCGCACGCGGCTACGTGGCCGAGCAGAATCACTACCGCAGGCAGATCGCGGGCGGCGACTTCGAGTCGCGCGACGTCACCGATCGCCAATGGGCGCTCCGCCGCGGTCTCGTCGGCCGCTACATGGCGATCCACCGCACCGAGGCGAGCCCGGCGTATACCGATGCGACGCTCTTCCCGAGCGAGCGCGCGTACGGCTCGTTCTTCTCGCCGCGTCCGGACGTCTTCAACTATTTGGAAGCCGGCTTCGGGAAGTACCAGACGCCGCGCGCGTGGCTCTCCACCTGGTCGGGTCTGTCGTCGCGCGCCGCGACGCTCGACTGCCTGCCGCGGGTCACGATCCCGACCCTCGTCATCGCCTACACCGGCGACAACGCCGTCTTGTCCTGCGACACCGACGCGATCTTCGCTGAGTCGCCGGCGTCGGACAAAGAGCAGCACCGAGTCGCCGGTGATCATCTCGGTCTCGGGCCCGAAGGACCGAAGGACCGGCGCGGCCAGGAGCGCGCGCTCAGGATCATCACGAAATGGCTGCGCGAGAGATTCTGAGCCGCGGTCGAGGAGAGCCCACGTGAAAGTCGATCTCTTTGCGATGCCGACCGTCCCCGCGACCTTCGAGGAGCGCGAGCGCCTCCGTCCGATCGG
>JBGPIT010000161.1:0-10471 GCA_041485125.1 Binatia bacterium | reverse complement strand
CGATTCGCGTCGTTCAGCCAACGCACGTCAGCGGTGCGTTGATAGAGCCGGAGGAAGAGGAACGCGTCGCCGGCGGAGCCGTTCAAGAAGCCGGTGTCGTAGCCTGTCGTGCCCGGTTGCTCGGGAATCGCGCCGTCGGCGGAGATCAGGCTCTCGAGATACGCGGCGGCACCGAGCGCGTACTGCTCGTAGCTCACGTCGCCGGTTCGCTCCGCGAAGGCGTCGAACGCCCAGGCGATCCCCGCGACGCCCTGGCCCATGCCGGTGAAGATCGTCGGGTCGCCGGCGTCGTCCGTGTAGTGCCAGCTGCACATCGACGGGCACGGCGTCGCGCCGACGCCTTCCGCGCGCGCAATTTCCCAACGCATGCCGGCAAGCGCCGCGTCGGTGAAGCGCGCGTCGCCGGTGGCGTCGCCGAGACGCCAGAGCAGATCGGCGACGCCGGCCGCGCCGTCATCGAACGAGCTGAAGTGCGTCGCCGATGGCCGGCCCGGCTTGTCGAGGAAGTCCGGCCAGCGAAGACCATCCCCAACCGGCTCAGCCGCGAGGAGCAGCCACTCACCTGCCTGCACCGCCGCGTCGCGATAGGCGGTATCGTGCGTCGTATCCCAGAGCGCGAGCAGTCCCATCGCGATGCTCGCGGCACCGACGTCGCGATCGGTCTGCAGATGCCGGTGCTGGATCACGCTCTTCCACGCCCAGCCGCCGAGTCGGAGGTCGACGTGGCGCGCGAGCAGCGATGCGCCGGCGGCGTCGAGAAGCTCGGCGCGGCTCGGCAGCGGTGCGCGGCAGGTCGTGGCGGCGAGCGCCACCGGCGCGCCGAGGAGGAACGGCCCGAGAACGAGAGACGCGACGCCATAGCCGTGCTTCAATCCCGCGCTTGTACTCCCGACCGCGACCGCAGGCGACTGGCGACGCGCGGTCGGTCAATTTGCCGCGCTCTTCGAGCCGTCCCACCTGCGTCACCTCGCACCTTGACACCGGAACGGACAGCGTCGTAGGAGCGTCGCCGCACTGCGGCCACCGACGTGAGCGCGCCGCATCGGGTTGCCTCGCCTCGCCGTTCTTCTCGAAGAGAACATGTCGGCAAAAAGGTGTCGTGATTAGAGACCACCGATTGTCGCTGGGATTGTGCGTCGCCCTAGCACTGGTGATGGTCGCCCTCGCCGCGGCGTGCTGCGGATATGAGCCAATCAATGAATATTAGAGTCGTGCGAGCAATGAATCGCGGTATCGCATCGTTGCTGCTGTCCGTCTTGCTTGCGGCCTGCGGTTCGGGCTCCGCCAGCAATCGCGCAGCGGCTCAATGTGGCGACGGTCGCGTCGACCTGGGCGAGCAATGTGACGGCGCAGACCTTGCCGGACGGAATTGCTCGAATTTCGGCCTCGATCCGCACCGTGTGCTCCGATGCGCGGCCGACTGCACGTTCGATATCAGTGCGTGCAATGCCCGGCTCTGCGGCAACGGCGTCATCGATGACTTGTCGGGTCCCAATCAATTGTGTGAGGAGTGTGACGGTTTAGCGTTCGGCGGCCGAAGCTGTGCGGGTTTCCAGGGAATTGGGACTCTCACCTGCAAGGATGACTGCCTAGTCGACCGCGCGTCGTGCGACGAAGTGTGCGGCAATGGCCGGCTCGAGCCGGGTGAGGAGTGCGAGTTCAATCCGGATACGTTTCAGACGATACTTCCAGACGGTGTGTCGTGCGAGTCGCTCGGCTTCGGTGGCGGGGGTCCTTCGTTGTTTTCTAGGAGGCGGCGGTCAAGGAACACCATTCGGTACTGCCGCTGTCGAGGAATGCCAGCTCGACCGCACTGGCTGCGAGTTTCCTCAAAACAACCAATCCCGGTGCGGCAATGGCGTCAGGGAACCCTTCGAGAAGTGCGACGGCACTGATCTCGGGACCGTCACGTGTGAAAAGCTGGGCTTGACGGGCATCTTGAGATGCGATCCTGATTGCGGGTCTCTCGACTTCTCGGAGTGCTCCATGCCGCGAGGGCCGGCAGAATGTGGGAATGGCGTAGTCGAAGAGGGCGAAGAATGCGACGGCGTTCGATTCGCTCCGGTGGCCGGAGACTCTGATCTTCTGTCATGCGAGCTCAACGCGGTTTTCCACACCGGCGTCGAGCTGTGCAAGGAGTGCCATGTCGACCGGACGCTATGCCCCGGGTTCAGCCCGAGTAGATGCGGGAACGGAGTCGCCGATAGCGGAGAAACCTGTGACGGCAATGATTTGCGCGGTTTGACATGCGCCGATCTCGGCGGGACCGGGGATCTGCGCTGTGATCCGTTCCTTTGTATTCTCGACCGGACAGGGTGCATCAACGTGGGTGGGAATGGTCGACGCGAAGGCAGCGAGGTGTGCGATGGGGCATTCCTTGCTGTACCGCCGACGAACGATGTTGGTGAAGCCTCGTGTCAGTCTCTTGGCTACGGTGACGGTACGCTCACCTGCCGTCCTCAACCAAGAATCTTGCGGACATCACGTCCGTTCGCGTTTTTGGATCCCGTCCAGATACCGCGATTCAGTACCTTCGAATGTTCCCGTCGAGGCATATGTGGTGACGGCCGGGCCACCGATTTTGAGGAGTGCGACGGCGACGACTTTGCCGGAGCGAGCTGTGCCACGTTCGACGCCGAAGGTGACCTCCATTGTACCGACTCTTGCGCCTTCGATCTGACCGACTGCCGCAGCACGGCGCGATGTGGCGACGGACGAATCAGCTTCGGCGAGGAATGCGAGCCCGGAAGGGATCTTCGTTTGAGCTGCACAGAGGACGGTGGCGTCGGCAGCTACACCTGCGACCCCCAATTCTGCTCCATAGACCAGACTGGGTGCGTCTTCACCTGCGGCGTGGGCGCCGCGAATAGCAAAGCACGACTCACTTCGCCGTAACGTCGATCTTCCACGCGCCGTCGACGTTCACCATCAGCTTCGCCAGCCGAGCCGCCGCCACGCCATTCAAAGCCAACGCCGGCAGCCCCCCGTCGTCGACCTTCAATCTCACCGGCACGTGAACTGGCAGCTACTCGTAAGGGTGTCGACGACAGCGCGAAGACCAAGTTCGGTCGCCGGTTGCGGACCGACCTGCCCCGTCGGTCCGCCCACCTGATCCGCTGAGGACGCTCTGCCCCCCTCCGCGCCACACCGCGGACACTCCGGTGCCGATGGCGCCAGCGAGGTCGCGCTAGGGCTTCAGCGCGAGCAGGTGGCGCACGAGCTCGTCGGGCGCGGAGAAGAACGGCGAGTGATCGGTGTCGATCGTGATCACCCGCTCGCACGGCTGCGCCGTGTACATCCTCTTCTGGAGCGCCGGCGGGACCGCGCGGTCGCGGAGGCACTCGATGTAGACGCGCCGCACGCTGCCGAAGCGCTCCGCCGTGAGATGGAGCGGTGTCGAGAAGGGTGCCATCGCTTCCGGCGCGAGGAGCGAGCCCGCGAGCGCGACGTCGTCATCGGAGCACTCACCGTAGAAGGCGTCTCTGATCACGTCCTCGCGGACGGTCGCGGACTTCTGATCGTCCGACGGAACCAAGTGCCCGAGCAGCACCGACGTCCGGTCCTCCTGCGCAGCCTGCAGCAACGACTCACCGTCCCGGAGCAGGAACGCGCAGACGTAGACGAGCATCGCGACTTTCTCCGGCATCGCCTCCGCGACCTCGCTGACCACGACGCCGCCTCGGCTGTGCCCGACCAGCACGACCGGATCCGTCTGCGCGGCGACGATGCGACCGACGCTTTCCGTCCACGTCCGCAGCGAGACGTCGGCGACCGGCGTCTTGTCGATCCCGAGGCTCGGGAGATCGGGCGCGAGCACGCGGTGACCGTCACGCTCGAGCGCCGCGACGACTTTGTACCAACACCAGCCTCCGTGCCACGAGCCGTGGATCAAGACGTAGGTGCTCACCAGCCGCGTCTACCCTTCTTGGCCTCGATGCCGCAATCGGCTACCCGATGCGGACCATGCCCGAGAGTCTCGCGACAGACGCCGCCCGTATCGACCAGCTGACGACCGACGTCCGCGAGCGCGGACCCGCCGAGGGCTACGCGCTCCTCGCCGACGAGCCGCCCGCGCTCGTCGCCGACGTGCTCATGCGCGTGAGCCCGGCGAGCGCCGTCGAGATCCTCTGGGCCGCGCCGGTCGAGTGGCGCGACCGTGTCCTCGCCGCCACGACCGACGAGCACCGCGAGCAGTGGGTCCACGATCACGCCTACCCGCCCGGCACCGTCGGTCGGTCGATGGAGCGCCCGCTCGCCGTCTTCTCGCCCGATCTCACCGTGCGGCAAGCGGTCGACCGTCTGCGCGAGATGGTGCGGCGGGCGTTCATCGCCTACGGCTGGGTCGTCGACGGCAAGGGACGGCTCGTCGGCGTGCTGATCTTCCGCGATCTCCTCTTCGCCGACCCCGACGCGCGCCTCGACGACGTCATGTTGCGCGATCCCTTCGCGGTGCGCGGCGACATGTCGATCGGCGACGCCATGCGCGCCGTCGTGACCCGACACTTTCCGGCGTATCCCGTGGTCGACGCCGAGCAGCGCCTGGTCGGCGTCGTCCGTGGACAGACGCTCTTCGAGCAGCACGCCTTCGAGCTCACCGCGCAAGCGGGCGCGATGGTCGGCGTCGAGCGCGAGGAGCGCCTCAGCACCGCGTGGTCGCAGAGCCTGCGCTTCCGCCATCCGTGGCTGCAGTTGAATCTCTTGACCGCCTTCCTCGCGGCCGGCGTGGTCGGCATCTTCCAGTCGACGATCAATCGGCTCGTGCTGCTCGCCGTCTTTCTCCCGGTGCTCTCCGGTCAGTCGGGCAACACCGGCTGCCAAGCCCTCGCCGTCGCGCTCCGCGGCATGACCCTCGGCGAGCTCACCTCCGGCAAGGGCCGCCGCGTGATCGCGAAGGAGGCGCTGCTCGGCTGCGCCAACGGCTTCCTCGTCGGCATCACCGCCGGCATCGCGATGTACCTGCTCGCCCGCACCGAGGGGAACCCGGACGCGACGACGCTCGGTTTCATCGTCTTCGTCGCCATGACCGCGAGCTGCACCATCAGCGGCATCGCCGGCGCGCTGGTTCCGATGACCCTCAAGCGACTCGGCGCCGACCCGGCCACCGCGTCGAGCATCTTCCTCACGACCGCGACCGACGTCGTGAGCATGGGTCTCTTCCTCGGCCTCGCGACGTGGCTGATCGCGTGAGCGATAAGGTACTCCATTCCCAGCGGTGAGAAGCGCCGTTCCCAATCGTGGCGCGGAGATGAGGTCGAACGGCTCGCGACCCGCGCACGCGCTGAGCGTTTTGCCCCAAGCCAGCGCGATATCCCCCAACACTCCTCGCGCGAACGCCGTCGGATCTGCCGTCACCAGTCTCTCGGCGCGGCATGCGTCCTGCTTTATCCCCTCGAACGACCCCAGCCCACGAGGAGGACGAGCATGACACGCACTGCCCGAGCGGCTTCATTCGGAATCGCGGCAACCGTCGCGACGCTGTCATTCACGATCGCGACACCGAGGTTTGCGCGCGCGCAAACGCCGACGTGTGCCCCCACGCCGGTCGTCGGTTGCCGGGCGCCGGCGACGGCGCAGAAAGCGCTGCTGGCGATCAAGAAGTATTCGGAGAACGACAAGGACAAGTTGGTGTGGAAATGGCTCAAGGGCTCGGCAACCTCGAAGGCGGACTTCGGCAACCCGCTCTCGGACACGAGCTATGCCTTCTGCGTGTACGACGGTGCCGCCAATCTCGTCATGACGTCGGTCGCGATCGGCGGCGACAGCTGTCACCACGGTGTGCCGTGCTGGCAAGAGACCGCCACGGGCTTCAAGTACAAGGACGGCGACAACTCCCCGAGCGGGCCCCAGAAGATGCTTCTCAAGGCCGGTGCGGACGGTAGCGCCAAGATCATCTGGAAGGGGAAGGGATCCGACCTCGACCCGCCGTCTCCACCGCTTTCGCAGCCCGTCACGGTCCAGCTCGTCAACACGGTGGGCGTGTGCTGGGAGGCGGTCTACAGCGCACCGGCGCTGAAGAACGTCGGCGGCTCGCCGGCGCAGTTCAAGGACAAAGCCGATTGACCGATGCGGAGCGCCGGCGCCCGTAGGTGCCGGCGCTCCGCATCACCACGTCGGCACTACGCTCGAGGTCACCCCGCCGCGAGCGCAGCACTGTTTGAGCATGCCGCGGGCATGCTATAGGCATCCCATGGCCAACCTCCAAGTGAAGAACGTCCCGGAGGCTCTGCACCGTAAGATTCGTGCGTATGCCGAGCGCCGCGGGCGAACGGTCCGCGACGTCGTTCTCGACGCCGTCCGCCGCCAGATCGACGACGAGGAGTTCCGGGCTCGGCTCGCCAAGCGCTCGCGGGTCGACCTCGGACGTCCGGCCGCACGAACCCTCGAAGAGGTGCGACGCGACCGCGATCGAGAGCTCGGCGGGTGATCGTCGTCGACGCGTCCGCCGCCGTCGAGTACCTGCTTCAGACAGAGCTGGGAGTGCGGGTGGCCGGCGTGCTCGAACGTGGGAATGTCGCGGCGCCCGAGCTACTCGACGCCGAGGTGCTTTCCGTGGTCAGGCGCGAAGTGCTCTCCAAACGGCTCAAGGAATCGCGGGCCCGGGAAGCGCTCACCGACCTTCGCGACTGGGGCCTCGAGCGCATCGGGCATCGCATGCTGCTCGATGAGGCGTGGTCGCTGCGCGGGCGGCTCACGGCGTACGACGCTCTCTACGTCGCGCTCGCGCGAGTCCGCAACGCCGCTCTCGTGACCGCCGACGGTCCGTTGTCGCGCGCCGGCGGACTTGGCGTGACGGTCCACAACGTCCGACTCACGTAAGGCCTACTCGAGTCACGCAATTGGCTGGCCGAAGCGGATGGGATCGTCAGCTCGCGGGGCAGAACGGCTGCGACAGCGATCGGCCGACGAGCCCGAGGAGGTCGTCGGCACGCGGCGCCTCGAAACGCACGAGATCCTCGGCGTTGCACGTCTCGCGATGGACGAGGCAGGTCGCGTAGTCGGCGGGGGTGACGAGGCTGGCGACGCCGAGCGCGGCACAGTCGCTCCCGAGCACGCCGACGTCCACACCCGCCGCGGCGCTGAGGTCGTCGAACGCGACCGCCGGCGGCGCGCACGACTTCGTGACCGCATTCTCGAGCGCCGTCGCCGCCGCGTCGATTGCCGCGAACGCCTTGTCGCACTTCGCGTGCGCCTTCGTGATGCATGCCGTCACCCCGGGCTTCTCGATCACGCACGCGAAGACCGCGCCGACGCAGCCGCCGAGGCTCTTCATCTGTTTCGCGAGGAACGTGTCCCCCGCCTTCGTGAGCGTGCCTTCGCACTTCGTCACGGCCTTGCCGGCGCCCTTCGGCGCGCCGAGGTCGGCGCCCGTCCCGTTGTGATCGGGCAGGCAGGCGAGCGCGTCGAGGTCGGCCGGTGCGATGCCCGCGACGCGCAACATCAGCTCCTTCGTGCGGGGCGCCTGCGCGTCGAGGATGGTCTCGCCGCGACAGGCATGCGCACGCAGGACGCATTGCTCGATCGTCGCGAACGTACTGAGCGCGGTGCTGAAGTCGTTCGTGCAGGCGTCGCCGACGCCGCTGTAGCCCAGGCCGGCGGCGTTCAGCGCGTCCGCCACGCTCACCGCGCCGGTGCACGCCTTGCCGATCGCGCCGGTGAGCTTGGTCGCGAGGGCCGCGACCTTCGCGAGGTCCTTGCCGCAGCTCGTGTTGGCTTTGGCGACGCAGGCGTCGCGCTTGGCCCCCGCCGCGGTCTCTTCCACACACTTCAGGGTCGGCGCGACGCACCCGTCGAGCGTCTTCAAGCGCGCGCTCGTGTAGCTCGTGCCCGCTTTCGTGATCGCGGCTCCGCACTTGACGAGGGCCTTCGGTATCGCCGTCAGCGCCGTGGGCGGTGAGAGCATGATACCCGCCGGCCCGTACTGGACGTCCGCGCCACTCACCGCGTCGAAGGTCCCCGTCACGGTCCCGCCCTGCAGGAACTGGAACGTCTGGTTCGCCGCCGGCGTGAAGCCGTTGATGAACGTCACGACGAGCTTGCCCGCGAGCTTCACGTTGCCCGTCACCGTGATCACGTCGTAGTCGGTCCCCGGGTTCGGCCCTCCGATCTGGATGTCGAGCTCGGAGCCGACCGGCCCGCTCGGGCCCGGCGTGGTCTCGAGCGTGAGATCGCCGGTGACGTGCACCGTGCCGGGCGAGTGTCCCGGGCCGATCGTGCCGTCATTGGTGACATTGCCGTTGAACATCTGGTTGCCGGTGATCGATCCGGTCGCTTCGTTGGTCACGTTGCCGTTTACCGTGAAGTCGCCGTTCATGACATTGCTGTTGTCGAGGTCGCCGTTGATCGTGAAGGTGCCGTTCATGGTGCCGGCATTGAAGAAGACCGGTGCGTTCAGGGTGAGCGCGCCGGTGACGTTCCCCCCGCTCTCGACCTCGAAGTCCGCGGTCGTCAGCGTTCCCGTGCCGCCGAGGGCGCCCTTCGAAAAGACGATGAGCTCAGCCGTGGAGGTGAGAGGGCCGCTGCTCTGGAGATCGAGCTCGGCGACATTCGGACCGGTGCCGATCTCGAGAATCGAGACCGTGGCGGCGGCCGCGGGCCCGGTCACGACCAGCGGGCCCGCAGCCTGCCCGGCGATCGTGACGATGCTATCGCTCGCCGGCTCGACGCTGAACGTCCAGTTGCCGCTCGTGTCCCAGGCACCGCTCCCGGGCTGCACCCACTTGGGGTCGACGGTGAACTTCATCACCGACTGCGACGTCGAGCCGACGGAGTTCACGAACGTGACCTGATTCTTGTCGTTCAGCGGGCTCAGACCGTCGCCCGGCGATCCGAAGAACGCCCGCGAGAAGGCGCCGGTGGAGCTGCCCTCGTTGCCGAAGAAGTTGTCGGAGCCGGCACGGACGGTGGTCGTGCCGTCGGTGATGTAGACACCTCTATGGTTACCGGCGGAGCCGTCGAACGCCTGGAAGGCGACGACGTCGTGGTTGTTGATGACGGCGTTCCGGAAGCCGACGGCGGCGGCGTAGGGCGCTTGGCCCTGCAGGGCCATCGCCTCGAGCCCGTGCGCCTGCGTGAAGCGGTAGACGCCGCTGCCGGGACCGCCGTCGGTGTCACCGACGAAGACGATGCTACCGTTGTCGTTGATCTGCGGCTCGTCGAAGACGAGGTAGGGACGGCTGGCCGACGGGACCGCGAACGTGCCCCCGCCGGGGGCGGCGTCGCCGG
This sequence comes from Binatia bacterium, assembly GCA_041485125.1. GTDB lineage: Bacteria > Desulfobacterota > Binatia > UTPRO1 > UTPRO1 > JBGPIT01. The sequence continues at coordinate 1,249 of JBGPIT010000161.1, read as the reverse complement.
TCCTGGCAATGATGGTCAACGTGCTGCCCTGCAGGAGGAAGACGTCGTCGGGGCAGACGAAGCCGGCGCAGGACGCGCTCCTGAATACGATCCCGGCTTTGCTGATCATCGGCGTCGACGTCCCGTTGATATTCGAGAAGTCGATCGCGACCTTCTCACCGTTCGTCAAGGTGGTACCGCCGAGCAGGGCGAAATCGACGATTCCGGCTGAGACAGCGGAGGTCGCGATCGTCGGAATATCGAACGGAGGACCTTGTTGGTACGACGCGGTGGCGAAGAACACCACGTCGCCCAAGTCGTCGATCGATACCGCGCCGAGATTGAAGATCTGCCCGTTCAACAAGTCGCCTTGGCCGGTGTATGCGACGAGGTTGCCGCCCGCGGACACGGCGGCGAGTGCGGGCGGACCCCCGTTCGCGCCAAGAACGTAGGCGACCTGCCCCTTGGCGTTGATCACGGGGTCGCTGACGGAGGCGAGTGTGTACATCGTGCCGCCCCCGATCGGCTGCACGGTGTCGCCGGCTTGGATCAAGAACTGGGGGCTGTTGCCCGGGTTGCGGGCGACGATCCCGGTGTTGGAGTTGACCGCGAACACTACGACACCGCCGCCGTTCTGCGCGACGGTGTGTCCCAAGGTCGTGACCCCGCCTCCGAGCCTCGTCACCGCAGCGAGATCGGCCGACGACGTTCCCTGATAGACGCCGGTGTCGGTGTCGGCGGGTTGGCTGGTGAACGCCGTGAACGCCACCTGACCGCTGTTGTTGATCACCGGCACGCCGAAGTGGGTGCCGAACGTGCCGCCGCCCGGCGCGGCGCGCCGGTCGACGCGATGGTGACGAGGCCGGCCTGCGCCAGGCGTGGCTGCGCCCATGGTCCCAGGAGCGCAACGGTCAGGATCAAGCCGGCGGTCGTTGCGACAGGTGGCTTCACGTTTCGTTGCTGCCGCCGCGTCCGCTTCGGGCCGCGCCGGCTATCCTGGTTACGACGCGCCGTTCTCCTCCGACGGCACGCAGAATTCGTCTTCCTTCAGCGTGTCCAAAGGCCCCGCGTCGAGTTGGTTGTTGACGAAGATGCCCGTGAGCGCCTGAAACTTCGGCTGGAGCACGCAGAAGCTCGTCTGGCCTTTCGTGCCACCGCAGTCGTCTTCCTTGGCGCACGCCATACCGGCGTTCGCTGGCGCCCCCGCCGCGCACAGCCCTTTCGACAGCTTGACCTGGTAGCACAGCAGGTGCGCGTCCGCGTGCTTGAT
>JBGPIT010000160.1:0-10529 GCA_041485125.1 Binatia bacterium | reverse complement strand
GCGAGCGCCGTCCGCCTCGTACTCGGCCTGCCAGCACGCGCCGGCGGGACCATGGAGCTGCATCTTGAGCGGCAGGTTGAGCGGCAGCGACGGCAACACCAGCCTGTCGCCGCGGCCCTTCACCACGATCGATGCGTTCGCCGCGGCGCCCGGCTTGAGAAGAATCGTCTGCAGTCCGTCCGGGGTTCGATCGAAGTCGGCATAGCGGAAGCCGCTGCTCCCCGGCGGCTTGCCGAGGGCCTGCCAGCACGGACGACTTCCGCAGGTGCCACCCGCGGGTGCGGTGGCGCGGAACACCAGTGCCGGCTTTACCTGCGACGCGTCGTAGAGGCAGAGGGTGTAGTCGTCGGCGGAGACGGGGTTGCCGAACTCCGACGGCGACGTCGCCTCGCCTCGGAGCCAGCGCCAGGTGAGGGCGTCTCTCGCGTTCGACGTTTTGTCGTGGATGACGAGGGACGCTTTCGCGTGCTCGACCGGGACGCGGCACAGCGGGCGCGGCCGCGCGACGCAGGACACGGTATCGATGTCGCAGGCCTCGCACGCCGGGCAGACGATCTCGGCCTGACACGTCGCCGAGCAGCAGTCGCCGCTCGTCGAGTTGCCGTCGTCGCACTCTTCTCCCGGATCGAGGATGCCGTTGCCGCAGCTACAGACTTGAATTCCCCAACCGTTCAGCGTCCCCGCGTCGCCCGCTGCGCGGTCGAAGATCTCGAGGGTCCAGGTGCCGGCCGCGTCCTCGCCGTCGAGCACCGAGAGCGGGTTGCTCGGCTGGTGCGGGAGGCCGTCGGTCGGAGGACACGGCGGCAGGCTGCAGCTCTCGTCGTCGAGGTCGAGGCTGAAGTTCGGATCGCCGTGACAAATGCGATCCATGACCGTCACGTCGGTGCCGCTCGGACTGATGAGGTGGACCTCGAGATCTTGGATGAAAGTGTGGGTACCGTCCAAGCCGACGACGTTCAGATCGGTGATCTTTCCGGCCGGCGCCGTCAGGGTCGAGATCGCGACGCCCTGATCCGGAATCGCGACGGGGCCGTCGGTCGAGGTGTAGACCGGACAGCCGACGCCGGGAACGCAAACCTCGAGTCCCCAGCCCTGGAGGGTGCCAGCCTCACCGCCCGCGCGGTCGAAGGCTCTGAGGGTCCACGTGCCCGCGGCCTCCTCACCGTTGAACGCGGCGAGAGGAGCGCTCGGACGGTGAGCCTGTCCGTCGGTCGGCGGACAGAGGATCGGCCTGCACGCCCCGTCGCTCAGGTCGAGATGAAAGTCGTCGTCGGAGCCGCAGACGCGGTTCATCACGACCACGTCCGTCCCGGAAGGGCTCACGAGATGGATCTCGAGATCGTTGATGAACGGATGTGTCCCCCGCAGCCCGACGACGCTGACGCGTTTGATCGGGCCCGCGAGCGGCACCTGGAGCGTCGAGGTGGTGCTGCCGAGATCGGGGATGTTGCGTGGCACGTCGCTCGAGACCTCGACGGGGCACGTCCGCGCCGCGGCGCCGATCTGCACCGGTGCTTCGACGACGTTGTTGGTCTCGTCGGCCTCGGCGATCTGATTCAACGGATCGATCGTGACGCGCAGGGTGTACACGCCCGGTGCGAGATCGTCACCGGTGATGTCGACGTACTGGCACGGCAGACCCGAGATGTAGACGTCCGAGCAGCCGGCGCTGATTCCCTGGAACGTACAGTCGAACTGCGGCTGCGCGCAGTCGGAATCGAGGAGGCAAAAGCCGAACTTGTAGCCCTGGGCGACGACCGTGCCGTTTGCGTCGAGCAGCTCCGGCCGGACGAAGCTGTTGAAGTGCGCATGACCGTGGGCGGTGCTGCAACTGAAGAGCGGGTTGGTGCATGCCGCTCCGGGATTTTCGTGGCAGTCGGGGCAGCCGGGATCGCCGAGCGACAGATCGTCGGGGCCGAGATTGCGCGTCCGGAGCGTGAAGCGGACGAGTCGCCGGGCGAGCTGCCCGCCCGCGCAACCCTCCTCGACGTCGCCCGGATCGACGTCGCTCACGAACACCCCGACATCGGAAATCTCGGGGACGAGATCCGGCGCGGCGAAGACGAAGCGTGGGCCGACGCCGAAAATCCCATGCCAGAAGCCGATCGCGATCAGTGCGACGGAGAGCGTCGGTCGGTAGCGTCGGGGCCGAATCATCGAAGGTGTCTGCGCTCGGCAGGTCGACATCGGACGACGCTGCCGAGCGCGAATCGCGCCGCGTTGCGCGGTCCGTCAGGGACTGGCGAGCTCCGTCGGCAAGCAGAGCTCGGTCGGATGATCCACGTGCAACGTGTCTGGGCCGAACTGGTTCTTCACGAAGATCTCGCCCGGTGACACGAACACCGGGGTCTTCGGCGTGACCTTGATCTTGTAGCACAGCAAGAACATCGACGGATCGATGATGCCCTCGCCGTTCTTGTCGGAAGGCGTGCACAGCCAACGCGGCTTCTTCACGTCGATCGAGAGGGTGCCGAACTCGTCGATGACCTTGATCCCCGTGAGCCGAGTCCGCGCGCGCAGCACCTTGTAGCACTTGAAGTGGTCGATCACGTGATCGAGCGCCGGCGGCGGCGCGACCAGGCTCTTCGCGCTCGGGACGAAGAAGTAATCGGGCTTCTTCACGTCGAACACGAGCGTGCCGAATTGGTTCGTCGCGACGAGACCGGTCTGGCGCGGGAAGCTCGGCGACTCCTGCTTCATGATGTAGCCGACGAGATGATCCGGGGCGTCGAGGGCGTCCGGGTCTTCGTCGTTCTTGTCGACGGGGTTGCAGATGCGCTTCGGCCGCACGAGATCGACCGTGCTCTGTCCGAAGCGATCGATGACGCTGACACCGAGGACCTTGTCGAACGGCTCACGCCGGATCTCGTGACACAGGAAGTGGTGGAGGGGCGGCACGATCGCTGTCTGCTGCGGTGTCGGAGTCGCGGTCTCCGTGGACGTAGCGGTCGTCGTCGCCGTCGAGCTCGGTGTCACGGTGACGCTCGCCGTAGGTGTCGGCGTCTCGGTCGAAGTCGGCTTGAGCGTTGGAGTGGGGCTCGCGGTACGCGTGTCCGTCGCGGTCGGGGTGGCGGTTGACGTCGCGGGTTCCGTAGGCGTCGCCGTGATGGTGGGCGTGGGGGTCGGCGTTGCGGTTTCCGTAGCCGTCGGCGTCGCGGTCGCAGTGAGCGTTGGGGTTGCGGTTGGAGTCGCGGTGTGAGTCGGAGTCGGTGCGACGGCGGTCTTGGTCGCCGTGGGTGTCTTGGTCGGGGCGACGGCGGTCTTGGTTGCCGTGGGTGTCTTGGTCGGGGCGACGGCAGTCTTGGTTGCCGTGGGTGTCTTGGTCGGGGCGACGGCGGTCGGCGTCGGCGTCGGTGTCTGGGTGTGGGCCTCTGCCCATTGGCAGCTCATCAGCACCAGCACGGCAGCCAGGAAGACGGCGGCGGACGCCACTCTCAATGATTTCGGTTCAGGTGTCATGGCAGACCTCGGATTGGCGAAGGTGGACAATTCAGTCTCCGGCGACGGCGCGCCTTGATTGAGAGCGGAGCGCTTTCTCGTACCGTCCACGGCATGAAGCCGTCAACAACAATCAAAGTTCTTCTTGCGGGCCACGACGTTTGTACGTCGGGGTATTGGTCGAAAATGGGGCAGTCTTGACCTGACGGCATGATCCTGGGCCGTAGGATCGACCCGGCGACCTTGTCGATTCGAACGAGAGATCGCGCGCGGGGAGGTCTCGTCATGCTCCACATGGTCATCGCCGACCCCCTCTGACGCGCACGTCACTCACCGCGAGGTCCCTCGCGTGCTCACGACCACGTTCGGGCGCGTTGAAGGCGTGGCGCCGCGCGGGCGACGGAGACCGCATTGACACGGCCCGGTGGTTTAGTTAACCCATCGGTTAAACGTTGACCGGGACGCGAGCGCGCAGGACGCGCCTCGCCGTGCCGGCCGCTTCACCGCGAAAGGAGTTCTCAGCATGGCTACCCTTTATGGCGTGAACGCGTCCCCGTTCGTCCGCAAGGTGCGCGTCGTCCTCGCCGAGAAGCAAATTCCCTACGATCTCGACCCCGTCATTCCGGTGAACGTCTCGCCCGAGTTCAAGCAGATGAGCCCGCTCGGCAAGATCCCGGCGTGGCGCGACGAGCGCGGCACGCTCTCGGACTCGTCGGTGATCTCGGCGTATCTCGAGCGGGTGAAGCCGGAGCCGTCGCTCTATCCGCGGGATCCGTACGAGTTCGCGCGGGCGCTCTGGCTCGAGGAGTACGCCGACACCGGGCTGGCGAACGTCTTCGGACCGAAGATCTTCTTCGTGCGCGTCGTCGGACCGCGTCTCTTTCAGCAACCGAGCGACGAGGCCGCGGTGGCAAAGGTGATCGACGAGGAGCTGCCGCCGCTCTTCGACTACCTCGAAAGCCAGCTCGGCTCGGCCGACACGATCGTCGGCAAGAGCCTCTCGATCGCCGACGTCGCGATCGGCAGCCAGTTCGTGAATCTGCGCCACGCCGGTGTCAACGTCGACTCCAAGCGCTGGCCGAAGCTCGCGCGCTACGTCGCGGCGCTCCATGGCCGACCGTCCTTCAAGGGCTTCATCGCGGAGGAGGCGCCGCAGTACAGCGTCGCCGCCTGAGGCCGCGCTCGTAGTGACCTCCGCGAGCCGACGCGCCGGCCGATCGGCACGGCTCGCGGAGGTGGAACCCTGCACCTCGGCGATCTTTCTTGACCCGGCTCGACGATGCACGCTATCGGTCACGTCGAGGAGGGCTCCCCGATGCGCAAACCGATGCTCCGAGCTCTGATCGCTTTTTTGGTCCTTGCCGCTGGTGCCGCCGCGCTCTGGGCCATTCCGCTCGTCGACGTGCCCGTCACCGGCAAGAAGCTCTTCATCAAGGACAACGTCAAACCCGAAAAGCGAAGAGCGATCTACCTGTCGAAGGACAAGTCGTTCTCGACCGCCGGTATGGATCCGACCGTCAACGGCGCCCAGTTCTTCTTCATCGGTCAGTCACCTTCCCAGTTCCGCCAGTTCTTGATGCCGGCGATTGGCTGGACGGAGAAGAAGAAGCCCGGCCAGTTCGTCTACAAGGACAAGGATCAAGTGAACGGGCCGATCGTGGCGGCCGCGCTGAAGGACGGCATCGTCAAGGTCGTCATGAACGGTGCCGGTATGACGTTCGCGCTGCGCGGCGTCGCCGGCGGGCAGGGGCCGATCACCGCCGACGTCTTCGTCACCGGCAGCTCGGCGTTCAACATCTGCACGACGTTCCCCGGCATGCAGGGCAAAGTGAAGACGAACGATCCGGACAAGGGCGTGTACCTCGCGGTGGATGCCGAGCCCGCGACGATGTCGTGTACGTCGATCGTTGATTAGCGGGATTGGATCCAGCGGTTGTGCCGCCACAGGTCGTAGCTCGGCCGCGTGCGGCAGAACGCGTCGACGTCGACCACCGATTGGAACCCTTCGTTGCCGGGATGCTTCGCGCGGAGCTCGAGGTCGAGGTCCAGGAAGTCCGTGCTGGCGGCGTAGCGGCGGCAGAGACTATTGGCCAGGCTCAAGTAGACGATCGGATCGCAGTGGATCCTCGCCGGCACCACGGTCGACAGCTCGACACGCTGGTCGGGGCGACCGGCGCGATGCAGCGTCGCCGTCCCCCGGCATTCGACGGGGGCATCGAACATGTGCAGCGCGAAGAGCCGTCCCTCGCCCGTGATCGTGACGTCGCCGGGATAGAGCCAAGGCAACGCTTGCAGGGCGGCGAACGCGCCGAGGACCACGTATGCCGAGCGTGTCTCACGGCCGCTGAGAAGGGCCACCAAGCGCGCGTCGGTCTCGCCCCGCGGCGGTGGGATGAAGCGGACCAGCGGGAAGATCGTGAGCAATGCGAGCATCAGCGTCGGGTAGAAAAATCCGACGACACCCCACGACACCACGTGAAACGCGACGATCTGGACGAAGGCCGGCCAGAAGAGCCATCGCCGCTCGGCGAGTAGGAGCGGCGCGATCGCGAGTTGCAGCACGACGACGTACGCGCAGGCGAGCGGCACGAGCGGCTCGGGCACGAGGTACGGCCGGCTGCCGAGCAGCGCCGCGCCCGAGAGCCATTCGCCGTTCAGCTTGAGCAACCCGGCGGCGACGTAGAAGGCGACGAGCAGGTACGGCAGGACCCTGCGCTTGTGAGGCACGAAGAGGAACACGGCGGTCGCCCACAGCGCCATGTAGTGCTGGTTCAAGCGCAAGCGATAGTCCTGAACCAGGATCGCCAGCTTGAACGCCGTCGTCAGTAGCAGCGCGGGCCAGGCGGCGGCCGCCACGCCGCTCCCGAGGGTGAACAGCACGTAGGTTGCGACGGCGAGCGCGGCGTAGCCGGCGAGCGCGGCGATCAGCGCGGATCGGCCGAGGATCCGCCACGCCCAGCAGTCCTCGAAGAACGGCCAGCAGATCGGCAACGTCGCGGGATCGAGCAGCGCGACGATCGGCTGCGCGCGCGCCCACAGGATTGCCGTGAGCACGTGCGTGACGGCGAGGAACGCGCCGTACGCCTGCAGCGCGGCATCGGCCTCGATCTCTGCGACGTTGCGCCAAGGCCAGCGCGCACGGTCGATCGCGAGCCGCACGCGCGGAGGATACGTCGAACGGTACGCGCGGCGGAAGCGACGACCGAGCGCGTCCGCGCGCTCGCGAATCAGCGCCGGCGAGTCAGGGCTCGAGCAAGCGCCGCGGGTGCATGCCGAGAACGTGGCCCATGAACGGCGGGTGGATGCTGTAGCCGAGGAGCTGCTGCACCCGCTCGGGCATCGTCCGCACGCGCTCGCGCGGGATCGAGAGCGTGTAGTTTTCCTGTTGCCGCGCCCACGGTTCGCAGTACTGGTTCGAAAGCGCGAGCCGCGAGCGCTCGCTGCGATTGCCGCCGCCGCGGTGGAGCAGGGTGCCGAGGAAGACGATCACCGATCCCGGCGCCATCGTGGCGTCCTCGAGCCGCGTCGCGAGCTCGGGCGGCAACGGACCCGGCGGTCGCGGCCGCCGTTCGCCCTCGGGCGTGGTCGTGAAGTCGATCTGCTCGAGGAGTGCCGCGATCGCCGCGTCCGGCAACACGTGGCTGCCGGGAACGATCTGCGTCGCGCCGTTCTCGCGCGTGAAGGGATCGATCGCCCAGATGGTGCTCACGCTCACCGCGTCGCGCGGGCGCGGAATCCGGTAGAAGAGATCGTCGCTGTGCACCGGCTGCGGCGTCTCGCCGGGATGGATGTTGATCGCCTGCGACGCCGTGAGCAGGTAGTTCGGCTGCAGGAAGGCGTCGCAGATGCCGAGGATGCGCGGATGCGCGACGAGATCGACGAACAGCTGGTGCAGGCCGACGAGCGAGTAGACGCGCTCGGTGAGATGCCCTTCGAAGTTGTTGCGGCCGAAGAGCTCCGAGCGCAGATGCGGCTCGAGCGCCGCGCGCATCGCCGCGATTGTGGCGTCGTCGAGGAGCGCCGGGATCATCACGAAGCCGTGCTCGCGGATGGTGGCGACGTCCGCAGCGACCTCCTCACGCGCCGCGCGGTCGTCGTCTTGGCCGATCTCGATCATGCGCGGACTCTAGCCGAGCCGCCCGCCTGGCGGTAGCGGGATGCCGATGCGCCCGCGGCGGCGAAGACTAGCCGCGCGCGTGCGCGAGGCTCGCGACGATCGTCACCAGCTCCGCCGGCTCGACCGGCTTCGCGATGTGCATCTGGAAGCCCGACGAGAGCACCTTGAGACGGTCTTGGATGCGCGCATAGGCGGTGAGCGCGACCGCGGGGACGCTCGCCCATCTCACCGCCGTTGGCGAGAAAATCCGACGCGGCCGTCATGCGGGATCCTCGAACGTCGCCAGGACCGGCGCGTGGTCGCTGGTGCCGAACTCGCGGAACGCGGGGCACGCGACGGCACGGCGCGCCAGTGGCTCGCTCGCGAGCACGTAGTCGAGACGCCAGCCGATGTTCCGCTGGCGCATGTTGCGCCACGGCGCCCACCACGTGAAGAGCGCGTCGTTGTCGGGATCGAGCGCCCGCCCGACGTCGACGAGCCCACGATCGATGATGCGCTCGAGGAGCGCGCGCTCCTCGGGGCGCTGGCCGATGACGCTCGGCTTGCGCTCCTTCGGGTGTACGTCGCGCTCGGTGCGCGCGACGTTCAAGTCGCCGCAGATCACGAGCGCGCGGCCGCTCTCGTGCGTCGTCGCGACGTAGCCCTCCATCGCCTGCATGAAGGCGAGCTTCGCCGCAAAGTCCTTGCCGCCGTTCGGCACGTAGACCGACGCGACGACGAGGTCGCCGACCGTCGCTTCGACGATGCGCGTCTCGTGATCGAACGACGGATGACTGAAGGCCGGCGGATCGGGAAAGCGCTCCTTGCTGAGGTGAAGGCCGACGCCCGAGTACCCCGAGACGCCGTGCCAGTAGCACCAGTAGCCGGCGAGGCTGCCGAGCGCCTCGGGCACCTGCTCGGCCTTGGCCTTGATCTCTTGCAGGCAGACGACGTCGGGCCGGTCGCGCTCGATCCATTCGAGGACCTGCGCGTGGCGGGCGCGGATGCCGTTGACGTTCCAGGTGCCGATCTTCACGTGCGGGCCATGCTAGCGGAAATGGCGGCGCTGGGCTTGCCGCCGAGCGCTTCGAGACGAACGGCGCCGGCGCGGCGCGCGATCGTGGCGGCGCGCTCGGCGAGATAGACGGTTGGTGCCGCCGGATTCCAGCGCCGCGGGTTCGGCAGCGCCGCGGTGAGGAGCGCGGCGCGGTGCACATCGAGCTCCGAAGCCGGGACGTGAAAATAGTGACGCGCGGCCGCTTCCGCGCCGTACACACCCGGTCCCCACTCGACGACGTTCAAGTACACCTCGAGGATGCGGCGCTTGCCCCAGAGCGCTTCCATCAAAACGGCGAAGTAGACCTCGAGGGCCTTCCGCATGTAGGTCCGCCCTTGCCAGAGAAAGACGTTGCGCGCGCACTGCATGGTGATCGTGCTGGCGCCGCGCCGGCGTTTGCCGCGATGGCTCGTGTTGTAGCTGCGCGCCTCTTCCACGGCCTCGACGTCGATACCGTGATGGGTGAAGAAGCGCGCGTCCTCGGCGGCGATGACCGCGCGCAGCAGGGCAGGGCTGATCGAGTCGAGATCCACCCAGTAGGCGCGGAACGCCGTCGGCTCGCCGGCGCCGAGGCGCTCCGCCGAGCGGATCAGCATGAGCGGCGTCACCGGCGGATCGATGAAACGATACGCCACGACCGCCGTGAGCGAGGCGACGAGGAATGCCACCACCAACCGACGCACCCACCGCAGCACCGTCCGCATCTCAGATCCGGTCGAGCGCGTCGACCGCGTTCGCAGGAATGCGCTGGCGGGATTTCCAGTAGGCTTTCCACGGATCGGCGCGCAGCGAGGCCAGCCGCTTGGGGAGGCTCCGGACCGTGTAGTGGTCCGATCGCACGCGCGTGCTGAGCTCGTCCCAGCCGAGCGGCACCGACACCGGAGCGCGCGGACGGGCGCGCGTCGAGTAGGCCGCGACCGAGGTGTTGGTGCGATTGTTTCGCAGGTAGTCGATCAGGATCTTCCGTTCGCGGCCGCGTTTCCGAAACGCTGTGGTGTAGCTCTTCGGATCGCGGCGCTCGAGCACCTCGGCGACGGCGCGCGAGAACTCGAAGCACTCTTTCCAGTCGCGCTCGGGCAGGAGCGGGACGACCACGTGGAGGCCGACGCCGCCGGTCGTCTTCACGAAGCTCGTGAGACCGATCGTCTCGAGCACCGCGCGGACGAGACGGGCGGCCTCGATGACGCGCGGCCAGGGCACCTCGGGTCCGGGATCGAGATCGAACACGACGCGGTCCGGCTGGTCGACGCGATCCTCTTTGGAGTTCCAGGTGTGCAGCTCGAGGACGTCCATTTGCACCAGCGCGACGATCGCCGGCAACGAGTCGGCGATGAGGTATTCGCCGATCTTGGTCTTCTCGCGGATGCGGATGCGGCGGAGAGCGGGCGGTGCCCAGAGGTGCGAGTGCTTCATGTAGAAGCACGCGTCGCCGATGCCCTTGGGGCAGCGCACGAGCGTGAGCGCCCGGCCGGCGACGTGCGGGACGATCCAGTCGGCGATGCTTTCATAGAAGCGCGCCAGCTCGAGCTTGGTGATCCCGACGTCGGGATAGAGCACGCGATCGGGATGCGAGAGGCGGATGCCGGCGACCTCGACGTCGGTCGCGGCGCGCGCCGATCGGACGACCGCCGCGGTCGGCTTCGCGATCTCGCGCACCACGTCGCGGGCGCGTTTGTCGGCGCGCAGGCCCTGGAAGGACGGGTGGCGGATCTTGCCGTCAGCGGTCCACTCCGTGAACGCGACCTCGGCGACGAGCGACGGGTCCACCCAGTGTGCCTTCCGTCCGAGCGGGCCGGTGGGACGTGGCGTGAACGGCGACGTCGGCCGCGCGATCGCGTCGAGCCGCCGGCGTAGATCGAGCGCCGACTGGTGCGTGAAGCCGGTCCCGACCTTGCCGGCGAAGACGAGGTTGCCGTCGGCGTCGTGGGCGCCGACCAG
>JBGPIT010000159.1:0-10565 GCA_041485125.1 Binatia bacterium | reverse complement strand
GGCCGATGTTCGGTCAAGCGAGCCACTTCCTGCGCTATGCGCCGGAGAAGATCCCCTACGCCGTCGACCGCTACACCAACGAGTCGCGCCGCCTCTGCCGCGTCCTCGACACGCGTCTGGCGGACCACGAGTTCCTCGCCGGCGACTACTCGATCGCCGACATGGCGAGCTTCCCGTGGGTCCATGCCGTCGCGCAGGTCGTGGGTCTCGACGACTTCCCGCACCTCGCGCGTTGGGTGACGACCTTGCGGGCGCGCCCCGCGGTCGAGCGGGGTCTCGCCGTCCTCGACGACAAGCGCCGCGCGACCGCCGAGATGACCGACGAAGCGCGCTCGATTCTCTTCGGCACGCGCCAGCTCGCCGGCCGCTAGGCGCGCCCTCGCCTGCCGGCACGATCGGCGGCCCGCGCCGAGACCACCCTCGCGCGCGTCGCCGAACGGTGGCCTGGACGATACGCGACGTCATCGCCGCCCCGAGGGACGTACGGCCTGGTCGAAGCCACTCGATGACGTACCAGTCGTCGAAGTGCGGGCCGTTGCCGCGGCAGCTCGCGTAACAGATCGCAACGACTACGAACAGGAGAGTGGCAGGCGCTCTACGTATACGACCTAAGATACCGTACGCGCTATCGCACGCGATAGTTGCGAATATAACGTATGCGGTGACCACGATACGATGCATCTCGAAAGGACATGCTCATGACGGCTTCTCGACCGAGTCGATGCGGCGCGATGCCGCTGCCGTGGCGTGCGGGCGCCGCGTTGATCGCCTGTGCGGTGATGATCGCCGTGGCGCCGCTCGCGGTGCTCGCGAGCTCGCTGCCGGTCGAGTACCGGGTGACGCGGCGGTCGTTCGGTACACTCGACGCCGACGACGCATTGCAGTTCACGCTCTACAGCGACGCCGCCTGCACCGTCAGCGTGCACAGCGAGGAGCACCTCGCGGGCAGCTCGCTGCTGCGATTCGAGATTCCGCGCGAAGTGCCGGTGCGTCTCGGTCCGCGTGTCGTTCATACGATCCTGATCACCACGGTGCTCGACGCGCCGCCGATCGATGGAGCGGTGTACCTGCGCGTGGTCGTACCCGTCGCGGCGCTCGTGGGCGTGCCCGACGATTGCCAGCTGCAGATCGTTGGCGGCGGCACACCCGGACCGACCGGCCCGACGGGGCCGACCGGTGGCGGAACGACTGGACCGACAGGACCCACCGGCGCCACCGGCGATCCAGGTGCGACCGGCCTGATCGGTGTGACCGGGCCGACGGGTCCCACCGGGCCAACGGGACCTGCGGGCTTGCTAGGCTGACCGGCGGGTGAAACCGGCGCGGCCGGGTCAGCGCATCCGGTAGCGCAGCGGCAGGCTCTTCAGGCCGCTGACGAACTGCGACTGCACGAGCGCGGGCGTGCCGGCGAGCGAGAGCTCGTCGACGCGCCCGAGCAGCTCGCGGAAGAGCGACTCGATCTCCATCTTTGCGAGGATGCGGCCGAGGCAGAGATGCGCGCCGAAGCCGAACGCGAGGTGCGGATTGGGGTGGCGGTCGGCGCGGAACTCGAAGGGCGCGTCGAACACCTCCTCGTCGCGATTGCCCGACGAGTAGCAGAGCATGAGCGTGTCGCCGGCGCGGATGGTGCGGCCGCGAAGCTCGCTGTCCTCGGTCGCGGTGCGCAGGAAGTGTTTCACCGGCGTCGTCCAGCGGATCATCTCGTCGGCGGCCTTCGCGAGCAGCGACGGGTCGGCACGGAGGCGCGCCATCTCGGCGGGACGCTCGAGCAGCGCGAGCAAGCCGCCCGCGATCGACGAGCTCGTGGTGTCGTGTCCGGCGGTGGCGATGATCATGTAGTACGAGTTGCGTTCGAACTCCGGGATCGGCGCGCCGTCGATCTCGGCATTGGCGATGACGCTCGCGAGATCGTCGCGCGGCGCGCGGCGGCGGTCCTCGGTGAGGGCGTTGAAGTACGCGGCGAAGTCGAGGAGGACCTGGATCTTCTTGGGGTCGAAGTCGCGGCGCTGCATGTCGGGATCCTCAGGCCCGAAGAGCTCCTGGGTGAGCTTCAGCATCAGCGGCTCGTCCTCGCGCGGCACGCCGAGGAGCGTCATGATCACGCGCAGCGGGTACCAGACCGCGACGTCGCGCACGAAGTCGCAGGCGCCGCCGCGCTCGGCTAGGCGGTCGACGAACTCGGTCGCGAGCTTCAGCATCGCGGGCTCGAGCTTGCGAAGGCTCGACGCGAGGAAGCGCGACTGCGTCATCGCGCGGTAGACCTTGTGGTCCGGGTCGTCCATCTGCACCAGCGAGCGGACCGGGTTGGCGCTGCCTCCGGTGAGCGCCCGCGCGATTGCCTCGCGGTCGAGCGTCTGGAGTACGGCGCGCGGCTCGTTCACGAAGCGCGTGTGCTGGCGCTCGACGTCAATGATATCGGCGTGCTTGCTGACCGCCCAGAACGGCGGGTAGCCGGGCGGCTCGAGCCAGACGACCGGCGCGTCGCGGCGCATCGCCGTGAAGAGCGCGTGCAGACGCTTCTCGTCGGCGTACGTTTGTGGATACGCGACCTCGCAGAGCTCCTCTGGGGTCATGCCTTCTCGGCCGGCTTGCCGACGAAGCGGTCGCGCAGATCGCGCTTCAGGATCTTGCCGGCGGGGTTCCGCGGCAGCGGACCGTCGTGGAACCAGATCTTCACCGGCACCTTGAACGCCGCGAGCTTCGTCCCGACGTAGCGGCGCAGCTCGTCCTCGCTGACCGACGTGCCCGGCGCGAGGTGCACCACGGCGCCTACCTCGTCGCCGAGCACGTGGTGCGGGATGGCGATCACGGCGGCATCGGTGACGGCGGGATGCTCGAAGAGCGCAGCCTCGACCTCGACCGACGAGATGTTCTCGCCGGCGCGGATCAAGAGATCTTTGGCGCGATCGACGAGGTAGACGAAGCCTTCGGCGTCGATGCGGGCGAGATCTCCGGTGTGCACCCAGCCCGCGGTGAAGGTCGACGCGGTCTCGGCGGGCTTGCCCCAGTAGCCTTTCACGACGTTCGGGCCTTTGATCCAGAGCTCGCCCACCTCTCCGCTCGGGAGCGCGCTGCCGTCGATGTCGACCACCTTCAGGTCGCAGACCGGAACCGGCACGCCGACGCTGTCGGGGTGGCGGAGGTAGTCGACGCCGGCGTTCATCGTCGTCACCGACGAGGTTTCGGTCATACCGTAACCGTTCGACGGAATGCGGCCGGGGAAGAGCTCCTCGATCTTCCGCACCAGCTCGGGCGCGGCGGGCGCGCCGCCGTAGCCGATCGCGCGCAAGCTCGAGAGGTCGCGGCGCGAGAAGTCGGGGTGCTCGATCATCTGCCACACCATCGCCGGCACGCCGCCGCAGTTGGTGACCCGCTCGCGCTCGATCATCTCGAGGGCGCGCGCCGGATCCCACTTGTGCATGAGGACGAGCTTGTTGCCCGCCGCGAGGTTCGCGACCAGGATCGAGTGGCAGCCGGTGGCGTGGAAGAACGGCACCGAGACCAGGTAGCAGCCTTGCGCCGGCGCGTCGGACGGCCGGCCGCCCTTGATCGTGCCGCGCAGGGCGCCGCGGCCGATGGTGAATCCCAAGCTCAAGAGGTTGCCGCAGATGTTGCGGTGCGTGCCGAGGACGCCCTTCGGAAAGCCGGTCGTGCCCGAGGTGTAGAAGATCGTCGCGTCGTCCTCGGGATCGAGCTCGACGGCCGGCAGCTCGACCGCCTCGGGCAGGACGCCGAGCACCGACTCGAAACGCTCGGCGCCGCCGGGAAGATCGCCGCGCGGCGCCCGCGCGATGATGAGGCGCAGGCTCGGGAACTGGTGCAGCTCGCCGGTCAGACGATCGAGGCGCTCGGCGTCGGCGAAGAGGACCGTCGAGCCGGAATCGCTGAGACCGTAGGCGAGCTCGGAGCCGGTCCACCAGGCGTTCAGCGGTACGACGATCGCGCCCGCCGCGGTTGCGGCCCAGAACGCCACGGACCACTCGGGAAAGTTCCGCATCGCGATCGCGACCCGGTCGCCTTTCTTCACGCCGATGCGATCGCGCAGGACGTGCGCGAGCTGCGCGACGCTGCGGAAGTGGCGGTCGTAGCTCCAGCGCTCGTCCTCGTAAACGAGAAAGTCCTTGTCGCCGTGCAGGCGGGTCATCTCGACGACGCTGCGAAGCGAGGGCGGCGCGTTCTTCCAGACCCGCGTCGGTACGCCGCGGATCACGCGCTCCTCCATCTCGAACATCTGCCCGGCGGCGGTGAGCGTCGCGGTGACGTCTTCGATCGATGGGCTCGCCATGGCCGTCACGCCGCGCGCGCGCCGCCTGGCGTGAAGGAGACCGGCAGGCGCTTGATGCCGTTGATGAACATCGACCGCAGCTGCGCCGGCTCACCGCTGATCTCGAGATCGGGCAGCCGGCGGAAGAGCTCGCGGAACATGATGCCGATCTCACGCCGCGCCAGGTGCGCGCCGAGACAGAAGTGCGGGCCGGGACCGCCGAAGCCGACGTGAGGATTCGGATCGCGGCGCACGTCGAAGCTCTCCGGATCGTCGAAGACGGCCTCGTCGCGGTTCGCCGAGTTGTAGAAGAGGGCGACCTTGTCGCCGGCCTTCAAGGGATACCGCGAGACCTCGACGTCGCGGGTGACGGTGCGGCGCATGAAGATCACCGGCGAGGAGTAGCGGACGATCTCCTCGACCGCGGTCGGGGTGACGCCCTCGACGTCGGCGGCCCAGATGCGCCGCTGGTTAGGAAAGTCGCGCAGCGCGACCAGGCCGTGGCTGATCGCGGTGCGCGTGGTCTCGTTGCCGGCGACGGTGAGCAGGATGAAGAAGGACGCGATCTCGTCCTCGCTCAGGCGCTCGCCGTCGAGCTCGGTGTTGACGAGCGCCGACGTCAGGTCGTCGGCGGGGTGCTTCAGGCGGTGGTGCGCAAGGTCGCGCATCAGCCCGGAGAGTGCGGCCCCCGCCTCGATGAAGCGCGCGATCGGGTCGGCGCAATCCTCGGGGATGAACTCGGGGTCGCCGCCGGAGAGGATCACGTTCGATTGCTCGAACACCAGCCGATGGTCGCGCTCGGCAATCCCCATCAGGTTGCAGATGATGATGAGCGGCAGCCGGGCGGCGATCTCGGCGACGAAGTCGGCCTCACCCTTCGCGATCACGTCGTCGATGACCCGCGCGGCGACCCGCTCGACGTCGTCCATCACCGTCTGCACCATGCGCGGCGTGAAGCTCTTCGAGACGATGCCGCGCAGGCGCTGGTGGCGCGGGTCATCCATGTTGATCATCGAGCCGTAGAACTCGTTCATCTCGGACGGCATGTCGAGGATCGACGTCGCGCCCTGTGCCGAGCAGAAGACGTCGGGCCGGCGGCTCATCTCGAGCACGTCCGCGTGGCGCGTGATCGCGTAGAAGCCGGGTCCGCGCGGCACCGGCGCTTCCGGCTCCTCGAAGAAGGCGATCGGGCGATGGCGCCGGAGGGCGCGGAACGCCGCGTTCCGCTCCGCCTGCGGACGGGCCCAGAACTCCAGCTTCGAAAGCGGGATCGCATCGACGTCGAGCATATCGTTCCTCTGCACCGTGTCTTCGCCTCCGTGAAGTGATGTCGACCGGCGATCGGCGACCGCCGGTGTGTGATGGCTGCGGCCGACCTTAGACCGGAAACGGGCCGGTCGCGAGTGCGCAACGACGCGCGGCGACGGACTCTCGACGGCGGCCGGCGAGCCGTTGGTCCGCCCCGCAATCGCGCGCGCGAAGGGTCGGCCCGGCTTCGCTGCGCGGCCGCGGACCGCGCCACGCCGGTAGCGCTCCTGACGGGTCTTTGACTCGGCACCAAGGCGCCGCTCTCCTCAGCGGCCCGGTGCGCCTATCCTCGCGAATTCCATATCGCGATTCGTGTGCCCCACCACGTCGCCGCGGCACGGCGCTTGCTCGTTGACGACGGACGCCCGCGAGGCAGTCCCCAGTGACCGAGCACACCAACCCAGCAATCGAACAGGCCTACGATACTGCGCGACGAGTCGCGGCGGAGCGCGGCGCACGGGTGGCGGCGTGGTGCGCCATCACGCTGGTGCCGACCTTCGCGTATCTCGACACGATCCTCTTCCCCGCGCACGCCGCGCTCTTTCTCTACTGGCGGGCGGCGACGATCGCCGTCGCCGCGCTGGTGCTGCTGCTCGTCATGACGCCGTTCGGAAGGCGCCACGCGCTCCTCCTCGCCGTGCTGATCCCGATCGTCATCGGTCTCGACGTCGACGCGGTGACGATGCTCGCGGGACGCGAGGCGAGCCCGTACTACGTCGGCATCATCCTCGTCCTGCTCGCGGCGTCGCTGCTGCTGCCCTGGCCGCCGTCGTGGGCGTTCCTCACCTCGTTCCTCCTGATCGTCTTGTACGTCGCGGGCGTCCCGCTCACCGGTCCGCTCTCGGACTTCCCGCTCTTCCTCACCAACTCGCTGCTGTTGGCAACGAGCGGCGTGCTCGTGGTCGTCGGGGCCGCCATGAACGAGCGCTTGCGCCGGCGCGAGTTCGACGCCCGCATCCAGGGCGAGGCCCATGCGCGCCGCCAAGAGACGATCGCGACGCTCGGGCAAGTCGGCTTGAGTGGCGTCGGCTCGTCGATGCTGACCGAGCGCACGGCCGAGCTCGTGACCGCGACGCTCGACGTCGACGTCTGCGAGGTGCTCGAGCTCGGTGCGAACGGCGCGTTGCAGCCGCGCGCCATGTTCGGTGTGCCGGCGGGACCAGGCGACGCACTCGCCTGCGGCGCCGCGGCCGCGTACGCCGCGGCCGCGCTGCGCTCGGCGGAGGCGATCGTCTTCGCCGCTACCGATTCCGGCGACGGCCGGCTCCTCGCCGAGCTCGGCGTGAGTGGCGGCATCATGACGGTGATCGGCGGCCGCGACCGACTGTTCGGGATCCTCGCCGTGTATTCGCGAATGCGGACGGGTTTCGCCCGTGAGGAGATCGAGTTCGTCGAGGCGGTCGCCGCGATCCTCACCACTGCGCTCGTCCGCGAGCAGGCGGAGAGCGCGCTCACCGAGGAGGTCGAGACCTCGGCCGCGCTCGCGCGTGTCGGCCGCGACTTGATCTCGTGGCACGAGACACCGGTCCTGGCGGAGCGTCTCTGCGAGCTCACCGCCGACGTGCTGAACGCGGGCTACAGCACCACGTGGGTCCACGAGGACGATGCCTTCGCTCCCATCGCGAGTCACGGGCTCGTCGCCGATCACTGGGAGGCGCTGCGGCCGCTCAAGCTGCCGACGGCTGCGTTCAGCGACCTCACGGCCGCGCTCCGCGCCGACGCCCTCGTCTACCTGCGCCCCCACGACGAGCGCTATCCGCTCATCGGCCGCCTGATCGCCGAGCACGGAGGGACGCTCTGTCTCTGCCTCGGGCTCCGCCGCGGCGAGGCGCTGATCGGCGTCCAGGTGATCGGCTGGCGCGGCCGCGTCGCGGAGCTCGGGCCGCAGGAGACGCGGCTCGCGCACGGCATCGCCCAGCTCGCGTCGATGGCGCTCACCAACGCCGCGCTGGTCGAGGAGCTCGAGCGCGCAAGCCGCCTCAAGTCCGAGTTCATGTCGACGATGTCGCACGAGCTGCGCACGCCGCTCAACGTCATCATCGGCTACACCGACATGCTCGCCGACGATCCGTCGCCGGCCGATCGCGAGCACGCGCTCGCGCAAGTGCGCCACTCGAGCCTCGAGCTCCTCGAGCTGATCGAGGCGACGCTCGATCTGAACCGCATCGCCGCCGGCAAGGACGTCGTCCAGGTCGAGACCGTCGACGTGCCGGCGCTCTGCACCGACCTCCGCGCCGACTTCGCCGGCCTCGCCCGCCGCGGCACCGTGGCGGTGCGCTGGGAGATCGCGCCGGCCGCGCTTCGCACCGACCGCCGCAAGCTGAAGATCATCTTGAAGAACCTGATCGGCAACGCGCTCAAGTTCACCGCCGAGGGCGAGATCACCGTTTGCGGCCTCGCCGCGGAGGGCGGCTACCTGCTCGCGGTGCGCGATACCGGCATCGGCATTCCGGTCCACCACCTCCCGGTCATCTTCGAGATGTTCCGGCAAGTCGACGCCTCCGACGCGCGCTCCTACAGCGGCGCCGGCCTCGGGCTCTACATCGTCCGTAGCCTGATCAATCAGATCCAGGGCGCGATCGAGGTCGCCAGCGAGCCCGGGCGGGGCTCGACGTTCACCGTCCGCCTGCCGCTCACGCTCGACGCCGCGCCCGACCGCGACACCGCCGCCAAGCACGCCGACCAAGCCGTCGGCTTCTGATCCGGACGGCCTTTCATTCATCCGCCGGCGCGGGCGCGGAAGCGAAACGCGCCCTCACCACGCTCGACGACGACGTCGGTGAAGCCGGCACGCTCGAGCCGGCGCGCGAAGCCCGCGGGCTCGATCAGGACCATCGTGTCGAAGAGGTGCGCGAGGCGGAAGAGGAGACTGGTCGTACTGTCCGAGCCGACGAACCACGCGCCCGGCCGCAGCACCCGCCGCACCTCCGCGAGAAGCCGGTCTTGCAGCGCCGCCGACGGCACGTGGTGCAGCATCGTGCACGCCACGGCGCCGCTGAAGGCGCCGCTCTCGAACGGCATCGCGGTCGCATCGCCCTCGACGACGGTGACGTTGCCGCCGGCGGTGCGACGGCCGAGCGCCGCGGCCAAGGCCGGGTCGATCTCGAGCGAGGTGAGACGCGCGGCGCGCGCACGCAGCACGTCGGTGGTGAGGCCGGGGCCGGGCCCGACCTCGAGGACCATCTCGCCGAGCTCGGCGCCGTCGAGGACCCAGGGCATCAGCTTCCGGCGGACCGTCGTGCGCCACGTCTCGGTGCGGCAGTACCAACGATGAAAGCGGTTCATGCGCTCCGGTCTAGCGCTCGTGGCCGCCGGCCGTCTTGCTCTATGCTGCCGATCGATGCCGCGGGACGGACAATCACCGCTCGTCGAGCTGGTCGCGATGGTGCGGCCGATCGTCGGCTACGCCGCCGACTTCCCGAGCGGCCACGAGATCCGCCGCCACCGCCACGCTGCCGCGCAGCTGATCTACGGCGCGACCGGCGTGATGACGGTCACGACCGACGACGGACGCTGGATCGTGCCGCCGCAGCGCGCGGTCTGGGTGCCGCCGCGCGCGAGCCACGCGATCCGCATGACCGGCGACGTGCAGATGCGGACGCTCTACCTCGACCCCGCCCGCCTGCGTGATCCGCCGTCCGCGTGTTGCGTCGTGCACGTGAGCCCGCTCCTGCGCGAGTGCATCCTGCGCGTGATCGCCTTCGCGCAGCCCTACGCCGAGCACGGCCGCGAGGCACGGCTCGCCGCGGTCGTGGCCGACGAGATCGAGGCGGCGCGGGTCGCGCCCTTCCATCTGCCGATGCCGCGCGATCCGCGCCTGCTCGCGATCACCACCCGGCTCGCGCAGGCCCCCGGCGACAGGCGCGCGCTCGACGCGTGGGGACGGATCGCCGGCGCGAGCCCGCGGACGCTCGCGCGGCTCTTCCACCGCGAGACCGGCATGGGCTTCACGCGCTGGCGGCAGCACGCCCGCCTGCTGCGCGCGCTCGAGCTCCTCGCCGCCGGCGGTAGCGTCACCGAGGTCGCGCTCGATCTCGGCTACGACAGCACGAGCGCGTTCATCACCATGTTCCGGGAGAGCCTGGGCGCGACGCCGGGGCGCTACTTCTCGCGCTCTCAGGCGAGCGAGGAACCTGGCGCGGCCGGGCGCTCGCCGAGCGCGCGGCGCAGGTCGGCGACCAGAGCGGCAGCGCCGTCGAGGCGATCGGCCGTTCCGAAGACGTAGAAATCGGGACGCTGGAGCGCGACCGCGACGCCGGCCTCGGCGAACCAGCGGGCGTAGACGCCGTCGAGATCGCGCACCGGAGCATCGGGCCCGACGTGGACCGCCGCGCCGCCGATGGCGGCGAGCCATGCCGCGCTGTCGTGATCGAGCTGCGCGCCCGGATCGCCGAGCGTCGAGAGCAGCGTGAAACCGCGGCCGGCGACGTCGTCGAAGAGACCGGTGGCATCACCGCGGCGCACGCGCCCCTGCACGAAGAGTCTTCCCGCGTGCGGATCGCCGTCGCGCAGAATACCCGGTCCGAGGCCGAGCGGCGGCGGCGCCGTCATGCCGTGCCCGCCCTGCACGGCGGCGATCATCGCCGCGTCGCGCGCCGCCGCGTCGGCGGGATCGGGCACACAGATCACCCTCCCGAGCTCCATCGAGAAATTGATGATCGCCTCGACGTGCGGGATGCGCTCGCTCGGATAGGTGTCGAGCAGCCCATCGCCGGCGTGCCCCGCCAGGACGAGATCGAGCTTCCAGGCGAGATTGGCGGCGTCACGTAGGCCCGAGCACATGCCCTGACCCGCGAACGGCGGCATCTGATGAGCGGCGTCGCCGGCGAGGACGAGGCGACCGGCGCGCCAGGTGTCGACCCAGCGCGCTTGAAATCGGTACACGGTGTGGCGCTCGAGCGTCGCGTTCTCGGGCGTGACGTCCCAGGGCGCGAGGAGCCGCCACGCGGTCGCCTCGCAGTTGAGGTCCTCGATGCTCTCGCCGGGAAGGCGC
>JBGPIT010000158.1:0-10593 GCA_041485125.1 Binatia bacterium | reverse complement strand
GGGCGTTGACGCGCAGCAGTTGCGCCGCGTACCCGTGCCCCGCCGAGGGCAACCCGGGCCTCGCCCTTGTCACCCAGGAGGAGGCGTCGTCGCCGACGTTGGATTGGAAGGGCAGCCGCGTCGCCTTCGCGTCGCGTGCCGACGTCGCCGGCACCGGCTGCGCCAACGGCGCCTCACAAATCTTCCTGCGCGACTTCGACGCCGCCACGATCGAGCAGCTGACGTGCGGCAGCGCCGACAGTCGAAACCCGAAGTTCACGCGCGACGACCGCACCGTCATCTTCGACTCCGACGCCGATCTCGCCGGCACCGGCAGCGCGCACGCGCAGATCTTCCAGATCGACGTCTCGGTCCTGCCCCGCCGGAGCAAGCAGCTGACATCCGGCACCGACGGTGACAGCACCTATCCGGCGCCGAACGGCACCCGTACGACGAACCGGTTCTACTTCCTCTCGACCGCGGACCTCACCAAGACCGGCACGGCCGGCGTGCAGCGTCTCTTCGAGTTCGACTCGACCCACGGCTTCACCCAACTCACCGACGGGCAGGCGCTCATGCCTCCGCTCACCGCCGTCTTCCAGTTCGGGGCGTTCGCCAGCGACGCCGACTTCTTCGGCGACGGCAACGTCGAGCCGCAGATGATGTTGGTGAACGCCTACGCCGGCGCGCACGCCGCGGTGCCGCCGCCGACGCCGACCCCGATGGGAACGCCGGTCCTCGACCACATCACGCTCACCCCGCGCTCGGCGACCCATTCGGTCGGCGAGGTGCAGCGCTTCACCGCGACCGGCTACCGCAGCGACGGTACGACGGTGAATCTGACGCAGCTGCTCGTCTACACCTCCAGCGATCCGGAGGTCGCGAGCGCGCCGGACATCGACGGCGATCGGAGCGCCGTCACCGGCGTCGCGCCCGGCACCGTGACGGTCAGCGCGACCGATCCCGCGACGGGCGTGACCACGACCGCGTCCGGCGGCGACGCGACCCTCGCGATCGTCGGTCCGCTCGAGAGCATCACGCTCGCGCCGGCCGCCGCTCTGCGCAACGTCGGGCAGGTGCAGAGCTACACCGCGACCGGTCACTACGGCGGCGGCAGCACCCGCAACATCACGCAACAGGTTCTCTACGCTTCGAGCGACCCGAACGTCGCGGTCGCGACGAACTTGCAGGGCAACAAGAGCCGGGTCGAGGCGGTCGGGTCCGGCACGGCGACGATCTCGGCAACCGACCCGACGAGCGGGATCACGTCGACCGAGTCGGGCGGCGACGCGACGCTACAGGTGCAGTAGCGGCGGCCCGCGTCGAGTGGCGCTGCGGTGTCGAGCCGCGCGCCCAGGCGCCGCTCAGGCGAGGTCGAAGAGCAACGCCTCGGCGGGCTCGCGGCCAGTGATGCGGAGACTCCGCATATCGCTGATCGCGGCGCCGTCGCTGGTCTCGAGAATTTGACCGTCGACGCCGACGCTGCCGCGCGCCACTTGCAGCCAAGCGTGGCGGCCGGGCGCGAGCACGTAGTCGAGCGACGCGTCGGCGCCGACGTCGGCGAGCTGCAGGCTCACGTCCTGATGGATCGTGACCGAGCCGTTGCGACCGTCGCGCGAGCCGACCAGCTGCCAGCGGCCGCGGCGGCCTTCGGTGGGAAACGCCTTCTGCTCGTAGCTCGGCGGCAGGCCGGGCGCCTGGGGCAAGATCCAGATCTGCAGCAGGTGCACCGGCTCCGTGCTCGAGGCGTTGTGCTCGCTGTGCGTGACGCCCGTGCCGGCCGTCATCCGCTGCACGTCGCCGGGGCGGATCACCGAGCCCGTGCCGAGGCTGTCGCGGTGCTGCAGGGCGCCCTCGAGAATGTACGTGACGATCTCCATGTCGCGGTGACCGTGGGTCGGGAAGCCGGCGCCCGGCTCGACGCGATCCTCGTTGATCACGCGGAGATCGCGGAAGCCCATGTGCGCCGGGTCGTAGTAGTCGCCGAAGGAGAAGGTGTGGAAGGTGTCGAGCCAGCCGTGGTCGAAATGCCCGCGCTCCCCGGCGCGTCGAATCTGAATCATGCTGTCGTTGTAATGCCGGGGACGGGTTGAGGCCAGTCCGGGTGCGCCCGTGGCGCGAAGCTCATCAGGAAGCGACGGGCACCGGTTCCAGTCGCTCGAGACGATCGGTCGGCTCCTGCAGCGTGTGCTCCGCCCACGTCAACACGTCGTCCTCTTGGCTGAAGAGGACCACCTGATGCTCGCGGCTGATCGCTTGTAGGACGCCGAGGATCGCGAGCGTCCGCGCGCGGTCGGACTGGACGGTGACGTCGTCGAGGATGAGCGGGCAGCGCTCGCCGGGTCGCGCGAGGTGCCGTGCCAGCGCCATGCGGAGGAGTAGATAGACCTGCTCGGTCGTGCCGTGCGAGAGGCGTGTCGCCTCGCGCCACTCGCCCGTCGCGCTGCGGACCCGCACCTCGAGCGAGTGCGGATCGACCAGGGCGTCGACGTAGCGGCCGCCGGTGACGCGCCCGATCCAGCGCCGCACGGTCTCGGCGAGGACCGGTGCGATGTCGCGGTGCACGCGCTCCTGCGCGCGCGAGAGGAAATCGCGGGTGACGTTGAGCGTCTGCTCGAGCCGGCGGAGGCGCTCGAGGTCGGCCGCGGCGGCCGCCGCCTCTTCCTCCGCTTCGGCGACGCTCGCGAGCTCGCGGCCGCGGCCGGCGAGCGCGCCTTCGGCGAGCGCGGCCTCGCGCGCGGCGTCGTCGGCCTCGCGTTGGAGTGCGGCGGCGTCGGACGCGACGTCGGCGGTGTGCTCGAGCAGCGCCGGATCGACGAGCGCCCGCAGCCGCGCCGCTTCCGCCGCGAGCTCCGCGTCTTTGGCGGCGAGCGCCTCCAGCGTGTCGCCGGCGAGCAGGGTCTCGAGCTCGACCCACTCGGCGCGACGACGCTCGTCCGCGGCGATGCTCGCGGTACGCGTCGCCTGCCACTCACGCAACGCGGCCGCGATCGTCTCCGCGTCCTCGGGCCGGGTGCAGGCAGCGGCGGCACCGCAGCGTGCGGCGACGTCCTGCAGGGTCTGCTCGGCACGTCGCCGGCGCTCGCGCGCGTCGGCGACGGCTTGCTCCGCCGCTTCGCGCGCCGCGAGCTCGCGCTCGAAGTCGGCTCGGCGCGCGGCTTCGGCGGCGATTCGTGTCCGATCGGCGCAGCTCGTGAGGTAGCCGGCGGCCGCATCGCTCGCCCGCCCGCTCACGGTCACGCCGCGACGCTCGAGCTCGGCGGCGAGGCGCGCCTCGGTGGCGGAGCAGGCGGTGAGCAAGTGGCGATGCCGGACGGTCCAGCGCTCGTGGTCACGCGCGGCCTGTGCGGCGTCGGCGAGCTCGCGCGCGAGGCCGCGCAGGTCGGCGGGGATCGCCGATAGGCCGCGTGCCGCGACCGCCGTCTCGGCGGCGGCGCGACGACGCGCTACGTCGGCGGCCGCATGCTTCTCCGCCCCGAGCGCGTCCTCGGCAATGCGGAGCTCCGTGAGGGCGTTGATGCGCGCTTGCGGTCCGGTCCGCATGAGCATCCACACGATCAGCGCGATGCCCGCGACCGCCAGCATGACGAGACCGGCGATCGTCATGCCGAAGCCGATCGCGCTCGCGCCGGCGAGCGCGGCCGCGACGCCGGCGATCAAGACGCCACGCCGTCGTGGTTGCTCGGCCAGATCGGCGAGGTGCTGCTCGGCCTGCGTCACTCGCTCGCCCAGGACCGGATCGATCGCCGGCGTCTCGAGTTCGAGGTCGCGGGCGAGATCGCGGAGCGTGTCCTCGCTGGCGCCGCCCGTCGCCGGCTGCTTCACTGGAGCGGGCCGATCGGCCTCGTGGAGCTCGAGCGCGTGGCGCGTCTCCGCGTAGTCCTTGCGGGCGCTCAGCACGAGCGGATCCGGTGCGCGATCGCCGGCCGGGACTTGCGGCAGGGCGGCGATGCGGTCGCGGATCTCGGTCGCGGAGGTACCGCCGAGGTCGACGACGATCGGCCGGTCGGCAAAGGCACGGAGCGCCGACTCGACCGCGGCGGCGAGGTCGTCGTCGTCGCTGCGGCTCGCCGGCGGGCCGGCCGCGAAGCGCGCGCCGAGCTCATGCGCCCGCTCGACGCGCACGCTCCAGCTCTCGGCCTCGCGCGCGGCGACCAGTGCGCGCATCGCCCGCAGACGGTCGCGCGTCGACGCGGCATCGGCGCGAAGCTCGTCGGCGCGTGCGACCAGCTGGCAATACGCGCGGTGGTCGTCGGCTGCTGCCCGCAGCGCCTCCTGCGCCGCCTCGAGCCGGTCGAGTGCCCGGCGCAGGGGCTTCGTGCTGTTGGTGCGGGTCTGGCCGACCTGCTCCTTGTGAAACTCGACCAGGCGGGCGATCGCCGCCGCGGCCGTGCCGTCGCTGCGCGCGCTCGCGGCCGCGCGTTGGAGGTGCTCCTGCAACAGCCCGCCCTGCTGCGTGATGCCGAGGAGCTCGGCCTGCCGAATGCACGCGGTCGCGAGAAAGGCGCGACGGTCGAGGCCGAGAAAGCGCGAGCCGTCGGGCGCGCCCTCGTACATGATCTCGGCCGAGACGTCGCGACCGAGCGCGGCGTCGGTCGCGCGGCAATCGACGCGGCCCTCGAGGTCGTGGCGCAGCTCGATCCGCCGGCCGTCGTCGAGCGCGACGACCGCGCCGACCTCCCAGGCCTCCGCTTTCCACGGCCGATGGCGCTCGGCGTAGTCGCGCTCGTCGCCGCGCGGCGAGCCGCGGGCGCGGCGCATGCCGCAGAGCCCGAAGTAGATCGCGCTGTGCCACGTCGACTTTCCCGACTCGTTCGGCCCGTGGATCACCGTGAGGCCGGGCGCGAGCACGAGCGTGCGGTCGGTGAAAGGTCCGAAGCTCCGCGCGTGGATCGTCTCGAGGCGCATCTCAGAGCACGTCGAGGTCGGCGCGGCCGTCGAGCGCGCGCAGGCCGGTGATCAGAACGCGGCGCCGCTCGTCGTCGGAGAGATCGGCGGCGCGTACGTCACGCACGAACTGGCCACGGACCGTCGCCTCCTCCGCGATCGCGTCGATGTCGTAGGCGGCGCGGAGCGCGCCGGCGCGGACGACGATTGCCTCGAGCCACGGCGCGGCGTCCTCGAGATCGTGCGGGGCGACGTCGGCCTCGGGCGCGAGCTCGCCGCTCAGCGTGACGCGTGCGGCGCCGGTCCGGCCCGTGAGCGCCGTCGCGACGCGCTCGCGCGCCTCCTGCGCCGTGGCGCAGCCGGTCAAGTCGACGTCGACGTCGCCGAGCTCGGTCGCGCGCACGCTCCGGCGCTCGCGTGCGACCGTGCCGTCGGTGCCGATGGTCGCGATGACGACACCGCGCTCGCCGTCCTCGCCGAAGGTGAGCGGCTCCGGGTTTCCCGGATAGGTGTGTCGCTCGGCGTCGACCGGGCAATGGTAGTGCCCGAGGAACGCGTGGTGCAGGCCGGCGCGCTCGAGCTGCGCGCTCTCGAAGCTCGCGTGCGGCACCTTGCCGCTGCCCTGCGCGCGGAGCCAGCTCCGCTCGGAGCCGTGAAAGAGCGCGAGGTGGACGCCGCCGCGGTCGACGCGGAACGACTCGAGGAAGCCGTCGGTATTGGCTGGCGCGCAGTGCGCCGCGCCCCAGAGCGTCAGTCCCTCGGCGAGCGTCACCGCCTCGAGCCGGTCGTGGCTGAAGACGTGCACGTTCGGCGTCCAGCCGATCCGACGGTAGAGGCTCTCGGGGCCGTACCAGTCGTGGTTGCCGGGCGCGAGGTAGATCGGCAGCGGCGCCGCCGCCGCGAAGCTCTGGCGCAAGAACTCCGCGGTGTCGGGCGCGAAACGGTCCTGCTCGTAGAGATCGCCGCCGCAGAAGAGCGCGTCGGCGCGGACCTCGGCGGCGAGCGCGACGATCCGGGTGAGCGCGTCGCGCAGCGCCTGGCGACGGCGACGCGCGAGTGGACGCGGCGCCCACTCGAACGGCGCGTCCAGGTGCAGATCGGAGAACAACACCAGCTTCACAACAACCACCCCTCGCGCGTGCGTGACGCGCTCATCGAACCGTCTACCAGCGCCAGCGCCGCCGTCAACGGAAAATTCCGCGCCGCCGTTTCATTTTTTCCGCCGTTTGATAGGAGCGCACGCACCATGAATCGACGAGCCGCGACGACCGTGCTGGGCATCGTGCTGGCGCTCTTCAGCGCGGGCTGCCGCCCCGAGGCCGTGCCGCCCAAGACCTACACCGACACGCCGATCCGCAGCGCCGACGATCTCGAGGTCGTCGCCGCGCTCGGCGCCATTGTCGGCAACATCGCCGTGTCGCCGCAAGGACGGATCTTCATCACCTACCATCCGGAAGGCACTCCGGTGGTGAAGGTCGCGGAGATCCTGCCCGGCAACGTCTCGCGGCCGTATCCCGACGACGCCTGGCAGGAGCGCTTCCAGACGCCGCAGGGAATCAAGCTCGACAGCCGCGGCCGGCTCTGGGTGCTCGACCACGGCAAGAACGGCTTCGGCAAGCCCGCCCTCTACGGCTTCGACACCGCGACCGGCGCGCTCGTGCACGAGTTCGACTTCGGCTCGGCGCAGGGCGTCGGCTGGGGCTCCTATCTGAACGACCTCTCGATCGACGCCGAGCGCGACGTCATCTACATCGCCGACACCAGCTCCTTTCGCATGAAGCCGGGCATCATCGTCTACGACGTCGCAAACAAGCGCGCGCGCCGCGTGCTGCAAGGGCACAAGTCGGTGGCGGCCGAGAGCGTCGACATGGCGGTCGAGGGGTACAAGATCAAGCTGCTCTTCGTGCCGATCCACATCGCGGTCGACTCGATCGTCCTCGACCTTCCCAACGAGTACCTCTACTTCGGCCCGCTCTCCGGAACCCGCATGTATCGCGTCCCGACCGCGGCGTTGCGCGACGAAAGCCTGTCGGCGGAGGCGCTGGGCAAGGCGGTGGAGGACTACGGACCGAAGCCGATCAGCGACGGCATCACCATCGATCGCGACGACAACATCTACCTGACCGCGATCGAGGATCGCGCCATTACCGTGCTGAAGCCGCGCGCGGGTGCCGCCGGCGCGGCCGATGCGTCGCGCGAGGCGACGATGGTGCGTGATCCGCGTCTGGTCTGGCCCGATGGTCTCAGCTTCGGTCCGGACGGCTGGGTGTACCTCACCGACAGTCAGCTGAACCGTGTGCTCTTCCACTCGCGTCGCGACGTCGCCAAGCTCGGTCCGCATTACATCTACCGCTTCCGCGCCCTCGCTCCCGGCCTGCCGGGCCGCTGAATTCCCGACCGCCGAGCGGGCGGTGACCGGGTAATCTCAGGGGCGAAGAGTAGGCGAACATGGTGCGCTTGTCAAAACCCTGGAAGGAAGCGCTCACACGCGCTGCGGCCGATGTTTCGTTGGCGCGGCGCCGCAGTTCGTGGCGTGCCAGGACGGGGGGCGGCGTCGCCTGAAACCCTGAGCTCGTGCACCAGGTTATTGATCGATCCACGACCGGTCCATATACTGTATCTTATGAAGCAATTGCTGGTCGAAGTAGACGACGACGTCGCCGCCGCATTGGAAGAGGTGGCACCTGCACGGTCGCGACGACGCTCCGAGTTCATTCGGATGGCGATCCGGAAGGCGCTGTGGGACGAAGAAGAGCGCGCGACAGCTGAAGCGTACCGCCGGCAGCCTGACGCGGCGGGCGACGCCTACGTCGACGCGAGCACCTGGGAGCCGAAGCGCGCCAAGCGGAAGCCACGCGCGTGAAGCAGTACGAGCTGCGCTGGGCGAACCTGACGGCGCCGATTGGGCGCCGTCCAGTGCTCCTCCTCACCCGAACGCCGGCGTACGCGTACCTCAACAAGGTCATCGTCTGTGAGGTGACGACCACCGTGCGCCAGATCCCTCAGGAGGTCACGGTCGGAGCGCGAGAGGGGCTGCGACGGCCGTCAGTCGTCAACCTCGACAACATCCATGTCGTGCCGACGGCGTCGCTAGGTGATCGAATCGGCGCAATGCCGCCGCAACGCGAGCGCGAGCTGAAGCGAGCGCTTGGGCATGCATTCGGCTGGGGGGAGCTGAAGGTACTATAGTTACGGTGTGCTTGAGCACCGCGGGTACCCCCGCGGACGCGGTCTCGACCGGCGGCGTACGAGAGCATAGGTTTCGCCGTCATGACCGACCTCACCTATTTGGACGCCACCGCGCAGGCCGAGCTCGTGCGGAAACGGGACGTCTCTCCGACCGAGCTCGTCGAACAGGCGATCGCCCGTATCGAGCGCCTGAACCCGACCTTGAATGCGATCATCCACCAGCGGTTCGAAAAGGCGCGTGCCGAGGCGGCAGCTGCGGCGAACGGTCCGTTCCGCGGCGTGCCGTTCGTGCTGAAAGACATCCTCGGGATGCAGGCCGGCGAGCCGTATCACATGGGGCTGCGGCGCCTGAGGGATCTCGCCGTGACGCTACCGATGGACAGCTTCTTCACGCAGAAGATCCAGGCTGCCGGCTTCGTGATCCTCGGCCGGACGAACGTCCCCGAGCTCGGGACGCTCTGCCAGACCGAATCGGCGGCGTACGGTCCGTGCCGCAATCCGTGGAACCCGGAGCACTCGACCGGTGGATCGAGCGGCGGATCCGCCTGTGCGGTCGCGGCCGGGATGGTCGCCGCGGCGCACGCGAACGACGGCGGCGGCTCGATTCGGATTCCCGCGAGCGAGTGCGGCCTCGTCGGCCTCAAGCCGTCGCGCGGCCGGAGCTCGTTCGGGCCGACGGCGGGCGCTCCCGTCGGCGGCATGGTGTCCGACGGCGTCGTCACGCGCAGCGTTCGTGATACGGCGGCCATTCTCGACGTGATCGCCGGTCCGATGCCGGGCGACACGTTCGTCGCGCCGCCCCCGGCGCGGCCGTACGTGCAAGAGGTCGGCGCCGCGACCGGCTCGCTCCGCATCGGGCTGATGACCGCGCCGCCGGGCGCGAGCTTCGAACCCCACGCCGATTGCACGACGGCCGTGACGGCGGCGGCGAAGACGCTCGCCGCGCTCGGTCATCGCGTCGAGGAGGCGCACCCGAGCGTGCTCGACGACCCCGCGCTCGGCCATCACTTCACGGTGATGTACTCGACGCACATCGCGCGCACCCTCGACCTGATCGCCGGCCTCACCGGCGCGCCGTTCACCGAGGCCGACATCGATCCCGTCAACTGGATGCTGAAGATGCTCGGCGACGGCACGAGCGCGCCCCAGTACCACGCGACGGTCGACTGGCTGTACGACTTCACTCGTGCGATCGCCGAATGGCATGCCGGCGGGTTCGATCTCCTCCTCACGCCGACGATCTCCGAGCCGCCGCCGCGCCTCGGCGAGCTCGTGCCGACCATCGAGAATGCCATGGCGGTCGGGGCGCGCGCGTCGCAGATCGCCTGCTGGACGCTGCCCTTCAACCTGACGGGACAGCCGGCGATCTCGCTGCCGCTGCACTGGAACGACGCCGGGCTGCCGATCGGCGTCCAGCTGGTTGCGGCCTACGGCCGCGAGGACTTGCTCCTCCGTGTCGCCGCGGCGCTCGAGGTGGCGATGCCGTGGAGCGATCGGCAACCTGCCGTCGGCGCGTGATCGCGACCAACGCGTTTCGTGTCTGAGCTGACCCGCGCCGCGTGTGAGCTACTGCCCAGTGATCGCGGGAACCTCATCGGAGTGCGACTCGACCGTCACACGCTACGCTTCTTGATGTCACGCATTGGGTAGTGACGCAGGTTGCGGCTGCAGAGTGTCATGCCGTGGACGTGAGCGGCGGCGGCGATGAGAGCGTCGGCGATCTCGACGCCGTGGGAACGACCGAAGCGCAGCCGGTAGGTACCCGCCTTGCGACCGACGCGCTCGTCCAGCTCCACGCAATGCAAGACATGCGTGAGGTCGGTCATGATGAACGCCTCGCGCGAACGCACGCCGGCGCCGATCTCGGCGATCGAGACCGGTGTCCACCCGAGCACATCGCCGGCCGCGTCGCGTTCCTTCAGCCAAGTGACGACGGCGTCGTCACGCCGGAGCCACGCGATGATGACGTCGCTGTCGAGCAGGAACTTGGCCATCGCCGGTCGCTCCCCATCGTGCTGGACGTTTCGACTGCCGGAGCACGCGGATCATTTCATCCGAGTCCTCCAGGTCGGCGCGATCGGACCAGACGCCCGCGAGCCGTTCGATGAGGACGCCGCGGTCCTTCGCGGAGCCACTGCCGTACGCTTGATCGACGGCTTCTCGCACCAGCGCCGAGATCGTCGTGCCCCGTCGGCGACTCTCGGCGGCTAGAGTCCGCGCACAGTCCTCGTCGAGGTAGAGCTGCGTGCGACGCATGCAGTGATGTATGACATACATCGCTGGCTCGACGCAATGATCACGAGTACCCGTCGGCAGTGCCTCGAAGCGATTGACGCATCGTCGGCTGGTGCTTGGGTCCCGCAGCGTGGGACGTCGCGGTGAGGGTCGACGACTCGACGACGTATCTGACAGGCGAGCGCCGATCGGGTAGGGAAGCTTCCGAGGACAGGAGGGTCACATGCGCATCGGCATCGGGCTCGGCGACATCACCGGCGTACGCGGCGACATCGCCGGCATCATCGAGGAGGCGCAGCGCGC
>JBGPIT010000157.1:0-10637 GCA_041485125.1 Binatia bacterium | reverse complement strand
GCGGACGTGCAAAGACGGCACCGCGAAGCTCAACGCCTACCTCGACGACTACGCGTTTCTGCTGAACGCCGTGCTCGATCTCTACGAGGGCACCTTCGACCTCGGGTTGATCGCGCGCGCGCGCCAGCTCGGCGACGCGCTCCTGGCGCACTTCGAGGACCGCGAGCGCGGCGGCTTCTTCTTCACCAGCGCCGATCACGAGACGCTGGTGCAGCGGCCGAAGGCGGCGTTCGACGGCTCGATTCCGTCCGGAAACTCGACCGCCGCCGAAGGGCTACTCCGCCTCTACTACTACGTCGGCGACGCGCGGTTCCTCGCCGCCGCGGAGCGCACGCTCCAGGTGTTCGCGAAGGCGATGCGTGCCCAGCCGTTCGGCTTCGGGCACATGCTCGCCGTCGCCGACCTCTATCTGCGCAAACCGCGGGAGATCGTCGTCGCCGGGCGAAGCGGCGACCCGCGCGCCGCGGAGCTGCTCGGCCGCATCCACCGCGAGTACCTGCCGAACAAGACGCTCGCGCTCGCCGACCCGGACGGCAGCGCACGCTTACCACTCGCCGAGGGCAAGCTTCCCGTCGGCGACCAGGTGACGGCCTACGTCTGCCACGACTACGCGTGCTCGCCGCCGGTGACGAGCTGGGACGCGCTCATTCCCCTCCTGTCGGCGCACGCCGCATGAGCGGATCGCCGGACGCCGACCGGAGCTGAGCGCGCACCGTATGGATCCGGTGAGCTCGACTCCCGTTGCCGTCGCGCCGGCGTTGCCGCTCGCGACCTCCGCGACGGCGGCGAAAACGGCCGTGCATCTCCGCCAGCTGACCTGGCTGCTCGCGTGGGCGGTCGTCTTCTGCGACATCGGCACGTCGGTCTACTACGTCCCCGGCATCCTCTACGAGACCGTCGGCAACCACGCGCCCCTCTTCGTCGCCCTCACCACGCTCGGCTTCGTCCTGCTCAGCATGAAGTACGTCGAGATCGCCTGGCGCAATCCGGAAGGCGGCGGCGTCGTCTCGATCACCACCAAGGCCTTCACGCCGAAGTGGGGCTGCTTCGGCGGGATGCTCATCACCGTCGACTACTTCCTCACCTCGGCGATCTCGTCGGTCTCGGGGTTCTACTACTTGGCGAGCGTCTTTCCCGCGATCGAGCCCTACATCGCCGAGCTCGCGGCCGCCGGGCTCATCCTGCTCGCGATGGTCAACGTGATCGGGATCCGCGAGAGCGCCTCGCTCGCGGTGGTGATGGCGATCGCCGCGTTCATCGTGAACCTCGGCGTGATCGCGACCGTCATGTCGCACCTCGGTGTGGGCGGCTTCTTCCACCTGATCGGCAAGCTGCCCGATCCGACCCAGCTCACGACGCGCCAGTGGCTCGTCGGCTTCGGCGCCGCGTGGCTGGCGTTCTCGGGCCTCGAGAGCATCAGCCAGCTCTCGCCGGCGTTGAAGGAGCCGATTCGCGATACCGCCCGGCGCGCGATGATCGCCGTGATCGTCACGATCGTCCTCACCTCGCCGATCCTCACCTTGTTCTCGATCACGCTGCTCGACGAGGCGATGAAAGCCGCGCACTCGGAGCGCTTCATCTCCGAGCTCGCCAGCCTCCACGGGGGCTGGCCGATGATGGTGGCGGTGGTGGCGACCGCGACGAGCCTGCTCATCTTTGCGGCCAACACCGCGATCATCGGCTCCTACCACGTGTTCTTGGCACTCGCCGAAGGCGGCTTCCTGCCGCGCTTCGTGACCCGTCGGAACCGCCAGTTCAGCACGCCGCACGTGGCGATCGTGGTCGCGACCGGCGTCCCGGTGATGATCGTCCTCGCGACCAGCGGCCACATGGTCTTGCTCGGAGACATGTACGCGTTCGGCCTCCTCGGCGCGTTCACGCTGTCGTCGATCTCGCTCGACGTCATCCGCTGGCGCGCGCGGCAACGCGGTCCGATGTTCTGGCTCGGCGTCTTCACCAGCGCGATGGTGCTGAGCGCATGGCTCATCAATCTCTTCGCCAAGCCGCTCGCGACCTATTTCGGCGGCGGCGTCACGGCGGTCGGCATGCTGGTGGCGCTCGGCATGCAGCAAGGCATCTACACCGAGCTCTTCTACCGCATCCCGTTCATCGACCGTCTGGCGGCGAAGACGATCGCCGCCGCCGAGCGCATGGCCGAGGACGTGAAGGGCATGGTGAGCCTGGCGCAAGCGATCGACGTGAAGGAGCTCTACCCGAGCAGCACGCTCATCGCGGTGCGCGGCAGCAATCCTGAGCTCATCCAGGAGGCCGCGGCCCGCGTGCGCGGGCGCGGCGAGAGCGCGATCTACTGCATCTTCGTCGAGGAGCGACCGGGGCTCTTCACCGGCAAGGCCTCGAGCCAACCGAACGAGGAAGGCGTGTTGAGCCTCTCGAACGCGATGGAGGAAGCACGCCGCCAGGGCGTCGAGCTGGTCCCGATCTGGACCGTCTCGCACAGCGCCTCCGAGGCGATCGCGCGCGCGGCGCAGGCGCTCAACGTGGACGGGGTCATGGTCGGGGTGAGCCGCCGGAGCGCGATCTATCACCTGCTGCGCGGCCACGTCGTGAAGGGACTCGCCGCGAAGCTCCCGTCGAGCTGCCACCTGATTCTCTGCAACTGAGCGCCGCGCCGCGTTCAGAAGTCGCGGCGCAGGACGCTCTTGTCGAGCGAGAGCGGCCCGCCGCCCGTCAGCATGAGCGCCACCGCGACCGCGAGCAGCACCAGCGGGAACTCGTAGCCGCCGACGAGACCCTGATGCAGGTGCACGCGCGTGATCGCGACCGTCATCACGATCGCGATCGCCAGCGCCGCGTAGCGGGTGAAGAGCCCGGCGACGAGACAGATGCCGCCGAGAAACTCCGCCAGCGCCGCGGCCCACACGAACGCGCCGTGCGCCGGAATGGCGAGGCGGCCGACGGTCGCGGAGAACCGGTCCATGCCGCCCGCGATCTTGGCGAAGCCGTGGGCGATGAAGATCGCGCCGAGGACGAGTCGGAGAATCAAAGGGACCGCCGGCTGAAAGCGTGAGAGCGATGCGAGCAACGTCTTCACCGTCCGTGGAAGACCGCGCGCCGCTTCTCGAAGACCGCGCGCAGTCCCTCTTGCAAGTCGTCGCTCCGCTTCGTCGCCGCCGCTTGCGCGTCGAGCTCCGGCGAGGGCGTACGGCTGCGGAAGCGGTTGGCCTCGTTGATCGCGGCTTTCATGGTGCGAAGCGAGAGCGGCGCGTTGGCGGCGATCTCCGCCGCGAGCGCTCGCGTTGCGCTCGCCAGCTCGGCATCGGGCACGACCCGGTTCACCAGCCCGATCGCGCGGGCGCTCTCGGCGTCGAGGAGGCGGCCCGTGAAAAGCAGCTCCTTGGTGGTCGGGGTGCCGACCGTGTCGAGAAGCTTCTGCGTCAACGGATACGGGACGACGAGGCCGATGCGGGCGAGCGGCATGCCCATGCGCGCGCCGCTCGCGGCGACTCGGAGGTCGCAGTGCAGCGCCAGCTCCAGGCCGCCGGCGATGGCGTCGCCGTGCATCATCGCGATCGTCGGGATCGGGCAGAGCTCGAGCTCGTGCAGCGCGTCCTCGATGTCGGGGTACTCGACGGTTCCGTCCGCCCAGCGCGTGAGGCCCATCTCCTTCAGGTCGAGGCCGGAGCAGAAGGCCTTGCCGGCCCCGGCGAGGATCACGACGCGGACGTCGCCGGCGGAGGCGAGCTCACGGAAGGCGGCGCGCAGCTCTTCCAGCATCGGGATCGTGATCGCGTTTCGCTTCTCGGGTAGGTTGAGGGTGAGCGTGACGACGTCACCCTCGCGCTCTCTCAGCAGCTCGCCTGCCATGGACACCTCGTGATGACCGGCCGCCGGCCGGGACGGGCTCAGTAGTTGTCTTTCAGCTCGCGTGTTTTCGCGAAGATCGCAACCGGCTCGGTGCCGATCTCGGGATAGCGCGCCCGCACGCTCGCCTGCAGCTCGGGGCTCTGCCAGCGCAGGAACGGGTTCGTCCGCTTCTCCTCGGCGATCGTCGACGGCACCGTCGGCTTGCCGGCGGCGCGGAGCTCCCGGACACGCTCGAGCTTGGCGGCGATGTCGCGGTTCGACGGCTCGAGCTCGTGCGCGAAGCGCAGGTTCTTCTCGGTGTACTCGTGACCGCAGTAGACCTCGGTCGCATCGGGGAGCGCGGTGAGCTTCGAGAGCGAGTGCATCATCTGGTCCGGCGAGCCCTCGAAGAGCCGGCCGCATCCGGCGGCGAAGAGTGTGTCGCCTGAGAACACCGCCGGACGATCCGCCGCCGCTCCGTGTTCGAAGAAATACGCGAGGTGGCCGCTGGTGTGCGCCGGGATGTAGACGGCACGACCGCGCAGTCCCGCGATCTCGAACGCCTCGCTGTCGGCGAGCGCCTCGGTGAGCGCGGGCACGCGCGTCCGATCGGCGCGCGAGCCGAGGACGCGGATACCGGGTATCGCCCGCGCCACTTCCTCGTTGCCGCCGACGTGGTCATAGTGGTGGTGCGTCGACAGGATGCCTTCGAGCGTGAGACCGCGTCGTCGTACCTCGGCGAGGACGGGGCCGGCCTCCGAGGCGTCGACGATCGCCGCGCGTTTCCCGTCGTCGGCGATGAGAAGGTAGCCGTAGTTGTCCGACAAGAGCGGAATGGGAACGATTTCCACCGCGAGACTCCTTCACGTCGCGCTCACGACGGCACAACGCGGGCAACCCCGCGGTGCGCCGTGCCGTCGGGCGTCGATCAGTGACCTTCGATGTTGTTCGCCAGCGTCGCGGGCGTCGTGCGCTGCGCGCTCGTGAGCTCGAGCTGACTCACACGCGCGGCGAACGCCGCGAGCTCCTCGCGAATGCCGCTCTGCCGCTCGCCGAGGTCCCCGACGCGGAGCTCGAGCTGGCGGACCGACCGCTCGAGGTCACCGAGAAAGCGCAAGGTGCGCTCGAGCTCTTCGCGCTGCCGCGCGCTCTCGGCGCTCACCGCCTCGACACGGTCGGCGACCTCGCGCGCGGTCTTTGCGGAGGCGCCGGCGCCGTCGGCGGCGGCGCCGACGAGCCGCGCCGATTCCTCGAGCGAGCGATCGAGGGCGGCGATGCGCTTCTTCACCTCGTCCTGGTCGGCGCTCTGGGCGCCGTGGTCTTTGAGGAAGTCACCGAAGCGCATCTCGAGACGGATCAGCCGATCGTGCTGCTTGCCGAGCTCGAGGCTGCGCGTCACCTGGTCCTTCGACAAAGCGTCGAGGTGGCCGCGCAGCTCGCCGAGCTCGGTGCGGACCTCGTCGCTCGCCGAGAGGTGCAAGGTCAGCTCGCGCAGCCGCTCGCTGGCGTCGGCGCGGGCCTCCTCGAGCTGCTTCTCGAGCGCGCCGACGCGCCGGCTCACGTGCGAGCGGTCGTCGAGCAGCGGCCCGAGCCGTCCCTCGAGATGCGCGATGCGGCGATCGAGGGTCTCGACCTCGGCGTGCGAGGCGACGTTGGCGCGGGTGAGCAACGGCCGCAGACCGCGCACCGCCTGGCGCTCGAGCTCGGCGAGAATGCGCTCGGCACGCTCCTCGAGGTCGCGCCCGGTCGCTTGCGCCCGTTTGCTCACCTGGCCGCGCAGGCTCTGTAGCTGCGCGAGCAAGGACTCGAGCGCGGGCTCGCCGTTCGCCGCGAGCGTCTTGCGCAGCTCCGGAAACCAGTGCAGCAGACGCTCGCTGCGGCTCTGCAGGCGCCGGAACGTGCTCTCGCGGGTCGCGCTCTCCGGACGGGCCTTCTGCCGAGTCCTCCCCCCTGCGTCACGCGTGCTCATCCTTGAACCTCCTCAGTATTCCTTCAGCTCGACCATGTAGCCGTCCGGGTCTTGCGCGTAGATCGAGAGGCCGTCGCCGCGGGCGCCGCCGCGGGCGACCGGCTCGTCGTGCAGCAACGGGACACCCGCCTCCTTCAGCGTGCCGACGACGCGGGCGAAGTCGGTGTCGGTCGTGATGCAGAAGTGGAGAAACCCGCCCGGCGCGCTCGCCGGGTCGTAGGTGGGATCCGGCACCAAGTCGAGCAGCTGGTCGCCGATGCGCACCGAGACGAACGGTCGCGTGCCCCGCCGATACGCGTCCTCTTGCTCCACCGCGAGCCCGAGGAGATCGCGGTAGAAGCGCAGCGACGCGTCGAGATCACGGACGCGAAGGACCAAATGATCGAGCGAGCGGACACGGATCATGAGTCACTCATCATCGCTCATTCGATGGCGTAGGTCACGCGCAGGCGTGCCTCGGTCGTGACCTCGCCGGGTGCGATCGGCGTGTCCATCTTCATCGCTTCCATATGCATCGCGATGCCGCCGTAGCGCTGCGGTATGGGTCGCGCGACGCCCTCCGTCGCAACCTCCACGATGGCCTTCAACGCCAGGTGCAGCGCCTCCGCGATCGCGGTCGCTTGGGCAGCCGCATCGACGGCAGCGCCGCGCAGCGCGAGCGCCTGCAGCGGCGCGACGTTCTCGATCGTGAACGTGAGGTTGTCGATGCGTGCTGCGCCCGCCGTGATCGCGGCGTCGATGAGCGCCCCCACCTTCTCGATCTGACGGGTCTCGACCGCGATCGTGTGCGCGGCCGTGTAGCCGATGATCTCC
Organism: Binatia bacterium; assembly: GCA_041485125.1. Taxonomy (GTDB): domain Bacteria; phylum Desulfobacterota; class Binatia; order UTPRO1; family UTPRO1; genus JBGPIT01. The sequence goes on along the minus strand of JBGPIT010000157.1, from coordinate 4,051 downwards.
GGACCACGCGGTGCCTGCGGCGGAGCGGCCTCCGGGCGTGGCGGCTGGCGGTACATTGGGTTGAGCGTGTAACCGATCGTGTCGACGCGCCCGCCCTCGCCGACGTCCTTCTTCAGGGCGTCGATGACCTTGATCGCGGTCGCCGCGGCGGCCTGGCCGGCGGCGCTCGCGGACCGCGCGTTCTCCTCGACGACGAACTGCAGTTGCGCCGTGTCCGGCGCGCCGCTCTCGCGTCCGAGGCCGACGACCGTGATCGTCCGCCGCTGCGGTTCGGCCGGCGTTTGCGCGAAGGAGGGCGACGAGGTGCCCAGAGCGACGGTGATCACGACGGCCCAGTACGGGCGCGGGGTTCGCTTCAGCATCCGCGTGCTCCTTCCGTGGCGCGATGGTGACCGCCTGATCATGCTCGACCGCATGATCTCTGACGATCCTACTCGTGGGCGACGATCGTCGCCAGGCGCACGTGCGGCGGCCGCTCAGCCGGGAGACTTGGGCAGCCGCTCCGGGCGGAAGCCGGTCGCGACCAAGTAGACCTCCGACGATCCTTTGCGGGTCGCGGCGAGGCCGACGAGGCGCACGTTGCCGAAGCTGTGTCGAAGCGTGTCACGGAGCGCCGCCGCATCGCCGCCGCCGAAGGTCTTCATGACGAGCGTCCCGCCCGGGCGCACGGTTGCGCCGGCAACGCGGACCGCATGCTCGCGGAGCTCGGCGCTGCGCGCGAGATCACGGGGGCCGATGCCGGTGAGCTTGGGAGCGAGATCACAGAGGATGACATCTGCTGGTTGGCCGAGCGTCGCGATCATCCGCGCCGGCAAGTCGGGATCCGCGACGTCGCCTTGCATCGCGACCACCTGCGGGATCGCGAGCGGGTCGATCGCCGCGACGTCGACGCCGACGACACGGCCGCGCTCGCCGACGATCTCCGCCGCGACCTGCAGCCATCCGCCGGGCCACGCGCCGAGATCGAGCACCAGGTCGCCCTTCCGGAGCACGCGCGCCCGCTTCTGGAGCTCGAGCAGCTTGTACGCCGCGCGCGAGCGGTAGCCTTCGGCTTTCGCCCGCCGGTAGAGCGCGTCTTTGCGATCGTACATCGCGGCTCTTCTACCACGCCGCGCTCACGCCGACTCGGGCGCGCGTGGCGCACTTTCTTCTTCCCTTCCACGGCGCCGTCCTCTAGAAGAACCGTTCGTCGTCGCCGCGTCGCGCGCGTCGTGAAGAGGAGGGGCGGGGTGGAAACGGAGCTGAATGAGCGCCAGCGCGAAGCCGTCGAGCACGGCGACGGTCCCTTGCTCGTGCTCGCCGGCGCCGGCAGCGGCAAGACGCGCGTCATCACCACGCGCATCGGCCGCCTGATCGCGAACGGCACGTCGCCCGACGCCATCCTCGCGCTCACCTTCACCAACAAAGCCGCCGCCGAGATGCGACGGCGGCTCGAACGCTCGCTTGGCCCGCTCGCGGCCGACGTCTGGATCAGCACCTTCCACAGCGCCACGGCGCAGGTGCTGCGCCGTCACATCCGCCGGCTCGGCTACACCGCGAGCTTCTCGATCTACGACGACCAGGATCGCGCCAGGCTGATCAAGCAATGCATGGTGGAGGAGAACATCGGCGAGCAGGCGCTCGCACCCGCGGTCGCGGCATGGGCGATCGACCGCGCCAAGAACGAGGCGCTCAGCCCCGAGGAGGTGCTGCGACGGCCGCGCTTCGGCGAGCTCGCGGCGCGCATCTACCGCCGCTACCAGGCCGCGCTCGAGCGCCAGAACGCCGTCGACTTCGCCGACTTGCTGCTGCTCGCCGTCCGTCTCTTCCGCGAGCACCCCGATGTCCTCGCCGGCTACCACGCGCGGCTGCAGCAGGTCTTGGTCGACGAGTACCAGGACACCAACCGCGCGCAATATCTCTGGCTCCGCCAGCTCGCGGCCGGCGACCAGCCGAACCTCTGCGTCGTCGGCGACGACGACCAGTCGATCTACGGCTGGCGCGGCGCCGAGCTGCGGAACATCCTCGACTTCGAGCGCGACTTTCCGAGCGCGCACGTGATCCGGCTCGAGCAGAACTACCGCTCGACGAAGACGATCCTCGCCGCCGCGGGCGCGGTCGTGGCGAACAATCGCGGCCGCAAAGGCAAGACGCTCTGGACCGCGAATCCGGCGGGTGACCCGGTCCGCCTGGTCGTCGCCGAGGACGATCTCGCCGAGGCGCGCTTCGCCATCGCCGAGGTCCGCCGCCTGGTCGAGAGCGGCCGCTCGCTCGGCGAGATGGTGATCTTCTACCGCACCAACGCGCAGTCGCGCGCGATCGAGGAGGCGGCGATGCGCGCCGCCCTGCCCTACACGATCGTCGGCGGCATCCGTTTCTACGAGCGCAAGGAGATCAAGGATCTGCTCGCGTACCTCCGCGTCCTCGCCAATCCCGCCGACGACGCGAGTCTCGAGCGGGTGATCAATTGCCCGCCACGCGGCATCGGCGACCAGACCGTCGCGGCGGTGCGGGCGGAGGCGCGGCGCACCGGCCAGTCGATGGTCGAGACCTTGCGGGCGCGACCGTCGTTCGGTGTCGGCACCGCGCCGGCCGCGCGCCTGCGCGAGTTCACCGTCCTCCTCGAGCGTCTCGACGCCGCGGCCGACGGTCCGTCGCTCGCGGCGCTCCTCGAGTCCGTGCTCGCGGAGACGTCGTATCGCGACCGTCTCGAAGCCGGCGGCTCGGACCGCACCTCGCGCCTCGAGGACATCGACGAGCTCATCGGCGTCGCACGCGACTTCGACGCCCGCGCGGCTGCGAGTGAGCCCACCCGCGCCCGGCTCGCGCGCTTCCTCGAGGAGGCGGCGCTCCTTTCCGACTGGGACCGCGCGCAGGCGGGTCGCGACCGCCTCACGCTCATGACCCTTCACACCTCGAAGGGCCTCGAGTACCCCGTCGTCTTCATCCTCGGCCTCGAGGAGGGGATCTTCCCGCACCAGCGCGCGGTCGACGATCCGGACGAGCTCGAGGAGGAGCGCCGGCTCTGCTACGTCGGCATGACACGCGCGCGCGAGCGGCTCTATCTGCTACGGGCCGAGCGGCGCCTCCGCTTCGGCACGGTCAGCGAGCGCGCACCGTCGCGCTTTCTGGACGAGGTTCCGGAAAGCCTTCTCCACCACGCCTCACCGACGGCGAACGAGCCGCGGCTCTATCGCGCCACACCACGATCACCGTTTCAGCGCGGCGGCCGGTCCACCGCGCCGCGGGTCGCGATGCCGTCGTTCACGCTCAAGCCGAGCGAGGACGGCGCGCCCGTGATCGACTACAGCTACAGTCAGGTCGGCGACGATGGCGACGGCGGCCTGCCGGCGGGCACACGCGTCCGTCACCCGACGTTCGGGATGGGGATCGTGCGAAGAAGCGAAGGGCGCGGAGAGACCGAGAAGCTCTCGGTCCAATTCGCGCGCGCCGGCATGAAGAAGCTCATGCGGCGCTTCGCGAAGTTGGAGATCGTTGCTTGAGACGTTGCCGGCGTAGGCCGCGAGCTCAGCCGCCCCAGTCCCAGTCGTTCGCCTTCGTCCGGCGTACGGAGATGTCACCCGTCGTCGTCGCGCCGAGCGGCGACTCGCCGTAGTACGCGTGCGACTCGTGGCCGAAGATCGGCTCGAGGTCGGGCTGCGCCACGAACTCGTGGAACGGCCGCGTCACCAACCATTCGAGCGTGTAACCCACCGGGTGGAGCAGGTAGGCCGCGATCCGCAGCGGATTCGACTGCGAGTCGTCGTAGGGATCCGCGCCGAACTGCTCGGCTGCCAGCACCGCACCTGACGTCATCATCACCACCACCGCTGCGACCAGTACGATCAACTTTCGCATCTGTGTCTCCTTCCCCAGAGCACCGTCCATGAACGGTAGCAACTCGCGCGTTGACCAACAAGTAGTCATCTGCGCGCGTTTGCTCAGGAAAAGTCGCATCGTTACACTCGTTGGTGGTGCTTCAAGATCATCGTCTCGTCGTCGTCTCGAACCGCGCCCCCGTCGAGATCAAGCGACGTCCCGACGGTAACAGGATCGTGCCCACCGTCGGCGG
>JBGPIT010000156.1:0-10691 GCA_041485125.1 Binatia bacterium | reverse complement strand
GAAGCTCAAGAGCCTCGAGCTCTGCGTCGACAAGCACTTCAGCTGCGTCACGTCGCGCGCCGGCGATCCCGGCTGTCGCCCGGCGGCGAACACGGTGTGCACGCGCCAGCTCGCGACGATCAGCGCCGCGCAGTCGGCGCTACGCGCCGCGCTGCAGAAGAGCTGCGGCGCTCTTGACTACCAGGGTGCGTTGGCGAGCGCCGCGGGCGCGAACCTCGGCGCGCTCGCGAGCGAGTGCCTCGCCTTCGGTACCGCGCCGCCGACCACGTTCACGTCGTATCTCGACTGTCTCACCCGCCAGCACGGCTGCCGCACGGAAGCGTTGCTGCTCTTCGAGGCGCCACGCGCATCCGCGCTGCTCGCCGGCACGAGCCCGCCGGTCACGTTTCCGAGCGCACAGTGCCCACCGCCGTGAAGAAGGCCGGCGACACGATCGAGGACGCGACGGACAAGTGAGTCGCTGATCGTATCGCCACGACCATCGAGGCCGGCGCGCGGAGCAACACGCGCCGGCCTCCGACACGACTCGGACGGGGAGGGGTCGTCCGGGTCGGCTGGACTCACTGATCGAACGGAAACTTGAAGTCGGTCTTCCAGCCTTTGGGCAGCCGTCGCCACTCACTCTTGAACGCGAACATGTCGTCCCCGATGCGCAGCTGCGCCGTCATCACGGGTTGCGTCGCGGCGCTCAGGTCGCCGTACGCTTGCAGGTTGAAGTCGTAGCGAGCGGCGCGCTTGCGGAGCTTGAGCTTGTAGATGCCGCCGCGAATGCCGCGACCCTTGCTCGCGCCACGATCGACGAAGCTGAGGCTGCGGTCGTTGCCCTCGAGGTCGCCCGGGAGCAGCACGGCCTTGAAGACGATGCCGTTGGCGTTGGTGAGGAGCACGCCGACGCCCTCGGTACGCGGATCGGCGGCCGTGAGCGGCTCGATGCCGCCGTGGATCTTGAGGACGTCCGGCGTCGAGTCCTTGAAGGTGATCGTCGCCGGGTCCTTGAAGATCTGACCGCACTCCGGGCAGTCGGGATCGTCGCAATCGATGAGCCCGTCGCCGTCGTTGTCGGCGAGGTCGGTGCAGACCTCCTGATGCTGGCAGGTCGCCGAGCAGCCGTCGCCCGAGACGGTGTTGCCGTCGTCGCACTGCTCGTCGCGGTCGACGATGCCGTTGCCACAGCGGGGAACGGTGCAGTCGTGCTCGCAGCCGTCGGCGTCGGTGAGGTTGCCGTCGTCGCACTCCTCGCCGGCCGTGACGATGCCGTTACCGCAGCCGGTGACGGTGCAGTTGCTGTCGCAGCCGTCGCCGTCGACGCGATTGTGGTCGTCGCACATCTCGCCCGCCGTCACGACGCCGTTGCCGCAGGCGGGCTTGGTGCAGTTGCTGTCGCAGCCGTCGCCGTCGATGGCGTTGCCGTCGTCGCACTCCTCGCTGCCGTCGACAATGCCGTTGCCGCAACGGGGCACGGTGCAGTTGTTGTCGCAGGTGTCGCCGTTGACGTGGTTGCCGTCGTCGCACTCCTCGCTGCCGGTGACGATGCCGTTCCCGCAGCGGGGCGTGGTGCAGTTGTTGTCGCAGGCGTCGCCGTTGACGTGGTTGCCGTCGTCGCACTCCTCGCCGGTCGTGACCACGCCGTTCCCGCACGCGGTCGGCGTGCAGTTGGCGTCGCAGCCGTCGCCGCTCGCGGTGTTGCCGTCGTCGCACTGCTCGCCGGTCGTGACGATGCCGTTGCCGCAACGGGTCGGCGTGCAGTTGGCGTCGCAGCCGTCGCCGTTCTTGGCGTTGCCGTCGTCACACTGCTCGCCGGACTGGTTCACGACGCCGTCGCCGCAACGAGCCGGGAGCCAGTTCTTGGTCGCGGTGCCGGTGACGCAACCGCCCTTCGCCTTGCCGGCGAGGACGATGCCCTGCTTGCCCGTCTTCTTGAACTTGAGGCCAAGCGGCAGGTTGAAGGAAGCGGTCGCGGTGACGGTGTCGGTCCCCGTGACCAGCGAGGTATTCTGATACGCCACGGTGAATTGGCCCGACGCGTTGGTGCCGCCGTGGAAGCTCTGCGGCCCGGCGGCGCCGGAGACGACGACGTCGAGCGGATAGGTCGGCAGCGGCTGGCCGTTGGAGCCGGTCAAGGTCGCGACGATGGTGTGGACTTGATCGGTGGGCAGGTAGTTGATCGCCGACGGCGGCGTCACGGTGAGCGTCTGCGGTACCGACGCGACGTTCATGCACTGCGATTTCGCCGCGTTCACGATCTGGCCGGCGCGGGTGACCACGTCCGCCGGGCTCGTCACCACGAAACCGTCGGTGAACTTCCAGATCGCCGCCTGCACCGACGCGGCCTCGCGGTTGGTATCGGAGAGCTTGGTGGGGATGGTGTTGGTCTGGGGGTACGCGTTGTTGAGGATGTAGACCACCTCGCACGGGTAGTCGGCAGTGGCCTGCGGCTCCGAGTCGCCGACGCTGATCGGGTTCTTGATGTCGACGCAGTAGGCGTCGGTCTCGGCGCCGCCGTCGATCTTGATGTGGAATGCGCCGACGAAGGCGTAGGTCTTGACCGAGTCGGTGCCGATCTTGCCCTGCACGCTGCCGCGCAGGCCGTAGCCGGTGCCGGTGAAGGTCGCCGTGGCGGCCAGCGCCGGCGCGGCGGCGATCAGCGAGACCAGCAACGCCGTGACCCCGGCGAGCATGATCGCCGCGGCGCGCTGTGACGTTCGACACGACAGAATCTTCGAATTCGACGAATGCATGTTTCCCTCCGCAAATGAGTGCGCATTGCGCGCAGAGGGTCTTCAACAATTCGTATGCCAGCGAGGGCCGCGTCGAATCAGGGCTTTTCGGGCGTGTCGTCGTGCAGCGGCGCGACGGGCATCGAGACGAATCGCAATACTACACGATAGATCGTCATTAGTACGCGAAATGTTAGTAAGTCTGTTGTGTCACAACCCGCGGCGGCGCCGACGCGAGCTCGCACGGCGGACGCGCCGAGAGCTCACATGGCGGCTGCGGTCCGGGCGGGAACGCCGGCGCGCGCTACCAGGCGTACGCTTCGGGGGCCTCGCCGCCGGGACCGGGCCAGATCTCGTCGAGGCGGGCGAGGGTCGCGTCGTCGAGCGTGAGCTCGAGGGCGCCGAGGCTGCCGTCGAGCTGCTCGACGGAGCGCGGACCGACGATCGGCGCGGTCACCACCGGGTTCTGGAGCAGCCAGGCGAGGGCGACGTCGGCCGGGCTCGCGCCGAGCTCGCGGCAGAGCTGCTCGAAGCGCTCGAGCTGGTCGCGACGCTTCTCGATCGCCTTTTGGATGCGCTCCGAGGCGCGCCGTCCGCCGGCGATCTTGCCGAGGACGCCGCCGAGCAGCCCGCCCGCGAGCGGGCTCCACGGGATCAACCCCAAGCCGAGCGCGCGACAGGCGGGGACGACCTCGAGCTCGACGGTGCGCGCGGTGAGGTTGTAGAGGCTCTGCTCCGAGATCACGCCGAGCAGGTGGCGCTCGGCGGCGCCGCAATTCGCCTGCACCAGCTGCCAGCCCGCGAAGTTGCTACTGCCGACGTAGAGGACCTTGCCGGCCTGGATCAGCTGGTCCATCGCCTGCCAGATCTCCTCCCACGGCGTCTCCCGATCGACGTGGTGCATTTGGTAGAGGTCGATGTGATCGGTCCGGAGCCGCCGCAGGCTCTCATCGCAGGCGCGGCGGATGTGGTACGCGGAGAGCTTGGCGTCGTTCGGGCCGTCGCCCATCTTGCCGTAGACCTTGGTCGCGAGGACGATGCGGTCGCGCCGGCCGTCGCGGCTGAGCCAGCGGCCGACGATCTGCTCCGTCACGCCTTCGCCGCTCTTCCATCCATAGACGTTCGCGGTGTCGAAGAAATTGACGCCGAGCTCGAGGGCGCGGTCCATGATGGCGAAGCTCTCGCGCTCGTCGGCGCCCGGCCCGAAGTTCATCGTGCCCAGGCAGAGCCGGCTGACTCGCAGCCCGCTTCGCCCGAGGTGGACGTAGTTCACGCCGCGGTACCCGTCTTCTCCGTGCCGCCGTTGCGCAGGCTCATCAGCAGCTGCACCAGCTCCGCCGGCGCCATCACCTCGGGATCCTCGCTCGAGTCCTTCATGTGCTCGAACTGCAGCAGATCGAGCTTGCGATACGCCTCGCGCACGCGCGGCGTGAGGAGGCCGAGCCGACGCAGGTTCGGCACGATCTTCGAGAACAGCATCTGCCGAAAGCCCTGCATGAACGGGGTCTCGAGCGACCACCGCACCCAGGTCTCGACGTCGAGACCGCTGCGCTCGAAGACGTCGTGCATCAGCAGGCGGTCGCGCATCAGGTAGGTCGCCTCGATGATGAAGTCCTCGCGCTCCCGCACCTCGGGCGCGCTCAGCTCCTTCGTGTACAGGTGCTCGAGCGAGAGCACGCCGAAGGCGACATGGCGCGACTCGTCGGCCATGATGCGCGTGGTGATGTCCTGGATCAGCGGCTCGTCGGGCCACTCGAGCTTCATGAAGCCGAACGCCGCCAGCGCGAGACCTTCCACCATGATCTGCATGCCGAGGTAGGTCATGTCCCAGCGCGAGTCGGAGATGATCTGGTCGAGGAGCGTGCGCAGATGCTTGTTCACGCCGAACGAGCAGCCGAGCTTCTCGGTGAGATAGCGGTGATAGACCTCGACGTGGCGTGCCTCGTCGGCGACTTGGTTGGCGGCGTACCACTTGGCCTCCTCCCACGGCACGCTCTGCACGATCTTCGCGGTCGCGAGGAGCGCGCCCTGCTCACCGTGCAGGAACTGCGACAGCATCCACGCGACCATGTTCAGGTCGACCTCGGCGGCGAGCTTGTCGTCGAGCGGGTGCGGTGGGCTGAGGATCTGGTTGAAGAGATCGGCCGAGCCGGCGCCCGTGCGCTCGCGGCGAATCTTCTCGAGGTCGACCTCTTGCGACCAGTCGAGGTCGGTCGCGTTCCAGCTGTTGGCCTTGCCCTTCTCGTAGAGCGTCAGGAGGTTCTGCCGGCGGAGCGCGTACTCCCAGTCGAAGACCGTCGCCATGCTCGACGGGACGGACTCGGACGGGCCGATCTCGGGTATCGGGAGGGGATTCCGTTGCGTGTATTTCATCGACGCTCCTCGTGAGGGGGTGGGTATTGCCCGACGGGCATATTGCGTGGCGGCATACCACGCGGCCGACGCTTGGTCATGACGCGCCGGCGGCGTCCGCACCGGGGGGTGGCGAGCCGACGGTGACCGGGCGCGCGCGTCAGGCGCTGCCGAGGACGGTCCTGGCGGCGGCGATGGCGTGCTCGACGTCGGCGCGCGCGACGTCGAGGTGGGTGACGAGGCGGAGCGTGGTGGGCGCGATCGCGAGGCAGCGCAGCCCCGCCGTCCCGAGCTCGACGGCAACCGCCGCCGCCGTGTCATGCCCGCTGGTGTCGAGACAGACGATGTTCGTCTCGACCGTCCCGCGCAGGCGGAGGCCGGTGCCGTCGGTGAGCCCGTCGGCGACGAGCCGCGCGTGCGCGTGGTCCTCGGCGAGGCGCGCGACGTGGTGGTCGAGGGCGTAGAGCGCGGCGGCGGCGAGCACACCCGCTTGGCGCATGCCGCCGCCGAGCATCTTCCGCACCCGGCGGGCCTGCGCGACGAACGACGCGCTGCCGACGACGATCGAGCCGACCGGGCAGCCGAGCCCTTTCGAGAAGCAAAAGCTCAACGAGTCGACGTGCGCGGCGATCGCGGTGAGCGGGATCTCTTGCGCGATGCAGGCATTCCAAACCCGTGCGCCGTCGAGGTGGACGGCGAGCCCGTGCTCGCGCGCCGTCATGGCGACGGCCGCGAGCTGCTCGAGCGGATAGCAGCTGCCGCCGCCGTAGTTGTGGGTGTTCTCGAGCCAGAGCACGCGCGAGCGCGGCTGGTGGACGTCGGAGGCGCGCAGCGCCGCGACCACCTGCGACGGCTCGACCAAGCCGCGGTCGCCGTCGACCAGCGCGACGCTCACGCCGGCGTAGGCGGCGAATCCGCCCGCCTCATATCGATAGAGGTGAGACCCACGCTCGAGGATCACCTCATCGCCCGGTTGCGTGTGCACCTTGCACGCGATGAGGTTCGCCATCGTGCCGCTCGGGACGAAGAGCGCGGCCTCCTTGCCGGCGAGCTCGGCACAGCGCGCTTCGAGTCCGATCACGGTCGGATCCTCGCGAAAGACGTCGTCGCCGACCTCCGCGTCCGCCATCGCGCGGCGCATGCCGGGTGTCGGTCGGGTGAGCGTATCGCTGCGCAGGTCGATGATCCGCATGGCTCTCTCTATGTCGTGGCGATTCGGAGCGTCAACGCCGGGTCGTCGTCGAGAGTACCGGCGCAGTAACCGCGCCGGCGCGCGAGCCGTACTACTCCATGGCGCCTTGTGAGACCCGTCGCGCGCGAGCGGGGACCACGGGTCGCGCGTCGCTATTTTCCTTGCTGATCGCGACATGCGGGTGGTAGCAGACCCGCGAGGAGGATCCGCCATGCGAGTGCCGTCTCGTTTCCGTCCGTTCCGTTTCCACGCGACCATCAAGGGTGTCGCGACGATCGCCGCGACCATCTGCCTGATCGTCCCCGCGGCCGCCAATGCGACGACGTACAACTTCGCCGCCAGCCTCGACGGTGCGCAAGAGACGCCGCCGAATGGCTCGACCGGAACCGGCACCGGCACGTTCGTCCTCGATACCGCGACCCACCAGCTGTCCTTCGACATCACCTACTCGGGCCTCGGCTCGAACGAGAACGCGGCCCACATCCACGGCTTCTCCGGTCCCGGTGTGATGTCCGGCATCTTGTTCCCGCTTCCCGCCGGCGTCACGACGTCGGGGCACAAGGTGGGAGCGTGGACCGGCCTGACGACGGTCCAAGAGAACAACATCTACGCGGGCCTGACCTACGCGAACATTCACACCGCGACCTTCGGCCTCGGGGAGATCCGCGGTCAGATCCTGCTAGTCACGCCGATCCCGACGGCGTCGGAGTGGGGTCTGGTCGTGTTCGCACTGCTCCTTCTCAGTAGCGGCGCGCTCTTCGCGCTGCGCCGGCGATCCGTCGTTTCCGCCTGAGATCGACCCCCGTCGGCTGGGGTCTCTGAACGCCGCGCGTCTCCGGTGCCTCACCGCCGGGTACGCGCGGCGTTTTCTTTCTGATAGCCCTCGGCCGATGGCCCGCGGCTCGAAGGCGCAACGACGCACGCTGGCGCGCGGCGGTGCGGCCGCCCGCGCCGGGGACGATCGTAGCGAAGGCGCTCCGCACGAGCAGCCGCCGCGCCCCGATCGGCGGCCACGGAATACGTCCCGCCGGGTCGAGCCGGCGTTCGTCGCGTTGCTCGCCTGCTTCCTGCTCTCCGGCTTTGCCGCTTTGCTCTACGAGACCGTGTGGACGCGACACTTCGCGTTCGTCTTCGGCACCTCGGAGCTCGCGATCGCGTCGGTCCTCGCCGCGTACATGGCGGGGCTCGCGCTCGGGGCGGCCGTCGCCGGCCGTCTCGCGCCGCGGATACGGCGGCCGGTCCTGGTCTACGGCGCCCTCGAGCTCGCGATCGCGCTGCTCGCGCTCCTCGTGCCGGTCGCGATCCGCTGGTCGACCGCCCTCTGCGTCCTCCTCTTCGGTGCCCGCGACGCGCCGCCCGCCGCCGACGGCCTGACGCTCGCGATCTTCTATCTCGCCTGTGCGTTCCTGATTCTGTTGTTGCCGACCGCGTGCATGGGCGCGACGCTGCCGATCCTGGCGCGTCATGCCGTCCGTCGCGAGTGCGAGATCGGCTCGCGCACGGGGCTGCTCTACGCTGTCAACACGCTCGGTGCCGTGCTCGGCACCGTCGGCGCCGCGTTCGTGCTGATGCCGGCGCTCGGCTTGCACGGCACGTTGCTCGTCGGCGCGGCGGTGAACCTGGTGGTGTTCGGCTTGGCGGCGCTGTTGGCGTGGAGCGCACCGGTCGCGCCGGCGGCACCGCCGGCACGGACGACGACGGCCGGGAGCGGACGCCGCGGATTCATCCTGCCGCTGATCCTGGTCTCCGGCGTGATCTCGTTCAGCTACGAGATCCTGTGGACACGCCTCCTCGGTCACGTCCTGGGCGGCAGCGTGTACGCGTTCGCGACCATGCTCGCGAGCTTTCTCGCCGGCATCGCGATCGGCAGTGCCGTCGCGTCGCGTTTCGCCACGAACGGCCGGCGCGCAGCACTTGGGTTCGCCGTCGCCGAGCTCGGCGCCGGATGCTGCTCGTTGCTCGCCTTTCATCGCCTCGACGGTCTGCCGGCGCTCGCGCTTCGGCTCGGCGCGGGCGGTCCGTCGGCGCAAGTCGCGAACGCCCTGCTGGGCGCGCTCGTCCTGCTGCCGGCCGCGATCTTCATCGGCGCGACCTTTCCGTTCGCGGTGCGTGTCCTCGCCGCCGATGAGTCCGACGCCGGGCCGGCGAGCGCGCGGGTGTACGCCTGGAACACCATCGGCGCGATCGTCGGCGCGGTCGGCACGGGCTTCGTGCTGATGCCGCTTCTCGGTTACGCCGGCGTGGCGCTGGCGGCGATCACGCTGAATCTCGTGCTGGCGCTCGCCGCGACCTTGCTCGTCAGGCCGCCGGCGCGTGCCATCCTCGCCGCGACGCTCGCCGCCGGGCTGGTCGTTGCGGTCGCCCCGCCGACGACGCCGTGGGACTTGCTCGCCGCGTCGCCGCTCAAGCTCGACCGGCGCCGGCGCGAGCCGGCGTACTACGCCGTCGGCCGCAGCGCGACCGTGAGCGTCGCGCTCGAGGCAAGCGGCTGGCAGATGCGCACCAACGGCTTGCCCGAGGGCGTGATCCTCCCGCCGGGACACTACAAGCCGTCGGTTCTCGAGCGCTGGCTCGGCGCGCTGCCGACCTTGGCGCGGCCCGAGACACGCTCGATGCTCGTGATCGGACTCGGCGCCGGCTCGGCGCTCGAGGCGATCGCGAGCACGGTCGAGCACGTCGATGTGATCGAGCTCGAGCCGCGCGTCCTCGAGGCCAACCGCGTGCTCCGCACCCGCCGTGACGTCGATCCACTCGCCGATCCACGCATCCACGTCCACGTGAACGACGCCCGCGGCGCGCTGGTGCTCACCGCCAAACGCTACGACGCGATCGTGTCGCAGCCGTCGCATCCGTGGACGGCCGGCGCGTCGCACCTCTACACCCGCGAGTTCTTCGACTTGGCGCGCCGCCATCTCGCACCGGGAGGCGTCCTGGTGCAGTGGATCGAGCTCGAGTTCGTCGACGAGCCACTGCTGCGCTCGCTGGTCGCGACGCTGCTCGACGTCTTTCCGTACGTCCGGGTGTACCGCCCGGTCTTTCGCAGTGGGGCATTGTTCCTCGCCTCGGATCAGCCGCTGCCCGTCGCCGCCACGGCGGCGCGCGCGATCGCCGCGTCGCCGGTCGAGCTCGCGCGCGCCGGCGTGCAGACACCCGAGGACGTCGAGGCCGAGCTCGCGCTCGACGAGGACGGCGCGCGGCGCTTCGCCGCCGGAGGCGTCGTGACCACCGACGACCGCAATCTGCTCGCGACGCGGTCGCCGCTGGTGCTCGCGAATCCGCTCGGCTCGGGCGGCGCCGACCGTTTGCTCGCCGCTTTCGATCCGCTCTCGGCGGAGCCCGCCGAGCTCGATCGCCTCTACCTCATCCGCCGCCTCATTGCCGATTGGAACCTGCCGCGCGCCGCACGGTTGGTCGGAACCCTGCAGGATCCCGCGCAGGCGGCCGCCGCGTCCGGGCTGATCGCGGCCGCGTCGGGCCGCATCGCGGAAGCGACCAACTCGTTCCGCGAGGCGTTGCGACGCGATCCGAGCAACGTCGAGGCGCGCGCGGGGCTGCTGCGCGCGCTCCGCTCCACGCTCCTCGACGATGATCCCGCCGTCACGCCGTTCGCTGCCGATCTCGACGCCAGCGGCACCGCGATCGTCGACGGCTGGCGCCTCAGCCGCAAAGCCGATTGGCGGGCGCTTGCGGTCCATGACCGGGAGCTCGGCGCGATCGCCCCGCGCGACCCGTTCTTCCCCGACGCCGTCCGATTGCGCGCCGCCTGGCGCATCGCGGAGAACGATCCGGCGGCGGCGACGGAAGCGATCGGCTTGCTCGACCGGCTGCTGCCCATCAGCGCCGAGGCGCACGATCGCGTGCTGCGCGCGCGCGCCTCGCTCGCGAGCGGCAACGAGGCCGCCGCGCTGCAATCGCTCTCGCAGGCGTTCGACACCGTGCAGCCCACGGATCTGTCATACCTCGCGGCCGACACGCGCGACGTGCTCGGCCGCATTCCCGAGCGGGCCGAGCTCGCGGAGCAACGCGCGGCAGTCGAGCGTCGCCTTTCGCGCGTGCCGCCTTGAGCGGCGTCACCGCGCTGTCGCTCCATGCGCGGGTGTCGCGCTCGCGTGACGCCCGGCGGGACAAAACGACCCCTGGCGTGACGGTGCTCGCGCCGGCGGTGATGCCCGCGCGGGCACCCCGGCTCAGGCATTTGCTTACGAAAGACGCATGCCGTAATCAGTATTGCCGATTATATGATTACGATCGCCAACCAATATCGCCCCGTCGAGGACGCCGTTGGTGCGCAATCCCGCAGCACTGCTCCAAAAGGGTACACCTTCTGCATCGGCGCCGAATCTTGCATAAACGAAAGACGCGAGATCAGGAAACAGCAGGTCTGTCGTGGCGCAGGATTTGCTGCCCAGTGCGTCACCATTTCTGCATCG
>JBGPIT010000155.1:0-10711 GCA_041485125.1 Binatia bacterium | reverse complement strand
CGACGAGCGACTCGCCGACGAGCTCGACCTGCCCTCCGTCACCGACAGCGAGATCGGCGGCATCCACGCCACGGCGGCGGCGAGTCTGCGCCGGCTGCAACGGCTCAGCATCGCCGACCTCGAGCTCGACTCGGCGCCGACCGTCGCGACCCCTCTGGACGACCTGTCGGGACTGATCGGATTCCCGGCGCTCGGCCCGGCGCCGTTCACCATCGACTTCGAACGGGCGCGACTGACCGTGTACAACCCGGCGCGCTTCCAGCCGCCCGCGAACGTCGAGCGCGAGCTGCTGCGGTTGGAGGGAGGGCTGCCCTACGTCGAAGCGACACTCGCGGACGCGGGGCAATCGGTGTGGCTGATGCTCGACACCGGCGCGGCGGCGTCGATCGTGCTCTGGCGTCCGTTCGTCCAGGCGCACCCCGACGTGCTCACGGTACCGCAGAAGCGGTGGGCGCTGTCGACGGGCGCCGGCGGCGGCACGCAGGTGATGGTGTCGGAGACGCGCTTCGTCCGTCTCTTCGGTCGGGAGTTCTCGAAGGTCGTGACCCTGGTGCAGGATCCCCCAGCGTGGGCGTGGAATCACCCGCGCGTCGCCGGCCTCGTCGGACTCGAGCTGCTGCGGAATTTCCGGCTGACGATTCACCCGGACATCCGGCGAATCTGGGCGGAGCCGAGCTAGTCAGGCACCGTGAGTCCCGCCGGCCGCAGACGTGCACGAGCTTGCAGGCGTGCGATCCGAGATCAACCGCCGCGGTCACAGATCGTCGAGATTGCGCCCGATCTCTCGTACGTCGACGACCACCCGCCAGCCGACGTAGACGACATAGATCGAGACTCCGATGACGATCACCGACGCGATCACTTTGGCGGTGCGGTCGAGGCGCGGCGTCCGCCACACGAGCGGCAGGACGAAGGGTCCGAGCGCCGTCAGCGTGAGCACGGCGATCCAGAGCGGCCGGTAGTACCAGGCGACGAAGGCCCCCTGCCCTTGCCCGCAGTGGCGGCAATAGTGATCGACGTGGTCGACCGGCAGACGACAATCCCAGCACGATTCCATGGCGTCAAACGCGAGGATGGCCGCTCTCGGGCTCGGGAGCAAGCCACCCGGCGGCGGCTCGGCGCGCGGCGATGAGTCCCGGCAGTCGCCGTGATAGGAGTCAGTGGTCGACAACTCAGGCAGTCGGGAGAGCGCCGATGCGACGTGACGTCTTCACCGAAGAGCACGAGATGTTCCGCGCGCAACTCAAGCGCTTCGCGGCCCGCGAGGTCGAGCCCAAGATCGCGCAGTGGAACCGCGACGGCATCACCGACCGCGCGACCTGGCGGCGCATGGGCGAGGAGGGCTTCCTCGGACCGTGCATGCCGGAGACGTACGGGGGCGGCGGCGGCGATTTCCGCTACGACGCGATCGTCATGGAGGAGCTCGCGTATCTGCGCGCGCACGGCCTCATGACGGCGGTGCACTCGTCGATCTGCATGCCGTACCTGCTCACGTTCGGGAGCGAGGAGCAGAAGCGGAAGTATCTGCCGCCGGCGATCGCCGGCGAGATGCTGCTCGGGATCTGCATGACGGAGCCCGGCACGGGCTCCGACCTCGCCGCCGTGCAGACGCGCGCGATCCGCGACGGCGACGACTACGTCGTGAACGGCGCCAAGACGTTCATCTCGATCGGCCAGCTCGCCGGGCTCTTCATCGTGGTCGTGAAGACCGATCCGAACGCCCAACCGCCGCACAATGGAATGAGCCTCCTCCTCGTCGAGGCCGACACGCCCGGCTGCATCAAGGGACGGAAGCTCGAGAAGCTCGGCCTGCACGCGCAGGACACCAGCGAGATCTTCTTCGAGGACTGCCGGGTGCCGCGCGCGAATCTCCTCGGCCGCGAAGGACAGGGCTTCAAGATGCTGATGGAGAAGCTGCAGCAAGAAAGGCTCTCCATCGGCGTCGGGGCGATCGCGTCCTGCCGCCGCGCGCTCGACGACACCATCGCCTACGTGAAGCAGCGCCACGCCTTCGGCCAGCCGATCGCGAGCTTCCAGAACACGCAGTTCACGCTCGCCGAGCTCGCGAGCCAGGTCGAGATCGGCCAGGCCTTCGTCGACAAGCTCCTCACCGCCCACGTCCGCGGCGACGAGATCGTCTCCGAGGTCAGCATGGCGAAGTGGTGGACGACCGATCTGCAGAAGCGCCTCACCGCCGAGTGCCTACAGCTCCACGGCGGCTACGGCTTCATGCTCGAGTACCCGATCTCGACCGATTTCGCCGACGCCGCGGTGCAGTCGATCTACGCCGGCTCGAACGAGATCATGAAGGTCATCATCGCGCGCCGGCTCGGCCTGGGCTGAAGCGCGCCGCCGGCGTCACTGGACGAGTGCGACGTCGGTCACGAGGCGTACCCCGTCGGGAAAGCGGACGGTCGTCCAGGTCATCCCGCCGTCCTCGGTGAGGTAGCCGCCGGCGGTGCTGCCGCCGTTCTCGGTCGAGACGGTGCCGGCCGCCATGCCGACGCTGCCAGCGAACGCGATCGTGACGAGCGTCGCCGATGCATCCGTGCGGCTGGCGATTCTCCAAGTCACGCCGCCGTCGACAGTGCGGAGGATCAGGGCGCTACCGTCGTCAGCGTGTACCGTCGCCCAGCCAGCGCCAGCGTCGGCGAACGCGAGCGCGTCGACCGTGACGCCTGGCGGAGTGCCGCCCGAGAGATCCGTCCAGCTCTTACCGCGGTCATCGGAGCGGACCAGCGCGAAACGTGTGGACGGATGGGTCGGACTGCGTGTGCCCGCGATCCAGAGCGTGTGATCGCCGCCGCACGCGGCGGCGACCGGCACGATCGTTCCCACCTCACCGATCGTTCCAGGCGGACCGCCGACCATGGCCGTGCCGAGCCCGAGCGGATCTGGAGTGTTCACCCACGTCGCGCCCGCATCGCGCGTCACGAGGATGGCGTTCCTGATGAACGGGAAGGTTGCGCTGCCGACGGCGACGCCGGTCCCGCGATCGGTGATGCAGACCGAACGGAGAATTCCCGTCGCCGGAGGATCAGCGAGCACGGGACGGCTCCAGCTCTCGCCGGCATCCCGGGTGACGACGCCTGCGGACGGGCAGTCGCCGTCGCACCCGAACTCGTCGGTGCTGCCGACGACGACCGCGCGTCGCGCATCGAGCGTGGCGACGTCGCCGACGTGCGACAGCCCGATCGAGCGCGTCTGCCAGGTCTCACCGGCGTCACTGGTCTGGAACACGCTGAATCCGAAATCGCCGACCGCCCAACCGTGCCGTGCGTTCGCGAACGCGATCGCGGTCGGCTCGCGGTTGCCGAACGGCGACTGCGTGCGCCACTCTTTGCCGTGGTCGACCGAGGACAGCACGACGACGCCGTCGGCCGTCGACCCGAGCGCCCAGGCGTGAACGACGCGGTCGTCCTGTCGGTCGTCCTTTGTACTGTCGTGGTCACCGCACCCGATCACCATCGCGAGCAACGACATCACGAGCGTCGTAGTTCGGCGTCGCGGCGCGAGGGCGGCGACGCCGTGGTCTCCATGCATCGTTGCCCTTTAGCGCAACGTGCGGGCGAAACGATAGGACGAATACTCCGCGCCCGGGTGTAGGCTCGTGCATGTGCCGGGACGCTCGCGATGCTTGCGTCGGCGGTAGCTCCGCTGGTACGACGCGAGGCGATGCGGTCGTTGGGTGTGGTGATGCTCGCGGCGGCGCTGTCGGCGACAATCGTCGCGGACGCGCGCGGCGACGACCGAGCCGCGGAGGCGGCGTCGATCGCGGAGCGTCGTGCCGCTCGCGTCACGTGCCTGAACGAGTGCGGCGAGCGGTACAAGACCTGCATCCAACGCTACGAGGCGAAGACGCCCGGCGTGTGCGGCGGGTCTGCCGTGCGTTGCCGAAACGCGTGTCCGCCGCGCGTGGAGACCAAAGCGGAGCCGGTGCCCGCCAGCGAGCCTCCGCGCGGGGAGCGTGTCGAAAGCGTGCCCGCGGAGCAGCGCGCGACGCCGCGGGAAGAGCACGAGGTCACGCCCTCGGCGCGTCGCGGTGCCGCGGAGCCGCCCGCGCCGGCATCGTCACCGGTCACGTCGAGCGCCGCGGCGCCGCCGGTCGGTGCGGAGCCCGACGCCGCCAAGCGGCAGCAGCGCGTCGACTCGACGCCGGTCGCGACCGAGAGCGCACCCTCGAAGCCGCATCGTCGCAACTGGCTGAAGAGCGCGCTCTGCATCTTCCGGCCCTGTCCCGACGAAGAGGAAGAGCACCTGACATGCACCGAGAGCTGCTCCGCCGACTACCACGAGTGCGTCACGCTCGGGGACAAGCGGCGCCAGCAGTTCTGCCCGACCGACCTGGCGCATTGTAAGGAGCGCTGTGCCGCCGGTCGCCCCGCCGACCCCGCGCGCTAGCGAGTCAGCCGAGAATCACCGCGCGCCCGCGGTCGGTCGATTCAGCGCGCGGCGCGGGTGTGGAGGCGCGCCGGGTTCTCGACCATGATCGTCCGCACGTCGGCGTCGGTCGCGCCGCAGTCCTTCAGCCACGGCACGATGTGATCGATCACATGTGCGTAGCCCCAGCCGCCGTAGGCCTTGTAACAAGTCTTCCACCCGACCTCGCAGCCGATCAGGACGCGATCCGCGTGACCCGCCTCGAGGAGTGCCAGCACCAGCGTGACCTCTTCCTTGTCGCGCGGGAAAGCGCGACCGGGACCGAGCGCCTCGTAGTACTCCTCGTGGCCGAAGTGATCGTAAGCGACGAAGCCGACGCCGCGGCGGAGGACGCGCTTCGCGGTCTCGACCGGGAAGAACCCCATGTGGGAGATGTAGAGCTTGGCGAGATCGGCGCCCTCGTGCTCGACGATGTCGACATAGGTGTCGAGATGATCGGCCGGCGGCTCTTTCAGGCCGTGGATGCCCGCGTTCGGGTGGATCGTGAGCGACGCGCCGGTCCGCGCCTGCGCGCGCGCCGCGGCGCGCAGCACCTTCTCCTCGGCCGGCTGGAACGGATCGGCGGGATAGCCGCTCAAGCCGATCTCGCCGATGTTGCCCGCGCGCACGCCGGTGTCGCCGATGCCGTCGGTGATCTCGCGCACGATCTCGTCGGCGAGCGCGTCGACGCTCTTCGCGGCGATCTCCGGCGGATGGCTCGACGCCGTGTACCACCCCGTCGACGCGATGATGTTGAGGCCGGTCTCACCGGCGATCCGCCGCAGCGCCGCGACGTCGCGGCCGATGCCCGGCATCTCCATGTCGACGATCGTCGCGCCGCCCGCGCGCTTGAACTCGGCGAGCTCGCGGATGGTGAGATCGAGATCGTGCTGGAGGAGATTGTCGCGCACGCTGAGACCGTTCCGCCGCGCCATGCTCAGGTTCTCGAGGGAGAGCGGCCGCTCCGCGAGCGCGCGCAGCTCGGCCGTCGCGGGCGGCATGTACCAGCACAAGATGTCGAGCGTGAGATGCACGTGCGACATCGTGACGCCGAGCGTGCTCACGTCGATCGGGCCGAGAACGGTTTCGATGCGCGCCGCGGTCACGGCGCGCTCGCAACCGGCGTGCCGAAGGGCGCGTACGGGTCGCCCGGGATCTCGATGAGCTCGATCATCGTGCCGTCGGGATCGCAGACGAAGATCAGCTTCGAGTGGTACGCGGCGTAGTCGGTGCGGGTGTCGTCGAGGATGCGGACGCCGGCGGTGCGGCAGCGCTCGAGCGTGGCGTCGAGGTCGTCGACGCGCAGCATGAGGGCGGCGAAGCCGACCGCGTTCATCGGGCGCGGCTCGCCGTTGCCGACCGCGGCCGGGGTGCGGAACGCGAAGAGCGCGAGCCGGACGCCGTCGCGCTCGACGAAGACCGTGCGCTGATCGACGCCGCGCAGCCGCAGCAGTCGGTCCGCGTCGGCGCCGCGCACGTCGACCTGGGTGAGCGGCCGAAACCCGAGGACGTCACAGTAGAAGGCGATCGAGCGCTCGAGATCGCGAACGCAGATACCGAGATGGCCGACGCGCAGGACCGCCACTCAGCCCCTCCGCACGGCGTCGATCGCGCTTGCGACGCGGTCTTCGGTCTCGAAGCGCGCGACCAGATCGCGCTTCATCACCTTGCCCATCGCGTTCCGCGGCAGCGTCGCGACCAGGCGGATCTCGTCGGGCAGCTTGTAGCGTGCGAGCTCCTCCGCGCAGTGGGCCCGCAGCTCCTCGCTCGTGGCGTGCCGGTCCGCCGCGAGCACGACCGCGGCCGCGACGCGTTGGCCGAGACGCTCGTCGGCAATGCCGAGGACGGCCGCGTCCGCGACCGCGGGATGCTCGCGCAGCACGCGCTCGACCTCGGCGGGATACACGTTGGCGCCGCCGCGCAAGATGAGCTCGCTCCGCCGGCCGCGGATGAAGAGATCGCCGCCGGCGTCGAGGAAGCCGAGGTCGCCCGAGTGGTACACGCCATCGCGCAGCGCCTCGGTGGTCGCGTGCGGCTTGTTCCAGTAGCCGAGCATGGGAGTGTAGACGCCGGCCCATCGACCGCGCGACGCGGGGGCGACGCAGACCTCGCCGGTGGGCTCGGACGCGGCGGAGTCGCTGCCGTCGGTCGCGCTCTTCGGCGCGTCGCCGGCGGCATCGGCGTCGCGCGTCGCGGCCGCGGCGGCCGTCACGATCCGGATGTCGACCTGCGGCACCGCCTTGCCGCAGTATCCGGGGCGGGGAACGGTGCGACCGTCGGAGCGCGCGACCGCGGTCGGCGCCTCGGTCATGCCGTAGCCGATCGTCACCTCGGCGCCGAAGCGGCCGCGGTAGAGCGCCTGGATCGCCTCGGGACACTCGGCGCCGCCGACCTCGGGCCGTCGCAGCGGGCGGAGATCGTCGGGGTGAACGGCCGGGTTGGTGAGCAGGTCGCGATAGATGGTCGGGACCGCGGCGAAGTGCCCGACCTCTTCGCGACGGATCCACTCGGCGAGACCTTCGGCGTCGGTGCGATCGATCACGACGCAGCAGCTGCCGTCCTGAAACGCGAGCAGCGGGACCAACACCATCAAGTTGAGAATCGTGAGCGGGAGCACGACTCCCTGACGCACGTCGGGACCGTACGCGCCCGTCGCCGCGGCGACGGCGCCGGGCAGGAGCAAATTGTGCTGGCTGTGGACGGCGCCCTTCGGGAAGCCGGTGGTGCCGCTGGTGTACGCGATCGCGGCCGGCGCGAAGGAATCGATCTCGAGCGCCGGGAGAGGACCGGTCGGCGCGTTCGCGCAGAGCGTCGCCCACTGGCTGCGCTCCTCGCCGGCGCGCACCTCGACCACGTGAACGAGCTCCGCGAGCGCGGCGCGCTTGGCGCCGAGCTGCGACGCGACGGTCGGGTCGGCGAGGAGGACGCGCACGCCCGCGTCGGTCAGCATGTACGCCTTCTCCGGCGGCGCGAGCGCGCGGTTGATGCCGACCCAGATCGCGCCGAGGCGCATCGTCGCGAGGAACGCGACGACGATGTCGGCGTCGTTCGGCAGCGAGGCCGCGACCCGATCGAACGGTCCGATGCCGAGCGCGCCGAGTGCGTGCGCGGCGCGATCGACGGCCGCGTCGAGCTCGGCGTAGGTGAAACGCGCCGAGCGTGCGACCAGCGCCGCGCGCCCGGGATGCTCTGCGACGCCGCGCGCGAGCACGGCAGCCACGGTCTGGGGCGCATCCGGGATCTCGGGACGCGACGCCGACGCCACCAGGCCGTGCGCGCCGTAATCGAAAGGCGAGCGCACCGTCACGGACGCATGTACCAGCCGCCGCTCACGTTCAACGCCTCGCCGGTGATGAAGCCCGAGCGCTTGTCGGAGACGAGGAAGAGGATCGCCTCGACGATGTCGTCGGAGGTGCCGAAGCGCCGCATCGGGGTCTGCGCGACCAGCGGTTGGAACTGCTCGGCGTAGCGCTCGACGAACTTCGACCAGATCAGCCCGGGCGCGATCGCGTTGCAGCGGATGCCGAACGGTCCAGCCTCGGCCGCGATATTGCGGGTGAGCGCGAACAGGGCGGCCTTCGCCGCCGCGTAGGCGGGCTCGCCGCGCTCGGGATTGGGGTCGCCGATCCACCCCGCGATCGACGAGATCATGACGATCGCGCCGCGGCGGCGTTCGACCATGTGGGGCAGGATGCGGCGGGCGAGATAGAAGTTGGCGCTGAGGCTCACCTCGATCGTACGGTCCCAGTCGGCGGGATCGTAGTCGACGATGTGGCCGAGCCGATTCTCGGCGGCGTTGCAGACCAGGATGTCGACGCTGCCGAGCTCGCGGACGGCGGTCGTGATCATCTCGTCGACGGCCGGGCGGTCGGCGATGTCGAGCGCGAAATCGAGGACGGTGGCGCCGGTCTCCTTGCGGATCGCCCCTGCGGTCTCGCGGTTGCGCCGCTCGTGGACGTCGCAGATCACGATGTCGCAGCCCTCGCGCGCGAGCCGTCGCGCCGAGGGCGCGCCGATGCACCCGCCGCCGCCGCCGGTCACGAGCGCGACGCGCCCTTCGAGCTCGCGCGTGCTCATGCCTGCGCTCCCACCATGTGCCGCGCGTTGTCGCGCATGATCATCTTGATCTGCTTCGGCGGCAGCGCCGCGATCTCGTTGGCGAACTCACGCGGCCGCTCGAGGCCTTCGCAGTGCGGGTAATCGGATCCGAAGACGACCTGCGAGGGGCCGATCAGCTCGGCGAGCGCCACGATGTTCTCCTCGTAGTACGGCGACACGAAGACGTGCTGCTTGAAGATCTCGCTCGGCCGGCCGGCGACGCGGCCGCCGAGCCACGGCCCGTTCCGTCCCATGCCCTTCATCTTGTCCATCAGCTTCAAGAGGTAGGGCACCCACAGCGAGCCGTTTTCGACCGAGAGCGCCCGGATGTTGGGATAGCGACCGAAGAGATTGTGGAGGATGAGCGCCGCGACCGTCTCCATGATCGGCCGGTCGCCGTAGTACATGCACCACTGGTAGGCCGACTGGTCGTACGCGGACGGGTTCGGCTTCTCGCCCCACTGCGTCGAGTAGAGCTCGTTGTAGCCGGCCTCGCCGATGTGGAACGCGACCGTCAGCCGGGCCTCGTTCACGCGCGACCAGAACGGATCGAAGTAGGGGTCCGCGGGGGAGCGGCCGAAGGCGGGACCGGCGCGAAGATGAATCATCCGGGCGCCGCGGCCGAGCGCCCACTCGAGGTCCTCCACCGCCCGTTCGAGATCGAGCAGCGAGAGCAGCGGCGCCGCGTAGATCCGGCCGCCGTGGTTGAAGCCCCAATCCTCGTCGAGCCAGCGATTGAACGCGCGCAGGTTCGCGTAGGTCTGCTCGACGTCGTCCTTCATGAAGTGCTCGACGCAGACGCCGAGCGTCGGGAAGATCAGGCACGACTCGATGCCCTGCTCGTCCATGAGCGTCAGGCGCGCGGCGCGATCGACGTAGGCGGGTTGCACCGGCTCGCGCACGCTCGCGTCGAGGACGTGGTCCTCGGTGAGCGTGCGCAGCATCTCGCGCAGCGACCCCGGCTTGACCGTGGTCTGGTAGTTCAGCTCGGTCAGGAAGGTGAAGGGCCGGTCGCCGACCATCACGACGTCGTTGCCGGCGTCGTCGCGGACCACGTGGATCGCCTTGTCGCGATGGCGCGGCTCGATGTGGCGCGTGAACGCGTCGCGCGTCTCGTAGTAGTGGTTGTCGGCGTCGAAGAGGCGATACGGGAGGCTGTCCAATGTTTTCCTCCGCCTCCGGCGCCGCGAAAAGGGGGGTCGCGGCAGCGGATCGTGACGGCTCGTCGACTGCCAAGCCGGTAGAACGCCTTCTATTTACGTCGGGGTCGCGCTGTCAACCGCGCGTTGCGAGGCCGACTACGGTCGCGTGCCCGGGGTCGCGCTCACCGTCATCTGTGCGTCGGCGGACCGCTTCATGACCTCGGTGCCGGGAAGGTTGCCGCATTGGTACCGCTCGGGGAGCGGGAAGCCGTGCCGCTCTTCGATCGCACGCACGAGCGCCGAGTAATCGTTCGCGGCGCCCAGGAGGTAGTCGTAGTCGGTCATGTCCAACTCGCCCTTCGATCCTTCGAGGGCGCGTCTGTTCATTCGCAGGCACGCTTCGCGGAGCCGGTCGATCTCCACCGCGTCGAGACGCTTGCAGCCGAGCGGAGCGACCACGAGCGCCGCGAGGGTCACTGCGCAGCTGATGATCGTGCGACGCATGCGGTCCTCCCAGCGGCACATCAAGGCACATCTCGCGGGCCGCGTCGCCCCTCCCCCGGCGTCGGCTCCAGGTGGAGCGGGGCGCCGTCGTTCAGAGGCCGCGACTCAGTGCGCCGTGGTCGTGGCGAACGTATCGCCCGATTGGGTCTCGATAGCGTCGGTCGACGCGACCGCGTACTGCCGCTTCGAGGTGACGAACGGACCGAGCAAGGGCGTGCGGGCCTCGGCGTGCGTCACGGACGCCTCGGGAGGCTGTCGGGCAATCGAGACGGCGCGGTAGCGATCGCGTGGCGGCAGCGGTCACGATCGCGGCCGACGTGTCCTCGCGAAACACTGCGTCAGTCTGACTCACCGCCATCTTTTGGGCGCGACTTCAATGGTGCCCAGGGCACCTCGCGTACTATCGAACGCCCACGGAAGGAGTCTCGAGATGACGATCAAAGCGATTCAAGAGGCATTGCAGAAGGCCGGTTTCGATCCCGGTCCGCTCGACGGCATCCCCGGACGCCGGACGATCGCGGCAATCAAGGAGTTCCAGAGCAAGCATG
>JBGPIT010000154.1:0-10915 GCA_041485125.1 Binatia bacterium | reverse complement strand
CCTCGATCATGTCGACGACGGGCAATCCCGAGCTGCCGCCGGCGACTCCCGCGGCAATGCAGGTCTTGATGACGCCGCCACCCGGCACGCGCCAGGGCAACATCGACCGCAACGTCCAGGTGTTTCGCGTGATCGGCAGCCCCGGCTTCGCCTTCGACGAGGACGAGATCCGCGCCCGTGCCGGCTGCGCCTTCGACCGCGGTTTTCACCCCGAGGGCGTCGCGCGCCAGTTCGCCGCGATCCTCGCGTCGGGAAACCGCAAGGAGCGCCTGGCGACGGTCACCGCACCGACACTCGTGATCCACGGCGACTCCGATCCGCTCGTCGCCGTCGAGGGCGCTCACGACACCGTGGCGTCGATTCCGGGCGCGGAGCTCCTCATCATCGAGGGCATGGGCCACGATCTGCCGCGCGCCGCCTGGCCGCGCATGATCGACGCGATCACTCGCCACGCCGCGAAGGTGAAGGAAGCGGCGTAGTCCCGACGCGGCCGTCGCACGCAGCGACGCGCGACCCGATCAGGACCCGCGCGTCGCCTCCGCGATCAGGTCGGCGAGCGGTGGCGGCTGCGGGATCTCGCGCCCGAGCGCTTGCGCGTGCGGACTCATCTTCACCCAGGTCTTTTGCAGGATGTCGACGAATTTCTCGCGCGTGTAATCGGGGTGCTCGTCCGCGAACGGCGCGAGCTCGCTTTCGATGAAGACGAGACAGGCGGCGTCCTCCAGCGCCTGTCCTTCCGCGTCGCCGCGCGGCGACGCCTTCGCGACCAACGCGCCGACGCGGGCGCCGAGCGCGTCGTCGCAGCCGGCGTCGCGCAGGATCTCGATCACACGCCGGCGCTGTCGTTCCTGCACCGCCTTCCGCCACTTGAAGTAGCCGGTGCGATCCATCGGATAGGCGTCGCGGCGGATCACCCAGCGCTCGAGATGCTGGGCGCGTGCCGCGAGCACGAGCGCATCGCTCGGTGCGGCGACGAGACGCGCGATCCAGCGCGAGACGCGATCGGCGTAGTCGAGCTCGCCGGCGCGACCCTGCGCCGGCGCCGGATCCCCGCGATGCGCCTCGTCGATCGCCCGCGCCGCTCGCTCGCGCAGCTCGTCGTTCATTGCTCCAGTCGCGCCACGACGGGCTTCAGCGACTCTCTCGCAGCTCCGGGACCGCGAAGCTCCGCGCGTCGGCGGGAGCGAGGAAATCGCCGCGCGTGTACCAGTTGTCGAGGCGACGCTCGGCGATCCGCCACCCCGCCGCGGTGCGCACCAAACGGTCCGTGTACGCCCCGTGCAAGACCGCGTACACGTCGCCGGAGCCGTCGAGCGGCGATTGCACGTGGGTCGCGGTGACGTAGGTCACCGATCGCGCGCTGTCACCGTCGAGGTCGATGATCGGCATCGCGAGCGCGTGCTGCGTGACGCGGAACATGCGGAGCGCGCCGCGCAGCCACTCGATCATCTCGGGCAACGAAAGCTTGGTGCCGCCCTCGACGGCGTAGTCGATCGAGGCGTCCGGGGTGAAGACCTCGCGCAAGAGATCGAAGTCGCGCCGGTCGATGGCCGACGCGTAACGCGCCAGCACCTGCGTGATCTCGACGTGGTCACCGATCTGCCGTGGGGTCATCGCTCTGCCCTCCGCGATCTCGCCAGGCCTTAGGTCGCGGCCGGCACGGTTGTCAAAGCGCCGCCGTCGGTAGTGTCGCTGGTTGCGGTCAGCGCGTCGCTTCGACGATGTGACCCCACGGCGAGAGATACCACGCCGAGGGCGGGAAGCTGCGGAAGCGGAACCGCGTGAACCCCGCCCGCCGGAACGCGTCCGCTAGCTCCGCACGCGTGTAGAGGTTCGCTGCCCACCACCGGCCGATCAGCACTCGCGTGAGCGGGTTCCGCCGCGTCATGAACAGCACGAACCGGTACCGCATCCGGCGTCGAGAACCCGCAGTCCGGAACGGACGAGCGGCGACGCGAGGAAGAATGCGCGCAGACCCTGTGGGTAGCGCATGATGCGGATGAATCGCGCGTACGTATCGTGGCGCTCGGTGAAGAACTGCCGCGCGTCGGTGGTAACGCTCACGCGCGATGCTCGACGACGATCGCCGCCCGCACAAGGAAAGCGTCGGTACCTTGATTCACGAATCGGTGCATATCAGGACACGGCGGCACCGCCGACGTCGCTTGACACGACCGCTAGCGTTCGCGACCGTCGCGCGATGGCGTGCGATCTCTGCGCCGCGGAGCGCCTGACGCATTGGTACCACGAGGACGACGTCTGCTGGGTCGCCGAGTGCGAGCTCTGCGACGTGCCGATGGTCGTCTGGCGCCGGCACGGCACCGAGCCGCCGGCAGACGACGTCCGCCACATGACGGCGATGCTCGAACGCGCCGCCGGCGAGCGCTTCAGCGACTTCTACGTCGACGCGATCCGCCGCAACATTCCCGACCACTGGCACGCGCACGGCCGCCCGAAAGGCACGGCGGCGTTGCGCTGGTGGACGGATCGCCTGCGGCGCTGATCGTCAGTCGGACTTGTCCTTGAACTGCTGGTCGTCGTTCCGCTGCGCGGGCGCGGAGTGCGTCGTCTCCCAGCAGACGCCGCCGCCGTTCACGAGCTGAACGGTCACCGGCTGACTCATCGGCAGATCGGGCATTCCGAACGCCGCGCCTTTGCCCTTCACGATGATCTGACCCTTGCCGTCGGCGCCGGCGCGGAGCAGGAGCTGGAGCGAGTTCTCGAGGCCGCCGGCACTGTCGCGCTTGCGGTACTTGAAGCCGTTGCCGAGCTCGCGCCAGCAGGGCTTGCCGTCACAGAGGTGGTCGCGCGCCGCGCACGCGCGGGAGACCAGCCGGTCGGCACCGTCGTAGACACAGAGCTCGTAGTCGGTCGTATGGAGCGGATCGCCGAACTCGGCCTTCGCGGTCGCGGCGCCCTTGATCCACTTCCACGTCAGGCGGTCACCCGTGTCGGGCGACTTGTCCTTCACGAAGAACGACGACCGGCCGGGCTCGACCGGCGCCTTGCAGCCGTTCGCCGGCGCCGAGCCGCACAGGCTCGAGGTGCCGCAGCCCGTGGGCGGCGCAGGCGTCGCGCCGGACGTGGGCGTGGCGGTCGCGCCCGGGGCACCGCTGGCGGTCGCGGTCACGGTCGGTTGCGGCGTGGCGGTCGCGGTCGGAATCGGCGTCGGCGCGTCGCGCACGGTGATCGTGACGGTCGCGGTGTTCGAGTCGAGCACACCGTCGTTCACCTTGTAGGTGAAGCTGTCGTCGCCGGCGTAGCCGGGAGCCGGCGTGTACGTCACGACCGCGCTGTCGACGTTCGGCGTACCCGGCTGACAGGTCTGGTTCGCGATCGCCGAGAGTCCCCCGTGCGCGGGCGGGGTCACGATCGCGAAGGTGAGCTCGCAGGTCTGCTGATCGACGCCGCGGAGCTCGACGTCGACGGGCGTGTCGTGGTCGGTCGACGCGCTGTTGTCGCTCGCCGCCGGCGCGCTCGGCAGCGCGACGAGGCCGATCGGCAGCGCCGCCACCTGGAGCGGCGCCTTCACGACGTTGGCGTGCGGATCGCCGACGTTCGTCGGCTGCTCGGTCGGCACCGTGAACTGCCACTGCTGCGAGTCGATCTCGGTGAGCGTCTCGGGCGACGCGAGGTTGTCGCTGTCTTGCGTGAAGAAGTAGTGCACGCCGTGCGCGCCCCACGCGCCCTGCTTCTGATCGCAGGTGAGCTGCTCGTAGGGCGTGCCGCCGGCGGCTTGCGAATAGCCGTCCTTCACGCGCTGGTCGGTGCTCGCCTCGCCGGGCCACGGCCGATGCACCGGATCGTCGCCGGTGCCGTCGTCGAGGCACTTGTCGTCGCGGTAGTACGGCACGACCGCGGGGTTGGTGAACGTCGTCGGTCCCTTCAGCTCGATGATGTAGACAAGCGAGCCGAAGTCGTTCGCGCCGGAGACCTCCTCCCAGTTGTAGAGTGCCGAGGGCGCGTTGAAGGTCGGGTCGGGGATGTCGAAGAACGCCGGGAAGTTCGAGATCGAGTCGATGTTGCCGGTGTCGTCGTTGATGCCGTCGATGTCGACGCCGTCCGGCTTCAGCACGTTGTAGTATTTAGCGGCGATGCCGTGGTTGTAGTCCCACGACGTGTAGAGTCCGTCGGGCGGAATCGGGTGGACCCGGACGTGGTACCGGTAGGTGATGGCGTCGCGGTAGAAGCTCTCCGTCTTCGTCACGTTGGTGCCGGAGTCGGCGCCCCAGGTCTCCCGGATCGCGCGCACCGGGCCGATGCGCTCGCCGAGGAGGGCGGAGTTCGCCTCCCAGTTCACCTGCTCGTCCTCGAAGCCGACGAGCGAGATCGTGGAATCGGGGCTCTGCTGGAAGGCGCGGCCTTTCCAGCGGTCGATCAGGTCGGGGCCGTAGACGCCGGGCTGGTTCGGCTTCGCGACGTGCACCTCGCGCACCATCCAGCGCCCGGTCGCGCGCCACTGGTAGGAGTCGGTCGCGACCGTGACGCCGTCGCGCGGGAAGCGGTCGGTCGACGCGCGCGGCGTGTTGCTCGGCGGATCGCAGACAGTGCCGCTCAGGTTCGGGCCGTAGCCGGTGTTGCTGGTGCCGAGCTTCTCGGTATCGAACGCGTCGAAGCTGAAGCGATCGATCCACTGGTCGGCATCGAGATCACGTGCGTAGTCGACGTAGCCGTTCGCGGCGCTGAACGACGAGCCGCCCGGCTTCCGCACGAGATAGACGAAGGTCACGTTGGCGGCGTTCAGCGGATCGATGATCGTGAGCGCCTGGATGTCGGTCGCGCCCGGCGGCGGCAGCGTGCCGACGGGAGCCTGCGCGCCGGCGTCGCTCGCCATGAAGACGATCTCGTCGTCGGCATCGAGCGTCGGCACCGGATCGGGCTTCGCCGACGTGCCGGGCGCGTATTCGGTCGAGCACTCGCCCGCGACCTTCTTCCACGACTCGACGTCCCACGCGTAAGTGAGCTCCTTGTCGGTGCCGGAGTAGACCCCGAAGCTCGAGTTCGGATTCGAGAGACAGTAGTAGTAGCGCTCGTCGACCTGCACCGGGATCTCGACAAACTGCGCGCCGTCCCAGCGATAGGCGGCGATCTCGTCGACCGGCACACCGACCGCCGGCGGTGCGACCTCGATGCCGTTGTGCGCGTCGCGGTTCCCGATCAGCGCACCGGACGGATACGGCTGGCAGACGATCGTCTGCGGCAGTCCCGACCACGACGGCACGTCGGCGCCCGTGATCACGACCGGCTCGACGTCGCGGGCGGCGGTGAGCTGCGCATCGGCGACGGCCGGCAGAGACGATGCGATCGCTGCCAAGAGGGCGACCAGGGAAACTCGCGTTGGGTTCTTCATGCCCAAGTCATGGCGGATGGGGCGTCTTTCGCTCAATACCGAAGGGCGTGATGCGGTGCCCGGAAAACGGGGGGACGTCGCGAGAAAAGGGGAGACGCGCGGGCGTGGCAAATCGTGAGGTCGCGGCGCGTGTCACTCGCTGCCGCGGCTTGCTACGCTTGGCGCTCGACGCAGAGGAGGGACCATGACGAGCCTACGGACCACCGAGCGATCGACGTTCACAAGCCGCACGCGACGCCAGCAACGGAGCGCGGCGTGGCTTGCGGCAAGCCTTCTCGTCCTCACGACCGCGCCGCCGGTCGGCGCGCAGTGCACAAGCCGCGACGACGCGAGCGCGGTGAAGCGCAGCATCAGCAAGGCGGTGCGCTGCAACGACAAGATCTTCCGCGCCGGACCCGGCGCGTCGTGCAGCACGAGCCCGCCGCCCGCGTGTGCCGGGACTCTCGTCGGCGATGCCGTCGCGCTCGCGTACGGACCGAACGACCCGCCGGCGGCGAAGGTCGATACCCGCGCGCTCCGCGCTCAGCTCGCGTGTCAGAAGAAGATCGGCCATGCGGTGTCGACCTACGTCGCGACGAAGCTCAAGGACCTCATCAACGGCAAGCCGGAAGCGGAGGCCGAGGCGCACGCGCGGAAGCAGCTCGACAAGCTTCCGGAGAGCTGTGCCGTCACCGTCGCGCAGGACGTGAGCGGTGTCGTCGTGCCGGCAGTGGGCCCGCAGTGCGCGGCGGCGGTGGGCGCGCCGGGAGCTTCGCTCGACGCGGCCGCGCTGCGCGACTGCCTCGCGACCCTGCTGGGTGTGTGGGTCGCGCGTTTCGGCCCGAGCCCGCAACCCTTGCGCCCGAACATCCTTTTCATCCTCACCGACGACCAACGTTGGGACACGACCGACGGCACGCACGGTCCGGGCGGCGCGGCGATCATGCCGCGGACCCGCGCCGAGCTCGCCGACCAGGGCGTCGACCTCGACGCGGCGTTCATGACCACGCCGCTCTGCTGCCCGAGCCGGACCAGCATCCTCTCCGGCGAGTACTCGCACCGCACCGGGGTCTACAAGAACGGCGGCACCAACGGCGGCGCCGACGACTTCGACGACAGCTCGACGATCGCGACCTGGTTGCAGAGCGCCGGCTATCGCACCAGCCTCATGGGCAAGTACCTGAACGGGTACCCACAACTGTGGAACGCCATGACCGAGCCGCCGTACGTGCCGCCGGGCTGGACCGAATGGCGGGCGATGAAGCAGCCGAAGTACTTCGACTACGTGATGATCGAGCCGAACGGGATGGGCGGCTATCACGAGGTGTCGTACGGATCGGCGGACAGCGACTACTCGACCGACGTGCTGCGCGAGAAGGCGAAGACGTTCATCAGCGACTCGGTCGCGCTCGGCGAGCCGTTCTTCCTCTACCTCGCGTTCAAGGCGCCCCATCTGCCGCAGACGCCGGCGCCGCGCCACGACGGCCTCTTCCAAAGCCTGCCGCCGTGGCGGCCGCCGAGCTACAACGAGGCCGACGTCTCCGACAAGCCGCTCTGGGTGCAGAACAGCCCGCTCATGACGCCGGCCGAGCAGGCCGACCTCGACCAGGTCCGCATCGATCAGCTCGAGATGCTGCAAGCGGTCGACGAGGCGATCGGCGGCAGCACGACCTTCGGCATCACCGGGATCATGCAGCACCTCCGCAACCTCGGCATCGCCGACAACACGATCGTCGTCTTCTTCTCCGACAACGGCTGGTACTGGGGCGAGCATCGCTTCCGCGCCAAGAACAAGCCGTACGAGGAGGCGATCCGCGCGCCGATGTTCGTCCGCTATCCGAAGCTCGCGCCGTTACCGCGGAAAGAGTCGCGCTTCGCGCTCAACATCGACTTGGCGCCGACGTTCGCCGAGCTCGCCGGCGTCGGCGTCCCGGCCGCCGCGGACGGCAAGAGTCTGGTCCGGGTCCTCGACGGCACCGCAGCGACGTGGCGCACCGACTTTCTCACCGAGGGTTGGCCGAACGGTCATCCGTGGGCGACCGTGCGCGAGCAGCAGTGGAAATACACCGAGACGCCGACGACGCCCGGCGATCCCAACACGATCTTCGAGCTCGAGCTCTACGACTTGCTGAGCGACCCGTACGAGCTCACGAACGTCGCCGGCGATCCGCAGCACGCGGCGCGTCTGGCGCAGATGGCGGCGCGGCTGCGTCAGCTGCGGCCGAACTGGCCGATCGACTCGGATCCCAACGGGCCGGATCCCGACGAGGACGAATGACGGACGGTGACGCCGCGCCCGATCGTGTGTATGCAGTCGGCGTCGGTCGACGAACGCCACATCCTTTCGAGGTGCGACAATGGCGAAGTTCGCAGTCATCGGCGCCGGTGCATGGGGCACGGCGCTCGCGGCCCACGCCGCCCGTATCGGCCACGACGTCACGCTCTGGGCGCTCGAGCCGGAGGTGGCCGACGAGATCACGCAGCGGCACACGAACTCCGTCTACCTTTCGGACGTCGCGTTGCCGGAGTCGATCACCGCGTCGCTCGACGCGCCGGCGGTCGTCGCCGGCGCGGACGTGGTCGTGTTGGTGCCGCCCTCGCAGCACCTGCGCGCGGTCGCGACGTCGATCCGTGCGGCGCTGCCGGCCGAGGCGCTCGTCGTCGTCGCGACCAAGGGCATCGAGGAGCGCACGCTGACGCTCATGTCGGAGGTGCTCGCGACCGCGCTCCCCGACGTCGGGCCGCAGCGGCTCGCCTTTCTCTCCGGCCCGAGCTTCGCGCGCGAGGTGGCGCGCGGCCTGCCGACGGACGTCGTCGTGGCGTCGCATGCGATGACGGCCGCCCGCAAGGTGCAGCCGCTCTTCCACGCGCCGATGTTCCGCACCTACAGCAGCGCCGACCCGATCGGCGTGCAAGTCGGCGGCGCGATCAAGAACGTGATGGCGATCGCGACCGGCGCCTGCGACGGCCTCGGCTTCGGCGCCAACGCGCGCGCGGCGTTGATCACGCGCGGTCTCGCCGAGATGAGCCGTCTCGGCGTCGCGCTCGGCGCCAACCCGCTCACGTTCCTCGGCATGGCCGGCGTCGGCGATCTGGTGCTCACCTGTACCGGCGACCTCTCGCGCAACCGGACGCTCGGCAAGCAAATCGCCGCCGGCGTCGATCCCCAAGCCTACCTCGCGAGCCAACGCTCCGTCGCCGAGGGCTTCTCGACCGCGGCGGCCGGCCGGGCGCTGGCGCGAAAGCTCGGCGTCGAGATGCCGATCACCGAGAACGTCTACTCGGTGCTGCACGAGCGGCGCCCGATCGGCGACGCGGTCCGCCTCCTGCTCGAGCGTGCCTACAAGGACGAGCTCGCCGGGATCGAGCCCGGCACGTCGCGCGCGATGTTCGCCGACTGAGCAGACCGTCAGCGGCGGTCGGTGCCCTCGCTCAGGACCTCGACCTTGACGCGCTTCTTGCCGAAGCGCTTCGCCTCGGCGTCGTCCGCGATGAAGATGTCGATCTCGTGGCCGTCGATCTTCCCGCCGGTGTCCTTCACCCGGTAGACGCCGGAGTACTTGCCGGCGTCGTGCACGCGGATGCGCGACCCCAGCGGCAGCACCTTCGGGTCGGCGGCGACGATGCCCTCTTGGGCCTCGTGGCCCGACGCCGTCGTGCCCTGGTCGCTATAGGCGGTCGCCATGAAGTCGGTGATCCTCGGCTTCAGCTCCGGACTCGGCGGCGGCCGCGTCGCGACCTCCTCGCGGCGACCCCACGGCACGGCGCTGCACGACGCGCCGGCGAGACTCGCCACCACGGCGACGACGATCCAAAGCGGAGCTCTACGCATCGACCCCTCCCGTGTCCTTCGAGGGTAGACGAGGGCCCGCGTT
Source organism: Binatia bacterium (assembly GCA_041485125.1). Classification (GTDB taxonomy): domain Bacteria; phylum Desulfobacterota; class Binatia; order UTPRO1; family UTPRO1; genus JBGPIT01. Next base: position 1,711 of record JBGPIT010000154.1, on the reverse strand, counting down.
ACGCAAACCGCGCGGCCATCTCCTCGAGATCGATCGCGAGCGCGTTCGTGACGAAGGAGACCGTGTGGTAGAAGCCCGCGACGACCAAGAGCTCGATCAACTGCGCCGGGCTCCAGCGCTCGGCCAACGCATTCCACGTTGCCGGCGCGATCGTCGCGCTGTCGTGCAGCTCGTCGGCGAGCCGGATGAGCACCGCATCGGCCTCCGACCACGCCGGATCGTCGGCGTCGCCGTGCAAGGTCGCCGCGACCTGCTCGCTCGTGAGCCCGACGCGCGCCGCGAAGACGCTCACGTGAACGCCCCACTCGTACTCCGACCGGCACCGCGCGCAGGTGCGCAGGATGACGATCTCGCGGTCGCGACGGTCGATGGCGCCGCGATCGAGCAGGTTGCCGAGGTGGAACTTCCGCAGCACCCACGGGTTCTGCGCGAGCGTGCGAAAGAGCTTCAGCGGCTCCAGCCCAGGCGGCATCATCGCGGTGAGCTCGGCGTCGATCTCGGCCGGGTAGGGCGGTTTGAGGGGCGCAATACGGGGCGTGCTCATGAGGTCCTCCGTGGGCGAATATGATCGCGCGATGCTACGGAAAGCAAAGGCGCGGCGCCGCCTGCCTCGCGCTCGTCGTGGTCGCAACCCTTTCGCTGCCGGGCGCCGGCGGTGCGGAGGTCGCGCCGACGCCGGCGGACGCGCGGCCGACCGCCCCGGCCGACGAAGTCCCCACCGGAGGCAGCGCGGGCCCCGACGTGCGTTGGGCCGGCGATCGGCTGAGCGTCCATGCCACGGCCGAGCCGCTGGCGCGCGTCCTCGACCTGGTCGCGAGCGCGACCGGGGTCGAGGTCCGCGGCACCGTGCCGGCAGGCGAGGTGACGGTCGCGCTCGACGACGTGCCGCTCGCGACCGCGTTGGAGGCGATCCTCCGCGATCACAGCTTCATGCTGACCTACGCGAGCGACGGCGCGCTGCGGACAATCGACTTGCTCGCGGCCGGCGCGGCGGCGCCGGCCGGTACGTCGCCAACCGGCGCGCCGTCACCGGCGTACTCGCCGGCGCCACGGTCGCTCGCCGACGAGGAGCGTCAGGCCGCCGTCCTGCAACGACGCGTGCACGTGTCGGGCCCCGTCGCGACCGCGCTCGGCACCGACACGCCGACCGCCGGCGAGCTGCTGCAGGCCGCTCTCGGCAACGACGACGCGCGGGCGCGGGCGGCGTCGCGCGAGGCGATCCTCACCGCGTTCGGCACCGATCCGGACCTCGAGGCGGCCTACCTCTCGACGCTGGCCCCGGTCGCGGACGCGACCCTCGCGACGATGTTCCGCCAGATGGCGCGCGGCGCGGCCGCCGAAGAGCTGATGGCGGCGCTCGCCGGACGCACGCCGTCGCACGAGCTGCGCTACAAGGCGGGCGCGGTCCTCGCCGAGCTCCGCAAGCTGCCGCCGCGCTGATCGCGACCACACCCGCGTCGCGACGATGCGAGCGGACGCGATCGACGTCTCAGTCGGACTTGTCCTTGAACTGCGCCGAGCTGTTCTTGCTGGCCGGCGCGCCGTAGACCGCTTCCCAGCAGACGCCGGTACCGCTTCGGAGCTGCACGGTGACCGGCTGCGCCAACGGCAACGCCGGCAGGTTCAGGTTCACGCCCTTGCCCTTGAGGCCGATCTTCGCCTGGCCCGGCGTGAGACCCTGCTTGAGTGTCAGCTTGGTGATGCCGTCGGG
>JBGPIT010000153.1:0-10949 GCA_041485125.1 Binatia bacterium | reverse complement strand
GCCACGGGCACTATCACCGCACCGGCGCTCGCGATCGTCAGCGCCCTTGAGAGCTACACCGAGGTGAGCCCGTCCGGCACCGGCGTGCACGTGCTGGTACGCGGCGTGTTGCCGCCCGGCCGAAGGCGCAAGGGCAACGTCGAGATGTATGACACGAGGCGGTACTTCACCGTCACAGGCAAGCATTTCGCGGGAACGCCGCAGGTGATCTTCGCACGCACGGCGGCGCTCGCTCTCGTGCATCGCCGGTTATTCGGGACCGGAAACGCCGGATGCGATCGACGAGCTCACGGTCCGATTCCAGCCCCGCAGCCGCTGCGCGCCTCGGGCGCGTTCCAGTTGGACGACGCGCAGGTGATCGCGCGGGCGCACGCCGCGCGCAACGGCGCGGAGTTCGCCGCACTCTGGCGGGGCGACACGTCGGCGTACGCGTCACCTTCCGAGGCCGATCAGGCGCTTTGCAACCTCCTCGCGTTCTGGACCGGAGGGAACGCCGCGCAGATGGACCGGCTCTTTCGGCAGTCCAGTCTCTCCCGCGAGAAGTGGGACGCGTGCCGCGGGGCGGAGACCTACGGCGCGCGCACGATCGCTACCGCTCTCGCGGGGTGCCAGTGTACCTACGCGCGGAGCGGTGGCGGCCATGGAGCCGCGCAGTGATGCATCTCGCCACATGGCAAGGCGGCGACCGGAACGAACCGCATCTTGCGGCCACCGCGACGCGCCTGTTGTTCACGCTGACGCCCGTCAGTACCGCACTCGTCGCCGCACGTAAGGAGGCTGTGGTCCGTTGGATATGGATCGAGGATCGCTCGCGCCGTCCATGCTGCGTTAGCATGTGGACGAACCTCGGCGATTTCGCCGACACCGCGCAGTGTGTCTACCGACGCGACGTGTGGGCAATGCCGCGAGACTACGTTGGGGTACGGCTCGAGAAGGACGCGCTCTCGGGCATCTTCGAGGATGTGCTCGCCGAGTATGGCCCGTGCGGCGGCGCGATCGGACGGGACGTCCAACCATGGGCCAGGCGACCGTTGTGAAAACCGCCTCAACCCCGCGCAGCGGGATCACCGGTCGCGATCGCCGCACGCCGAATGGGGCGCGTGAAGAAACCGCGTCCGAATCCAATACCGGCAGAGCATGCAGCCCGGACGTGGGAGCCGCCGTCAAGCCCTATGTCTCCGGTCGCGAACTGGCACAACTCACGCCCTGGACGAACGACGCGATCGAGGCGATGGTACGCCGTGGCATCCTGCAAGAGGGGCGGGAGTGGTTTCGGCCGCTCGGCCGGCGCGAGCGCGTCTTCAAATGGCAGGCCATCGTGGATCGCATCGAAGGCGACCGACACGGACCACCCCGCGACGGTGCGGCAGGGGCGGGCGCGTCCGCGACCGGCAGGGCTGATCGCATTCCCATGGCGAACGGCGGAGAGCTGATTGTCACGGCGCAGACGGACAAAGCGTAGGCGCGTGAAAGCCGCCTACGTGGGGTGCTCCGTCGGCGCGACGTCGGGCGGCAAGCTCCGGCTGCGCTTCCGAGCACCGTGCCCGGGGCGTGGGGACGCCTATCTCTATGCGGAGACGACTGCGCTCGACGACACCCCAGAGAACCGCGCGCGTCTCGACGCCGTCTGCCAGGTGATCGGAGGCGAGATCCGCGCGGGTACGTTCGACTACGTGAAGTGGTTCCCGCAGGGACGGCAAGCCGGCCACTGGATCCGCGACCGCGCGCCGTTGCCGCCGCCGCCCGTCGAGGAGACCGTCGCGTCGTACTTCGACCGTTGGCTGCCACGGAAGGCACCGCCGACCGTGAGTGCGGCGACGTTTCGCGACTACGGGCAACACTTCGCGTGCTACATCGTGCCGCTCCTCGGGTCCGTCGCGCTGCGGACGCTCTCGCGGCTGCATCTCGAAGACCTGCGCGTGCAGCTGCGCGGCCGCGGTCTCGCCGAGAAGACGATCAAGAACGTCATCGGGGCGTCGCTCCGGGCGTTGGTGCGCGACGCGATGGATGATGAGGTCCTCGACCGGAATCCCTACGCCGTCTTCCGCTGGGGCAGGATCGAGGTGGCAGGACCGGATCCGTTCACGGAGAAAGAGCGCGAGGCGATTCTGGAATGGATCCACCGCAAGGAGTTTCGGAGCGGCCGTGGGGCCGGCGGCTATACGACGCGGCCGCACTACGACTACTTCGCGGCGGTGCGACTCCTGTTCTTCACGGGGCTGCGGCCGTCAGAGGCGGTCGCGTTGCGTGTGTGCGACCTCGAGGTGGGCCGCGCGGGAGACGGTGGCCGCCTCTTTGTGCGGGCGTCGCGCGTGCTGCGGCAAGACGGTCCGACCAAGACCGAGAGCGCGACCCGGCTCGTCGCGATCGACGCCGCGACCGCCGCGTCCCTCGCTGTCCTCGTCCCGCTCCATCCGGACCCGCACGCGTGGCTCCTGCGGGCGCCGGAAGGCGCACCGATCGATCAAGACAAGCTCAACCGCATCTTCTGTGATGCACAGCGCGTGCTCGGGATCCGCACGCGGGGCTTGTACGCGACGAAGGACACGTTCTGTTCGCTCTACCTCTCCCGCGGTGGACGCCTCGAATGGCTCTCCGAGCAGACGGGCGTCGCTCACGGGACGCTGCGCAAGCACTACGCGCACTACGTGCGGACGCCGAAAGACGATGCCACCGAACTCCGGCGGCTGCAGGGCGTGCGGCCTCCCGCGGAGGCGACGCGGGCACCCAAACGGCGCGCAATTGTGACACGGATTGTGACACGCGGCGGCCGTGCGGCTCCAAGTGCGCGATCTGCGGGACGAAGACGAGTGGAGCAGAAGGGATTCGAACCCTCGACCCCCACGTTGCGAACGTGGTGCTCTCCCAACTGAGCTACTGCCCCAGGCAGGCGGACGGCGCGACCGCGCAGGACTGACGACCGCGTTACTTGCGCTCGACGAGCTCTCGCAAGTAAGGGCGCAACTTAGCAGCGAGGTCTGGGCGCTTCAAGGCGAACTCCAGATTGGCGACCAGGTAGCCGAACTTGTCGCCGGCGTCGTAGCGTCGACCCTTGAACTCGCAGCCGATCATGCCGTGTGTGGCGCGGAGCTGCTCGAGCGCGTCGGTGAGCTGGATCTCGCCGCCTTTGCCGGGCTTGGTGCGCTCGATCATCGGAAAGATCTCGGGCGGCAGGACGTAGCGGCCCATGATGGCGAGCCGCGACGGTGCGGCGGCGGGGCCGGGCTTCTCGATCATCGCCTCGAGCTGGTGCAGGCCGTTCCCGAGCGCGCGGCCCTTGATGACGCCGTAGCTCGACGTCTCCTCGGGCGTGACCTCCAAGAGCGCGATCGTGCCTTGGCCGCGCGACTCGAAGACGTCGATCAGCTGGCGGGTGCAGGGTGGGTCGGCGTCGAAGATGTCGTCGCCGAGCAGCACCGCGAAGGGCTCGTTGCCGACGGCGGGACGCGCGGCGAGGACGGCGTGTCCGAGGCCGGCGGGCACCTTCTGGCGGATCGCGATCACCTCGACCTTGTCGGCGATGTCGCGCACCATCGCGAGGAGGTCGTCCTTGCCCTTCTCGGCGAGGAAGTGCTCGAGCTCGGGCGAGCGATCGAAGTGATCGACGATCGCGTCCTTACCGCGGCCGGTGACGAGGACGACGTGCTCGATGCCCGAGGCGATCGCCTCGTCGATGACGTATTGGATCGTCGGGATGTCGACGATCGGCAGCATCTCCTTGGGAATCGCCTTGGTGGCGGGCAGAAAACGCGTGCCGAGCCCGGCCGCCGGGATGACCGCCTTACGAACCGTCATGATGTCGTGAAACGGGGAGTACGCGCGCTCAGGTGACGCCGCGAAGCTTCCGCTCCTGCGCCTCCTGAAGGGACTTGCAGTCGATGCAGAGGGTGGTGACGGGCCGCGCCTTCAGCCGATCGCTGCCGATCTTCTCGCCGCATTCTTCGCAGTTACCGTAGCTGCCGTCCTCAATGCGGTCGAGGGCCTCTTTGATCTTGCCGATGAGCTTGCGCTCGCGGTCGCGGATGCGAAGGGTGAAGTTGCGGTTGGACTCCAGCGCGGCGCGGTCGGTCGGGTCGGGGAAGTTCTCCTTCTCGTTCATCCCGTCGACCGTTCGATCGGCCTCTGCGAGAAGCTCTTGCATCTTCTCGTTCAGGAGGTTGCGAAAGTACTTGAGTTCCCGTTGGTTCATGGGGCTTGCTTGCTGTCCCCGCAAAAGCAGTCCAGCCTAGCACGCCCCAAAAATCGCTGTAAAGGTCGGGCGCAAAATCTGTCGCGCACGGAGACTCGTAGCGATCGACTGGCGCGCGCGCTTCCCGCTAAGGTTCGATAGGGAGAGATCGATGGCGGACAGGAGACGATTCCGTCAGCTCGTCCGTGTGCTCGCGTCGACGGCGCTCGTGGTCGTGGTCGCGTGTCCGCACGGCGCCGAGGCCGACGTCACGCAGAGCCATCAGGCGGGGAAACGACCGCCCGGCCGGCGCGCGTCGCAAGCACACGTCGTCCCCAGTGGCCAGGTGGAGGTCAATCGGCCGCGCACGATCTTCGACTGCGATACCCCGCGCGGGGAGGCGTGGTACGGCTCGGCCAAGCGGTGTCTCGCCGAGCTGTGCGCCGGCGGCAACTTCACCAATCGCTACGTCGACGGCACGGACGACCGGCTGCGCAAGAACCCGTGCTACGGCCTCGATCCTTACGAGCTGCAGCGTTAGACGATGCAGGCCTACTTCGACGCGTTCTCGGGCATCAGCGGCGACATGACGGTCGGCGCGCTCCTCGACCTCGGCCTGCCGCTCGCCGACCTGGAGCGCGCCATCCGTGGCCTCGGCCTCGACGACTGCGAGCTCACGCTGACGCGCAAAGACGACGGTGCCATCCACGCCGCCAAGTTCGACGTGCGTACGACGGCGGCGCAGCCCGAGCGTACGTTCCCGACGGTGCGCGCGATTCTCGAGCGCGGCGGCTTGCCGCCGCGCGTGCGCGAGCGCGCGGTCGAGACCTTCCGTGCGCTCGCCGAGGCGGAGGCGAAGGTGCACGGCACCACGCCCGATCACGTCCACTTCCACGAGGTCGGTGCGGTCGACGCGATCGTCGACATCGTCGGTGCGGCGCTCGGCATCGAGACGCTCGCGATCGACGCGATCTACGTCTCGCCGCTGCCGCTCGGGAGCGGCACGGTCGAGAGCGCGCACGGGACGATCCCAATTCCGGGGCCGGCGACCATCGAGCTGCTGCGCGGCTTCGCGGTCCGTCCCGGCGACGGCGAAGGGGAGCTCGTGACGCCGACCGGCGCCGCCATCCTGCGCGGCTTCGGCGCCGTCTCCGGTGCGCCGCCGTCGTTCGTCGCGGGCCGCGTCGGCTACGGCGCCGGCACGCGCCGCCTGCGCGATCGGCCGAACGTGCTCCGCATCATCCTCGACGAGGCGAGCCGCCGCGCCGAGCGCTACGCCGCCGACGAGATGCTGGTCATCGAGACCGACATCGACGACATGAGCGCAGAAGTCTACGGCCATGTGAGCGAGCTCCTTCTCGCCCTCGGCGCCGCCGACGTGACGCTCGTGCCGACGCAGATGAAGAAGGGCCGCCCCGGCGTCCGGCTCCACGTCCTTGCGCGCCCCGAGCTGCGCGACGCGATCGCCGCCGCGATCTTCGCCGAGACCACGACGATCGGGCTCCGCTTCCACCCGGTCGGGCGTCTGAAGCTCGAGCGCCGCATCGAGGAGGTGTGGACCGTCTACGGGCCGATCGCGGTCAAGATCGCGGGCGGCGGCGATCAGCCGCGCACGGTCGCCCCCGAGTACGAGAGCTGCCGCGCCGCCGCCGAGCGCCATCGCGTACCCCTGCGCGTCGTCTACGACGCCGCCCGTCGCGCCGCGGGCTGAGGGGCGAGGGCTGGGACGCGATCTCTAGGTCGCGCCGGCGATCGCCTTGAGGTCGACGTGACGCTCGGCAAGCATGGCGAGCGTCGCGCGAGCTTCTGCCGCGGTCTCGTCGCGGCGTAGCGCCGCCAGCAGCTCACCGGCGTTCGCGATCCACGGCAGCTCGCCGAGCGCCCGGACGGTCGCGACGCGCGCCAGCGCGGCGGCGTTGGTGTCGGCGGCGTGATCGCCGGGCGGGACGAGCCGGTTCAGCACGTAGCCACAAATTCTGATGCCGCGCGCGGCGAGCGCCTCGAGCGTGAGGAGCGCGTGATTCAGCGCGCCGAGGCGCGAGCCGACGACGACCAGCACCCGCGCGTCGAGCCGTCGCGCCAGGTCGGCATAGCTGAAACGCTCGGTGATCGGTACGAGCAGACCGCCGGCACCCTCGACGAGGAGGACGTCCGCGTCCGACGCGAGCGCGTCGAGCGTGGTGCAGAGCGCGTCGACGTCGACGCTCGAGCCGGCGCGCGCGGCGGCGATCGATGGTGCAAGCGGATCGGGGAAGCGATACGGGCAGACGCGCGCCAACGGGCCGCCGGCCGCGGCGGCGGCGACCAGCGTCGCGGCGTCCTCGGGGTAGAGCTCGCCATCGACGAGGCGGCAGCCGGTCTCGACGGGTTTCGCGACTCCGACCCGGACGCCGCGAGCGGAGAGCGCGGCGGCGATCCCCGCGGTGACGAAGGTCTTGCCGATGCCGGTGTCGGTGCCGGTGACGAGGAGCGGGCGGCGCGCGCTCATGCGCCGGTCGTCTCGGCGATCGACTCCGCGGCGACGGCGACGAGGGTCTCGATCTCGTCGTCGGTGATCGAGAGCGGCGGCATCAGGACGAGCACGTCGCCGAGCGGTCGGAGAATCACGCCCCGGCGGCGCGCGGCGCGGATCGTCCGGTGGCCGGCGCGCTCCACCGGCGCGTAGCTCTCGCGTCGCGCCGGGTCGCGCATCAGCTCGATGCCGACCATGAGGCCGCGCTGGCGGATCTCCGCGACGTGCGCAAGCGGCCGGACGTGGAGGTCGAGGGCGTGCGCGAGGCGGTCGGCCTTCCGCGGCAACGTCGCCAGAAGCCCGGGCGTGAAGAGATCGACGCTGGCGAGCGCGGCGGCGCAGGCGAGCGCGTTTCCGGTGAAGGTGTGGCCGTGGAAGAACGCGGTGTAGTCCTCGTAGCGTCCGAGGAAGGCGTCGAAGATCTCGGCGGTCGCGAGCGTCGCGGCGAGCGGCAGATAGCCGCCGGTGAGACCCTTGCCGACGGTCATCAGATCGGGCGCCGTGCCGGTATGGTCGCAGGCGAAGAGTCGGGCGGTCCGGCCGAAGCCGGTCGCGACCTCGTCACAGACGAGCAGCGTCTCGTACTTGCGGGTGAGCTCGCGGACGGCGGGCAGGTACGCGAGGGGCTGTGGCCACATCCCGGCGGCGCCTTGCATGAGTGGCTCGACGACGACGGCCGCGATCGCGCCAAGCTGCGCTTGCAAGGTGCGCTCGAGCGCCGCGATCGCTTCCGTGAGCGCGTCGTCCGCCGAGAGTCCGCGCGCACGCTCGAGCGCGTACGGGGCGGGAACGCGATCGACCGGCAGGAGCGGGCGATAGAAGCGGTGAAAGGGCTCGGAGAACCCGACGCTCATCGCACCGAGCGTATCGCCGTGGTAGCCCTCGGTGAGCGCGACGAACCGCTCGCGCGTCTCGCCGCGGAGGCGCCAGTACTGAAGCGCGATCTTGAGCGCGATCTCGACCGCGGTCGCGCCCGCATCCGAGTAGAAGACCCGCGAGAGACCGGCGGGCGCGATCGCCGCGAGGCGCCGCGCGAGCTCAGCGCTCGGCGGGCTCGCGAGGCCGAGCAACGTCGAGTGGGCGATGCGGTCGAGCTGGGCGCGGATGGCGTCGTCGATCTCGGGACGCCGATGGCCGTGGACGTTGCACCAGAGCGACGACACCCCGTCGAGATAGCGGTGCCCGTCGGCGTCGATCAGATAGTTGCCGTCGCCCGCGGCGATCACCAGCGGATCCTCGGCGAGCCACTCCTGCATCTGCGTGAACGGATGCCAGAGGTGGGCGTGATCCCAACGGACGACGTCCTCGCGCGTCACGGCCATGGGCGCCCGAGTTACGGGCGTCGACCGCGATTGTCAACCGTCTACTGGGCGAGTGGTTGACCGGAGACGCGGCGGTCCGCGCGGGTCTGCCCCGCGATCCGATCGACGAAGGCGACGACCTCGGCGACCACGCGCTCGCGCTCGCGGTCGACCGTGATCACGTGGAAGCTCTCCTCGAGCACGACGAGCCGTTTGTCGGTCGAGCCCATCCGCGCATAGAGCGTGCGGGCGGCGTCGATCGGGGAGGTGTGGTCGTGGGTCGCGTGGATGACGAGCCCGGGCTGTGTGACGCGCGGCGCGTCCGCGGCGGCGAGCCGCTGCAGCGCGACCAGGTTTAGAAGCGCGCGCAGCGGCACCTGGCGGTAGCCGGGATGGTTCGCGAGGACGGCCTGGTCGGCGATGTCGCTGCGGCCCTTGTTCAGCATGATGCGCGACATCCGCGCGCGCACCGCGGCGTAGCGGGCGTCGAGAAGCGCGAGCACGCCGAGCGGCGGACCCAGCCAGCGCGGCACCCGACCGCCGAGCGCGACCGCGGTCGAGAGCAGCGCCACACCCGCGACCTGGCGCTCCATCGTGACCGCGAGACGGATGGCGAGCAGGCCGCCCATCGAGAGCCCCACCACGACGATGCGCGGCGCGACCGTGAGGAGCGCTCGGGCGCCGCGCGCGGCCGACTCGTGCCAGTCCTGCCACGAGGTGGTCGCGAGGTCCTCGACGCGTGTCGCGTGACCGGCGACGCGCGCGAGCCAGACCGGGTAGCGGCCGGCGAGAGCGGCCGCCACCGGTGCCATCTCGTGGGGCGTGCCGGTGAGGCCGTGAATCACCAGGCAGCCGAGCGACGCCTGCCCGGGGATCAGCTCGTCGGCGGGAACGCGCGCGCGCGGATCATCCGCCACGGGAGCGGTCAGCTGCGCGCGCTGGTGACGATGTCTGCGTTGACGTTGATGTCGGCCCGCTGGCGGAGCGCGTTCCGGTAGCTCTCGAGGATCTGCACCTTCTTGCGGTTGAGGGCGCTGTCGCGCAAGCCGTCGCGCTTCTCGGCGAAGGTGCTCTCGTCGGGCACGACGCGCTGGCGGAGCGCGAGCACGACCACGCTCTCGGGAAGCGGGTGCACCTTCGCCGCGAGCGGGGCCTGCGGCGTCAGCGCGAAGACCTCCTCGCTGATCGGCGCACCGCTCATCTTCGGGATCTTCTCGCTGCGGCCGAACGGACCGGTGTCGTCGACGGCATACCCTTTCTCGCGCGCCGCCTGCTCGAGACCGGCGACGCCGCCGATCTCGCGCGCCTTGGCGAGCAGCGCCTCGGCTTCGGTGCGCGCCGCCTTCTTCGCTTTGTCGGCCGCGAGCGTCTCGACGATGCCTTTGCGCGCCTCCTCGAGCGGGATCGTTGCGCTCGGTGTCTTCTCGACGACCTTGAAGAGATAGTACGGCGGCTCGACGCCCTGGATCTCGTCGACGGCGCCCGCCTCCTGCGCGAACGCGGCAGCCGGCAGCTGCGCGGTGGCGACGCCCGGAACCGGCTGCCCGCGTGAGATCTGCGGCGAGGTGGTCGCTCGCAGGCCGCGGGCCGAGGCGACGTCTTCCAGGCTGGCACCGCCGCGTGCCTTCTCGAGATCCTCCTCCAGAGCCTTGCGCGCGGTCTCGTCGGCGCCGCGCTCTTGCAGCGCGCGCACGATCTCGTCGCGCACCTCGGCGAGCGGCCGGGTGGCCTCGGGCTGCACCTCTTCGACCTTCAGGATGTGCAAGCCGCGCGAGCTCTCGACGATGTCGGGGATGGTGCCGGCCTGGGCGCCGAACGCGGCCTCCTCGACCGCCGCCTCGAGCTTGCCCTTCTCGACCCAGCCGAGATCGCCGCCGGCGTCCTTGGTGAGCGGGTCACCGGAGTGCTCGCGCGCGAGCGCCGCGAAGTCGCCGCCGGTGCGCGCTTCGGTCAAGACGTTGTCGGCCTTGGTGCGGATCGCCGCGCGGGCGGCGTCGTCGACGTTCGGCGGCGTGACGAAGAGGATCTGCCGCAGCCGTACCTTCGCCGGCGCGACATAGTCGCTCTCGTGCGAGTCGTAGTAGGCCTTGATGCTTTCGTCGCTCAGCGGGATCGCCGCGGCGAGCTTTGCCGGATCGTAGTCGACGTAGGCGACCGTCGCCTTCTCCGGCGTCTGGAAGCGGTCCTTGTACTTCTCGTAGTACTCCTTGACCTCGTCGTCGCTCACCTGGCTCGCGGCCTTGAAGCGCTCGTACGGGATCGACGCGAACGCGACGTTGATCTTCTCGTTCTCGAGCACGAAGAGATCGTGCAGCTCGCGGTCGCTCACGTAGAGGCCGTCGGTGAGCAGGTTCTCGAGCTTGGTGATGAGCAGGGTCACGCGCTGCGATTCCTCGAAATCCGCCGGCGTCAACCGCGACGACCGCAGCGCGGCGAGATAGCGGGTGCGATCGAAGCGCGCGCCTTCACGGAAGGTCGGGATGTTGAGGATGGAGTCGCGCACCTCGTCGTCGCTCACCTGCAACCCGAGCCGCGCCGCCTCGCGGCGGAGCAGCATGTCGTTGATGAGGTCGTCGAGCGCGCGCTGCTCGAGGTTCAGCTGCGCCATCACCTGCGGGTTGAAGTTGTCGCGGTACAGCTGCTGGTAGATACGGTGCATGTTCTCGTAGGCGCGCTGGTACTCCTGCACGCCGATCGGCTGGCCGTCGACGGTCGCCGCGACGTTGACGCGGTTGCCGCCGGCCACCATGACGCCCACGCCCCAGAAGACGAAGACGATGATGATCATCCAGAAGACGATCTTGATGAACGCGCCAGTCGCGTGTTTCCGCATGAATCCAAGCATGTGGGAGACTCTAGTGAAGGGCCGAGGTGTTTTCAACGAAAGAGGTTGGCGGGGGCGGTGGTGGCGGGCCGCGCGACGGCGCGTCGCCGCGCGGAAGAAACGCGCGGCTCGTGCGCCGTCGCG
>JBGPIT010000152.1:0-10972 GCA_041485125.1 Binatia bacterium | reverse complement strand
CGCCAACCGCGCACCGATCGACGCGGCATCGGCCGCGTCGCCCTCGACCACATCGGCCAGCACGACGCTGCCGTCACTCTCCGCAACCAGCGCCCGCAAGGTGAGCGTCGCGCCGGCAAGCGTCGCGTGGGCGGCGATCGGCGTCTGGCAATCACCGCCGACGGCAGCGAGGAAGGCACGCTCGGCCGCGACGGTCGCGGCGCTCGCCGGATCATCCAGGCGCCGCACCAGCGCCGCGACCGCGGCGTCGGCGGCGCGCGCCTCGATCGCGAGCGCGCCCTGGCCGATCGCCGGCAGCAGCTCGTCGATCCCGAGCGTGACCGCGCCGTCCGGCGCGAGGCCGAGGCGGCGGAGGCCGGCTGCGGCGAGGATCACCGCGTCGGCCTGCCCCTCGGCGAGCTTGCGCAAGCGGGTGTCGACGTTGCCGCGGAGCTCGACGATCGCGAGATCCGGACGTCGCGCCAAGAGCTGCGCGCGGCGGCGGAGACTCGAGGTGCCGACGCGCGCACCCGACGCGAGACCGTCGAGCCGCTGCCCGGCGCCGCTGATCAGGACGTCACGCGGATCCTCTCGCGGCGGCGTCGCCACCAGCGCCAGCCCCGCGGGTTGCACAGCCGGCATGTCCTTCAGCGAGTGCACCGCGACGTCGATCCCTCCCGCGAGCAGCGCCTCCTCGATCTCCTTCACGAAGAGGCCCTTGCCGCCGGCACTGGCGAGCGAGCCGGTGTGGACGTCGCCGCTCGTCCGGATCGTCACGATCTCGACCCGGGCGCCACAGTGCTCGAGCGCGCTCGCGACCAGCGTCGCCTGCCGGAGCGCGAGCGGGCTGCCGCGCGTGCCGAGACGGAGCGTGGTCACGTCATCCCGCCCGGCCGATCGTACCGCCCGGGACGCCGGCGCCGTCGCGGCGCATCAGCTCTCCTCGTCGGGCTCGCGACGCGGCGGCGCGAGGTCGAAGAGACGGCGGGCGCTCGCGACCAGGTCGTCCGGACCGTCGTCGCCCTGCCGCTTCAACGACGAGAGCGGCGCGTGCAGGATCTTGTTGACGATCGACGAGGTCAGCGCGTCGAGGAGCGCGCGGTGGCGCGGCGCCTGGTCCTGCAAGGTCGCGAGCGCCTTCTCGAGCTCGGTCTGGCGGATCGCCTCGACCTTCTCGCGGATGGCGACGATCGTCGGCACCACGTCGAGGCTCGCGAACCAGCGCCAGAAGGCCTCGACCTCCGCCTCGACGATCTCCTCCGCGCGCAGCGCCTCGCGCCCGCGCTCGTCGACGTTGTGGGCGATCGTCTTGGAGAGATCGTCGATGTCGTAGAGATAGACGTTGTCGAGCGCGTTGATCGCCGGATCGAAGTTGCGCGGCACCGCGGTGTCGACGAAGAACATCGGCCGCTGCTTGCGGGCCTTCAGCACCTCGTGGACGGTCGCGGCGCTGATCAGGTAATCGGCGGCGCCCGCGGAGCCGATCACCACGTCGGCGAGCTTCAGGTACTCGGCCATGCGCTCGAAGGGTACCGGAATGCCGCTGAACTCGCGCGCCAAGGCGACGGCGTGATCGAAGGTGCGGGTGGTGATGATGATCTCCGAGATGCCGTGCGTGCGGAGATGGCGCGCCACCAGCTCGCTCATCTTGCCGGCGCCGATCAGCATTGCCGTCTTGTCGCCCAGGGTCTCGAAGATCTCGCGCGTGAGGTCGACCGCGACCGAGGCCACCGACACCGCCTTGGCCGCGATGCCGGTCTCGCTGCGGACGCGCTTCGCGACCGCGAAGGAGCGGTGGAAGGCGCGGTGCAGGATCGAGCCCGAGGTGCCCGCCAAGGACGCCTCGGCGTAGTGATCCTTCAGCTGGCCGAGGATCTGCGGCTCGCCGACCACCATCGAGTCGAGGCTCGAGGCGACCCGGAAGAGATGGCGGACCGCGTCGCGGCCGCCGCGCGCGTAGACGTGCGGCTCGAAGACCTCGCGCGCGACCTCGCGCTCGCGCGCGAGAAAGGCCGCGAGCTCGCGCTCGACCTCCGCCATCGCCGCGTCGACACAGGTGATCAGCTCGACCCGGTTGCAGGTCGAGATGATCGCGCCCTCCTGGACGCCCGGCACCTGCATGAGGCGCGCGAGCGTCGGCTGCAGCTCGGCCGCCTGGAAGCCGAGCTGCTCGCGCAGCGCCACCGGCGCGGTGTGATGATTCAGGCCGACGATCAGGATCTCGCGCGCCATCTCAGTCGAAGGAGCCGCCGTGCTTGCCCGGAAAGAGCATGTGGCCGAAGACGAACGAGACCAGGAGGACGGTGAAGCCGACGATCGTCATGGTCGCGGCGCGCCGCCCGCGCCAGCCGGCAACCATGCGCGCCTGCAGGAGCCCGGCGTAGAGGATCCAGGTGATGAGCGAGAAGACCTCGCGCTCCTCCCACGACCAGAACCGGCCCCACGAATAGCGGCTCCAGATCGCCCCGCTCACGATCCCGAGCGTCAGCAGCGGGAAGCCCCAGACGAGCGCGCGGTAGTTCAGACGATCGAGGCTCTCGAGCGAGGGCAGCCGGCGCATCAACGGTCCGACCCGCTTCTCCTTCAGCTGCCGCTCGTGGAAGAGGTAGACGAGGCTGATGCAGAACGCGAGCGCGAGGACCGCGTTGCCGAGCGAGGCGAGCAACACGTGCACGGGCACCCAGGCGCTGCGCAGGTTGGGCGGCAGGTCGCGCACGCCGGTATAGAACGCGAAGCTCCCGAGCGTGAAGACGAAGGCGAGCGGCGCCACGACCGCGCCGACCGCGGCGAGCCGGAAGCGCAGCTGCGCGACCAGGTAGACGCCGACCATCAAGCAGGCGAAGAACGACAGCGCCTCGAACTCGGTGGTGGCCGCCAGGTGCCCGGCGACGACGGAGCGCGCGACGATGCTGCCGGCATGGGCGAAGAAGGCGATCGCCAGCAGGGTCGGCGCGACCGTCCGCGGCGCGGACTTGGGCGTGAGGATGCCGACGCCGAAGAGAGCCGTCGCGAGCAAGTAGCTCGCGAGCGCCACCTTAAGCAGCAGGAGTTCCATCGTGACGGGTCGCGGCGGGGAGCGAGATGCCGAGCCGTGCCAGCGTGGTCCCCGGCCCGACGGCGGCGGCGAGCAGGGCGTCGACACGCGCCGCATCGCGGGCGCGAAGCGCGTCGAGGAGCGGCGCATCTGCGAGCGTCGTGAACATCCGCGCTCGCTCCGCTTGCGTGCCGGCGTCGCCGCTCACGATGCCGCGCAGCTTGCCGAGGATGTCGGCCGCGAGCGCGTACTCCTCGCCGAGCCGCGACTCCAGCTCGTTCCTGATCCGCTGTGCCAATGCCGGACTCGCCCCGCCGGTCGAAACTGCGACGGTCACCGCACCGCGGGTGGCGATCGCCGGCATGATGAACCCACAGAGCTGCGGCCGATCGACGACGTTCAGCAGCACGCCTGTGGCCGCCGCGTCGGCGGCGATCGCCGCATGCAGCGTCTCGTCGTCGGTCGCGGCGAACGCGAGCGTCGCGCCCCCGAGGTCGCCCCGCCTGTAGTCCCGCGCGTGGTGGACGACCTCGTGGGTGTCGGCGAGGGCCGTGAGATCCTCAGTGACCTCGGGACTGATCACCGTCACCCGCGCCCCGGCCGCGAGCAACGACTCGACCTTGCGCTGCGCCACGATCCCGCCTCCCACGACGACGCAACTCCGCCCGCGCATGTCGACGAAAACCGGCAAGTACCGCACCCCCGCACCGTATTACCGCCAAGCCCCCCGCTCAAGCTGAGTAACGGAGCACGCGGGATCGAAGTCGAGCGACGCGGCGGGTGGTCGATCAGGCGGGCCCGACGCACGCGGTGAGCGGGCGAGACATGGACACGTTCGACTCCCGCCGGCGTGCAATGCCGTCGCGTGCGCGCCGCGAGGCCCTACGCCGCCGAGTGGCGCCTCAGGTAGGTACCTGGGCGCCAGGAGGTGGCGTAGGGCCTCGCGGCGCGCCTTGGCACTGGCCTCGGGCCTGTGTGTGTTCGAGTGAGGGAACCGAGACGCCCGCTCAGCCGGTCGGAATCTTGAGCACCTGCCCCGACTTCACGACCGACCCGCGCAGCCGGTTCACGTTCTTCAAGCGCTGCACCGTGACGCCGTAGCGGTCGGCGATGTGCGAGAGGGTCTGGCCGTTGCGCACGCGGTGGGTGCGGTAGCCGGACTGCGTCGTCGCGACACCGACGGCGGCCTTGCCGCCAGTCCGCTTCGCGACCCGCTCGGGACGTGACGAGCGGCGGCTCTTCGGAACGGCAACGACGCGGGCGTCGGAGGCGATCTGGGCGAGGCGCTGCTCGAAGCTGCCGGCGGAGCCGGGCGGCACGCGCAGGAGGTAGCCGCGCGGGAGATTGGCGGCGCCGCGGAACACGGCGCTGTCGATCGCGGGATTCAGCACGGCGAGCTCCGCCGGCGTGGCGTTGGCGCAGCTGGCGGCCGCGGAGCCCGAGAGCGCCTGACGCACCCGGACCTCCTCGCCGCGGAAGGGCGGATCGAAGTCGAGCTCGCCGAAGTACTCGCGGTGCGAGCCCTCGACCGCGAGCGCCGCCAGGAACTCGGCGTAGAAGTTCCGCGACGCGAAGCCGAAGAGCGGGCCGTGATAGCTGCGGACGATCGGTCCGATGTCGCTCGTGCCGATCACCTCGACGGCGCGCCGTACGCCGGCGCGACCGTGATTGTAGGCGGTGATCGCGAGCGGCCACGAGCCGAGCGCGTCGTAGTTCTCGCGCAGATGGCGCGCGGCACCGCGGGTCGCCCGCAGCGGATCGCGCCGCTCGTCGACAACGCCGCCGATCGCCATATAACTTCGCCCCGTCGACCGCATGAACTGCCAAATTCCGGCGGCGCCGACCTTGGAGTAGGCATCGATGTTGAAGCACGACTCGACGAGCGGCAGCCGCGTCAGCTCGGACGGCAGCCCCTCGTGGCGAAAGATCTCCTCCATCTCGGCGAGATACCGCCGCGAGATGCGAACGCCTTGAGCGAAGCGCTCTTTCAGTCCCGCCTGGGTGCGGATGCGGTTCTCGGCCGCGGCCGCGGCGAACTTGCGGGGATCGCCGTCAGCGGCAAAGAGGTTCCAGATGCGCTGCTCTTCGGGATCGAGGCCGCCGTCGTTGCCGTCACGCGCGTCGAGGCGACGGAGCAGCGCGCGGATGCGGTTCTTCTCCGATTCGGCGCCGTAACGCTTGGCGACGTCGAGGGCGATCAGGCTCTCGCCCGCAGCGGCGCGATCGCGGAAGTCGAGGACCGAGTACACCCGTCCGAGGTTCTCGGTGTCGTGTACGACGATCTGGTTTTCGGAGTAGAGGCCGAAGATCTTCTTCCAGAACTCGACCTGCGGCCGCAGCGACGCCGGATACGGGAACTTCGTAGGCGCTTCGTCGTCGGCGAAGGTCGTCGCGGCGCATCCGAGGATCGCCAGCGCGAGCGCGAGCAGCAAAACGCGGCGACGACGTGACGTGGCGGACGGCTCGGTCATACGAAACGCAGGCACAGGTTCCAGGTGGTCGTCGCGCGATGCGACACCGGATGCATGCCTCCTCCCCTCCCCTTCACTTCCTGCGCGCATGCTATTGCAGCCACGGAAAATGTGTCAACGCGCATTCGCGTTTCTGGTCCTCGTCTGCGCTTTCGCATGTCGCAACGCAACCCCGGCGCCGGCGCCCGGGACGCTCGTCGTCGCGCTCGAGAGCGTGCCGGCGGTGCTCGACCCGCGCTTCACGACCGACGCCTACTCGGCGCGGGTCGGCGAGCTGGTCACGACCGGTCTTACGCAGAGCGGCACGAGCGCCGAGCCGGCGCCGGACCTGGCCTCCGAGTGGCGGCAGACGTCGCCGCTGGAGTACGCCTTCACGCTCAGGCCGGGGCTGCGGTTCCATGACGGGACGCCGCTCACCTCGGCGGACGTGGCGGCGACGTATCGCTCGGCCCTCGATCCCGCCCTGCGATCACCCAAGCGCGAGGCGCTGTCGGCGATCGCCGCGATCGAGACCCCTGACCCCCGGACCGTCGTCTTCCGATTGCGCCAGGTCTCGGCACCGTTCCTCGACGCGACCACGCTCGGCATCCTGCCCGCCGCCCTCACCGCGAGCGGGCCGGTGCCCCCCGCCGCGGTCGTCGGCGCCGGCCCCTTTCGGATTGCCGCGGTCTACGGCGATGGGAGCGTCGATCTGGCCCCGCATGCCGACTACCTCGACGGGCCGCCGTCGATCCCGCGAGTGCGCTTTCGGGTGATCCCGGACGCCGTCGTCCGGGCGCTCGAGCTCGCGAGCGGCTCGGTGCACCTGGTCGAGAACGCCGTCGAGCCCGACATGCTGCCGTGGCTCGGCCGCCAGCCGTACCTCGAACTCGTGGTCACCCCCGGCACGACCTTCCAGTACCTCGGGATGAGCTTCCGTGATGCGCGCCTCGCCGATCTCCGCGTTCGACGCGCGCTCGCCTACGCTCTCGACCGGGGCGGGATCGTCCACCACCTGCTGCGAGACACCGCCCGGCCGGCGACGGGACTGCTGCCGCCGGCGCACTGGGCGTACGCCGCCGACGTCGAGACCTACCCCTACGATCCGGAACGTGCGCGCGCCTTACTCGCCGAGGCCGGCCTCGGCGCCGACGAGCTGCGGCGCTACTCCTACAAGACCTCGACCGTCGAGCTGCGGCGCCGGATCGCGGAGGTCTTCCAAGCCGACTTCGCCAAGCTCGACCTCGCGCTCGACGTCCGGAGCTACGAGTGGGCGACCTTCTATGCGGACATCCGCCGTGGCAATTTCGAGCTCTATGCGCTGGCGTGGGTGGGCGTGCGCGACCCCGACGTCTATTTCCGGATCTTCCACTCCTCGATGATCCCCCCTACCGGCAACAACCGCGGCCGCTTCGCGGACCCCCGCATGGACGCGTTGCTCGAGGCCGGCCGCGCCGCGATCGACCGCGATGAACGACGGCGGCTCTATGGCGAGGTGCAGCGACTCGCCGCCGCGGAGCTGCCGGTGATCCCGCTCTGGTGGTCGGACAACGTCGTGGTGAAGAGCCGCGCGCTCGAAGGCTTCGTCCCGACGCCGGACGGCGACCTGCGCTCGCTCGCGACCGCACGCTTCACGGACGGGGTGCGTCCGCTCCCATGATGCGGTTCATCGCGCGTCGGCTGCTCGTCGCCGTCCCGACGGTGCTCGCGGCCGCGACCTTGGTGTTCGTGCTGATCCACGTCGTCCCCGGTGACCCGGTCGACGTGATGCTGGGCGAGAGCGCCGAGGCGGCCGATCGCGAGACGCTCCGTCGCAACCTCGGGCTCGACCTGCCGTTCCTCGAGCAGTACCGCCGGTTCCTGGTCGGGCTCGCCAGCGGTGATCTCGGCCGCTCGCTCGTGACCGGTGAGCCGGTCGCGAGGCTCCTCGCCGCGCGGGCTCCCGCGACGGCGGAGCTGAGCGTCGCGGCGCTCCTGGTCGCCGTCGGCACGGCGCTGCCCCTCGGCCTGGTCGCCGCCGCCCGCCCCGGCACGTGGCTCGACCGCGGCTCGGTCGGGTTCGCGCTGATCGGCGTGTCGATGCCCGCCTTTTGGCTCGGACCGCTTCTGATCCTGCTCTTCGCGATCGAGCTCCGCTGGCTGCCGGTCTCCGGCCGCGGCGGGCTCAGCCACCTGGTGCTGCCGGCGCTGACGCTCGGTCTCGGCATGGCGGCGATCCTGGCGCGCATGACCCGCGCGAGCCTCCTCGAGTGCCTGGGACAGGACTACGTGCGCACCGCGCGCGCCAAAGGGGTGAGCCGCCCGCGCCTGGTCGCACGCGAGGCGCTCGCCAATGCCGCCGCCCCGGTGGTCACGATCCTGGCCCTGCAGTTCGGCTCGCTCCTCGCCGGGACGGTCATCACCGAGACGATCTTCGCCTGGCCCGGGCTCGGACGCCTCACCATCGACGCGATCAATCAGCGCGACTATCCGGTGGTGCAAGGCTGCGTGCTCGCGATCGCGGTGAGCTTCGTCGCAGCGAACGCCCTCGCCGACATCGTGAACGCCGCCCTCGATCCCCGCCTGCGCGAGCGCGCGGCCGGCGACGGTCGTTGATGCGCCGCGACTCGACGCGCATCATCGTCGGCGGGGTGCTGCTCGCGCTGCTCGCCGCCGCCGCTCTCGGCGCGCGCTGGCTCGCGCCCTACGATCCGGTCGCGCAGGATCTGGCGGCGAACCTGTCCCCACCCGACGCCGAGCATCCGCTCGGGCGCGACAAGCTCGGTCGCGACATCCTCTCGCGGGTCGTCTACGGCGCGCGAGTGTCGCTCGCCGTCGGCGTCGTCACCGTGACCGTCGCGGTCGCGATCGGCCTCCTCGTCGGCGCCGTCGCCGGCTGGGCGGGCGGCTGGATCGACGAGGCGTTGATGCGGATCGTCGACGTCCTGCTCGCGTTTCCCGGCCTGCTGCTCGCGATCGCGCTCACCGCCGTGCTCGGTCCGAGCCTCCGCAACGTCGTCCTGGCGCTGTGCGCGATCGGCTGGACCGGCTACGCGCGACTCGTGCGTGGCGAGATCCGTCGCATGCGCGAGCGCGAGTTCGTCGAGGCCGCGCGCGCCCTCGGCACCCCCGCGTCGCGCATCGTCGTTCGGCACCTCCTGCCGCTCGTCGCCGCGCCGGTGCTGGTGCAGGCGACCTTCGGCATGGCGAGCGCGATCGTCGCCGAGGCGTCGCTCAGCTTCCTCGGCCTCGGTGCACAGCCGCCGACCGCGTCGTGGGGGGCGATGCTGAACGACGGTCGCGCCTTCGTCCTGATCGCGCCGCACCTCACGATCTTCCCCGGTGTGGCGATCATGCTGACGGTGCTGGCGCTGAACTTCCTCGGCGACGGTCTCAGGGATCGTCTCGACGTGCGTCCTCCGGTCGATCTCTGGCGCTAGCGTCGGCATCCGGCACAGCCGGGCCATCGCCGACCCGGTCGTCGGCGAGCGGCAGCCGCACGGTGAAGACGGCCCCGCCCTGCGCCGGCGCTTCGACCTCGAGCGCGCCACCGTGACGCGCGACGATCGCGTGGGAGATGGCAAGACCGAGGCCGCTTCCCGCGCCGGTCTCTTTGGTGGTGAAGAAGGGCTCGAAGAGACGGGGCAGCACGGCGGGGTCGATGCCGATGCCGTCGTCGGCGACGCGGACGTGGACGGCGCGCTCATCGACGTCGAGGGCGACCGATAGGGTGCCGTGCGGGCGCAGCGCGTCGGCGGCGTTCAGCAAGAGATTCATGAAGACCTGGTTGAGCTCCGCCGGAACGCACCAGACGTCGGGGACCTCGGTGAAGGACGTGTGCACGACGGTCTCGGGCGGTAGCCGGTGACGCACGAGCGCGAGGGTGCTCTCCAGACCCGGACGAATAGGCGCCAGGCGTCGCGCCGCGGCGCCGCCACGACCGAAGGCGCGCAGCTGCGCCAGCAGTGCAACCGCGCGTTCGGTCGCTTCGCGACAGTTCGCGAGCAGCGCGGGCGTCTCGCGTCGTAGCTCGGCAACGCTCGCCGCCAGCTCCCGCTCGACGTCATCGCCGTCACGACCGGACGTACCCGCATCGACGACGCGCGACGCCAGTCGATCGTAGGCGCTGAAGTGCTCCTCGAGCGGATCGAGATTGCCGGCGAGGACGGTGAGCGGATTGCCGAGCTCGTGCGCCAGGCCGGCGACGAGAACCCCGAGCGAACGCATCTTCTCGCTGCTCACCAGCTGGGCCTCGGCTTCCGCGAGACGCGCATACGCATGTTGTAAATCGCCATGCGCGCGCGCGATCCGCTCCATCGAACGGCGCAGACGGCGGTGCGCGCCGGCGAGCTCGCGCTCGCGCCGGGCGAGTCGCTGCGCCAGCACGCCGCCGATCAGGACGAGCAGCACCAAGGTCAGTACCAGCGACAGGGCCCAGACCAGTCGTTCGGTGCCCGCCGGCAACCGCTCGCTCGACGCCGGCCCCAACCCGAGCCACGCGGCGATCACCCACACGGTGACCGAAAGGATCGCGGCAATCGCACCCGCCGAGGCGTCGACGACGAGCGCGCTGGTCAGCACTTGCACGACGTAGAGGAAGAGGAACGGGCTCGTCACACCGCCGGTCGCCGTGACGACGTACGTAATCAGAAGCGCGTCGCCGAGACCGGTCCATGCGAGCATCGCGGCGATGCCGCGCCACCGTCGCACGCAGACCGCCGCCGCGACGTTCATGACCGCCCCCGCGCTCGAGGCGGCGAGCGCGGGCACCAGCCACGGCGAGATGCCGGCAAGCCACGCGGTGATCGCAACGCCGAGAAAGAGCGCGATCACGGCACCGCGGATGCGGAGCGCCCAGCGCAAGCGTTGGCGGGTCGCGCGCCGGAGGGTCGTCCGCCGCCAGCGCCCGACGCGATGCCGAAGGGTGCGGAGCCGACCTCGCCTGACGCGCGGGCGTACGCCCGAACGCTCCGGCACGCCCGCGGCATCTTCCCGTACCTCGATCACCACCGACGCACCCCCCGGATCCGCGCCCGCCGACACGCGGCACGCTTTGCTGCCGATTGAAGGAGTGCTACCCGTGCGGCGGCGCCGCGGGCAACGAAACGCGGCGCTATTCGTATCCGGTCTCGGAAGGATCGCGCGGCGCCGCCCCGGTCGGCAGCGCGGACGTCACGGATGGCCACGACGCCAGGACCGTGACCCTCGATGTCGCGGGATTTCCGCACCGCAGGGGCGCTCTGTCGACCGAGGCGTCGTTTGTGGCGAAGCCGGCGCGGGAAAAGGACCGCTCGGCATACGGCCGATACGCTGTTAGAAAGGACGGTCACATGGCGATGGAGGGGATGGCGCAGGGGGAGCCGGCGCTCGAGCCGCACGTGGAGCTCGAGCACGTGCGGATGTACTTCGAGACCCGGAAGGTCTTCGACGACCTCTCCTGTCGGTTTCCCCGCGGCAAGATCTCGGTGATTCTCGGCGGCAGCGGCTCGGGCAAGAGCACGGTGCTGCGGCTGATCGGCGGCCTGGTGCG
>JBGPIT010000151.1:0-10999 GCA_041485125.1 Binatia bacterium | reverse complement strand
GTGTCTACGCGAAGCCGGACGGCTTCGCGCCGGTCGGGCCGCGTCGGAGGCGCGGCTCCCGCTCTCACGTACGAGCTCGCGCTCGCCGGTTACGCAGGCGGTCTATGCGTCGCATGCGTACTCGCGAATGCCGGGCCCGCATCTCGAAGGCCTTTCAGCCCGAGATGACGGAGCCCGGCACGCTCGCGCCCTTGGCCGCATCGGCCACCACTCCACCCCACCGCCTTGCGACTCGTGTCGCCACCACCGCTCCACCACCCTGCATCCTCGTCCCCAACACCCGCTACCCGGGCGGGCGTCGTGCAATCACAGTGCCACTGCTGCGGCGGTGCGGCCTTCGAGCCGTTACGGGTTTGACGGGCTTGCCGATCGTCATCGCTTCCGAGCTGCACGTGCGCGTACCGATGCGTCGAAATCTCGCCGGAAAATGGGGAGAAACGTATCAGCGCAGCGTCGCTGCCACGGTCGAGGCGGCACGGGCCTCCTCGCGCCCAGGGCGAAGCGCCCTGAGGCGCGCCTCGGCCCGCGTCACCTCGACCGTGGCGGAATATTGAGCTGCCGTATCTTCCCAGGTCAGGCGTTTGACGTTGGTGCTATGCGCGTTGTGATGTGAAGCGCGGTGAGAGTGGCGCGGTCGCCGCGTAGGTATCGGTTCGGGATCGTCCGATGCGGGCTTTCGCCAGCTGGGCGGCGGCGGCGTCGCGGGCGGTGCGGGCGGTGCGCTCGATGCGCGGGAAGCGGTCGGCGAGCGCGCGGGCGTGCGCGTCGGCTTCTTGCCAGAGGGGCGCGGCGGCGGGATCGCGCGGCTGCGTCGTGCCTCGGGTCGAGAGCGGCTCGAGTTGTCGCTCGATCGTGCTGATGCGGTGGGCGAGCGTTCCGAGCGTGTCCCAGGCTTGGGTGCTGAGCGCGTGCTCCAGCTGGTCGTAGACGCTCGTGAGCTCGCGCCAGAGGCCGACGGCTCGCGCCGGCTCGTCGGTGGCGGACGGGTCAGGCCGCATGAACCGCTTGGGTATTGCCGTGGAGCGCTTCGCGGTAGGCGCCGGCGATGATCTCGAGGACGCGGGCGACTTGGGCGACGTGGCGCGGGCTTTTCTTGAGGTTCGCCTCGATCAAGTGGTCGAGCATGAAGCGGTAGAGTCGCTCCAGATTCTTCGCGATCTCGCCGCCCTGCCGGAAGTCGAGGGTGTGGAGCAGCTCGGCGATCACGGCCTCGGCGCGCCCGAGCGCGATCGCAAAGCGTTCGAGCTCGCCGCTGGCGAGGGCCGCCTCGGCGGTCGTGAGGAAGCGCAGCGCGCCCTCGTACATCAACATGAGAAGTCGGCCGCGGTCGGCCGTCACCACCTGCGCCTGCTGGTACTGCCGCGCGGTTGTTGCCATCGCTGTGCTCATGCCGTCCCTCCCAACGCTTTTTGAAGAAACGCCCCCTGTGACTGCAGACTGCTGACGAGGACCTCGAGGCTCGCGAAGCGCGCGCGCAGGGTCGCCTCGAACTGGTCGAGGTTGCGCTGGCCGCTCGCGATGTCGTCGTTGAGCCGCTTGATCTCGTTGCTGACCGCGGTGCTGCGGAGGCTGATCAACCCGTCGACCTGCGTCACGCCGGCGAGAAAGTCGTGCAGGCGATCGGCGACGCCGCCCACGGACGACGTGCCGCCGAAGAGCTCGCTCACGGCGCCGGCGTCGTCGGCGAGCGCCGCCGTGAGCTTGGTCGCGTCGAGCGCGAGCGTGCCGTCGCGGTTCGTCGTGAGGCCGACCTGTCCCAGGCTGTTGTAGCGGCCCGGCAGACCGCTGACCTGGCCCGAGACGAGGTCGTGCAGGCGGGTGAGGATGTTCCGCACCGTCCCGTCGAATGCGAGCGGCCCGGCCTGGACCTGGCGGTCGCTGCCCGTCGTGTCCTGCGTCACGACGCTCTCGTCGGCGACGTAGCCGGCGATGTCGTTGAAGGCCTTGACGGCGGTTTGCACGGCCGTAGTAACGGCGTCGGTGTCGGTCGAGACCGCGACCGTGACCGGACCGCCGGTGTCGCGCAGGGTGAGGGTCACGCCGGGAAGCAGATCGCCGACGGTGTTGCTCTCGCGCACGACCGGATCGGTGAAGCCGCTCAGGGTGAAGCTCGCGTTCTGCGCGGTTTGCGTGACCGCGACCCCGAGCGTGGTGCCCTCGCTCGCGATGGTGAGATCGTGCGAGGTCCCGGTCGCGTCGCTGGTGAGCTGCAGGCGGTAGTCGGGCGCGGCCGTCGTGCCCAGGTTCACGACCGTCGCGGTCGCCCCGGCGTCGAGGTCGTTGATTGCGGTCGCGAGCTGCTGGAGGGTGGTGGTGGCGCTGAGCGCGACGGTCTGCGTCGCGCCGGTGCCGACCTGGAAGCTGAAGCTGCCGGCGCCGGCGGAGACGCTGGCGTCGGCGCTCGCGACCCCGGTCGCGGCGGTCGCGATCGCGTTCCGCGCCAGCGCGCCGACCGTGATCGTCGTGGTGCCGGCGGTCGCGCCGGCGCTGGCGGTGGCGCCGAGGACGTCCTCGTTGCTCGAGCTCGCTTTGCGGAGCAAGACGTCGTTCGCGTCGCGCAGGTCGTCGACGGCGGAGAGGAACGCCAGCACCTTGGTGTTGAAGGTCTGGAGCGCGAGCTCCTTCGCCTGCGCCGAGCTGCGCGCGGTCTCGAGCAGGTCGATCGGCCGGTGCTCGAGTGCGACCAGCTGGTCGATGATTTTGTTGGTGTCGAGGCCGGTCGCGAGACCGCCGACGGTGATCGTCGCCATCTAGGCCTGGTGGTCGACGAGCGCGCCGGGCGGCACGGCGGCATGCTGGAGAGCGCGGAGGACGTCCTCCGGCGGTACGGAGCGGAGGACTTGCTTGGTCTCTGGATCAATGACGTGCACCACGATGCGGTTGGTCTCCTTTTCGATGTGAAACGAGAGCGCATAGCGTTTGAACTCGGGCAGCCCGGTCGGGTCGCCCTGGCCGAGCAGCACGCGCGCCGCCTCGGCGCGCCGCTGTGACGGATCCGCCTCCGGCGCCGGGGCCGCGGACGAGCCGCCGATCGCTTGCCCGATGACCGCGAACGTCGCGGCCGGGATGGTGCTGACGTTCATGCTCAACCTCGAGGTTCACGCCGGGAAGGAGCGCGGGGCTCCTTCCCGGCGCGTCTTCGGACCGTTTACCGGAGCAGCGACAGCGCGAGGCCGGGCTGCTGGTTCGCCTGCGCCAAGACCGCGACGCCGGCTTGCTGCAGGATCGTGAGGCGCGTCAGGTTCGCGCTTTCCTCGGCGATGTCGGCGTCACGGATGCGCGACTCGGCGGCCGAGAAGTTCTCGCGCGCGATCTGCAAGTTCGCGATCGCGGTATTGAGCCGGCTCTGCACCGAGCCGAGCGTGCCGCGGGTGCTCGCCACGTTCGCGATCGCGGAGGTGATGTTGGCGAGCGCCGACTGCGCCGCCGCCTGCGTCGACACCGCGGTGCCCGACAGGCCGATGCCGCTCGACGAGCCGTCGACGGTGCTGAAGCTGATGCGGCTGTTGGTGGTGCCGTCGAGGCCGACCTGGAGATCGACCGTCGTGCCGGACGAGAGCAGCTGCACGCCGTTGAAGCTCGTCACGTTCGAGATCCGGTCGACCTCGGAGACGAGCGCCGCGAACTCGAGCTGCAGCGAGCTGCGCTGGGTGTTGCTGACGATGCCGGACGACGACTCGGAGGCGAGCTCGGAGAGGCGCGCCAGGATGTCGCCCACCGAGCCGAGCGCCTTCTCGCCGATGGCGATCGCGCTGACGCCGTCGTTGGCGTTGCGTACCGCTTGCGTCGCGATGCGCACGTCGGCGCGCAGCTTGTCGGCGATCGCCAGACCGGCGGCGTCGTCGGCCGCGCTGTTGATGCGCAGACCCGAGGAGAGTCGCTCGAGCGACTTGTTCAACGACAGGGTCGAATCGCCGATGTGGCGCTGCGCGTTCAGGGACGGGATGTTGTTGCTGATACTGAGTGCCATGGAAGTCCTCCGTGTAGGTGGAGCCGGACCTCCATGTCCGAGCCGACCTCGTGGTTAGGGGGGCGAGGCGCCACCGGGCCCATCCCGACGGCACCCCACCCTCACGGGTGCAGTATCGGATGTGCTCGGGTCGAACTTGAGCGCGGCCGGCGCGTGGCGATAGCGCGCCCGAGGCGACGTTGGCTGCGCGACGCCATGCCACAGCGCGTGTGATGCGCCGTGCCCCCTATTGCGCGAAGTATCGAAAAAGACATATTGCGCAGCAACTCGCATAACCCCTATCTTAACGACTCCAATGTCTCGTCTCGGTGCCGTCGCTCGATTGTCGCTCGCGGTCGTGCTCGCACTCCCTGCCGTCGCGAAGGCCGCGACCCAGGTTTGCGATCAGCCGGACAATACGATCCTCTTTTGCAATCCGCGCGCGGACCCGTGCGTCATCAGCGGTACCTTCGACGTGTCCGGCGGCTGCGTGCTCAACTTCGGCAGCCGCGGCGTGAAGTTCCAGGGTGACTTCAACGTCGGCAGCGCCGTTCTCACGCTGCACGCGAACAAGATCGAGATCGACGGGCGCGTCGCGGGCCGCCCGGCGAACGGACGCGGCGGCTCGCTCTTTCTCACCTCCGATTCGACGATCAACCTCACGACGCGCGGTCGCATCGACGTCTCGGGCAACTCCGGCGGCCTGGCGCGTCTCATCGCGGCCGGCGACGTCACCTTCACCAACGGCGCGCAGGTGAACGCCAAGGGCGTCTCCGGGAGTCCCAACAGCGCCAGCGGCGGCTCGATCGACATCTTCGCCACGGGCGCGATCGCGAACGACGGCTCGTTCGATCTGAGCGGCGGCATCGGCGGCGGCGGCGGCTCGCTCAGCATGCAAGCCGGGTCGACGCTCACGGTGACGCAGCCGATCGCGGCGACCGGCGGCCTCGGCGACGGCGGCGACGTCGATCTCGCTGCCGCGGACGACCAGTCGGTGACGCGCTCGATCGACGTCAGCAGCACCGGCGGCGGTGGCGCCGGCGGCAGCATCCGGCTGCGCGCCGGCATCGACTCGATCGCCGGCAACCAGAAGGTCGGCGGCAATCTGTCGGTCACCGCCAACCTCACCGCCGACGGCAGCAGCGACACGTCGGGGGGGTACGACGGCGGCGACGTCGCCCTCGAAGCCTTCGGCAACGTGTTCTTCAACGGCGCGGTACATGCGACCGGCGGCAGCCCCGACGGCGGCGGCGGCACGTTCGTGGCCGACAGCAGCGACAACGTGCTCAACGCCATCACGCCGCGGGACGGTGAGGTGCGGCTGCAAGGCAGCATCGTGGTGCGCGGCGTGGGCGTCGACAGCGACGGCGGCGATTGCGACGTCGACGCCGGCACCGACGCGTTCATCGATGCCTCGTTCGACACCAGCGGCGGCAGCAGCGCGGGCGACATCACCATCACCGCCGCGCGCGACACGACCCTCAACGACACGCTGAACGCGGACGCGAGTAGCGACGCCGGCTCGGGCGGCTCGATCGCCGTCAAATCCGGCAACGCGGCCTTCGGCACCCTGACGGTCGGGGCGAGCTCGGGCGTCGATGCGACCGGCGGCAACGGCGGCAACGGCGGCGATGCGCTGATCGCCGGCTGCAATCTCATCCTGGCGCCGAACCTCGTGGTCGATGCCTCCGGCAGTGCCGCGCGCGTCGATCTCGGCGCGCTCGGCACGTTCACGATCGGCGCCGGTGGCCACTACTTCGCGAATCCCCTCGGCAAGGTCTTCCTTACCCATCCGCCGGGGACCACGCCGACGGTCGGGGCGGGCGTCGTGTTCGCCACCGGCCGCGTCGACCTCGAGCTCACGAGCTCGAGCTCGGGCGTCTATCCGGTCTGTCCGGTCTGCGGCGACGGCATCGTCTAGGGACCGGAAGTCTGCGACGACGGCAACACCGCGGACGGCGACTGCTGCAACGCCAGCTGCTCGGCGTTCACCTGCCCCACTCCTACGCCGACGACGACGCCGACGCGCACCAAGACGCCGACCCCGACCAAGACGGCGACGCCGACGGTGACCGAGACCGCGACGAAAACCCTGACTCCCATTCCGACGGTCACGCCGACGCCGACGCTCACGCCGAGCGCGACGGCGGAGACACCGACGCCGACCGGGCCGACGCCGACGCTCACCGCGACGCCGGTCGAGACGGTCACCGCGACCGCGACGGTGACGGCCACCAAGACGCCGACGCCGACGACCACCGTCACGGCTGGCACCAGCGTTCCGACGGCGACCGCCACGCCAACCGGCGTCGCGACACCACCGCTGCCTCTCGTGGTGCCGAAGATTCTCATTCAGTGTCAGAGCGGGCTCGGCAAGGCGACGACGCGTTTCGTCCTCACCCAGGCGACCACGCTCGAGACCTGCAGCGTCGCCGCGTTCAGCTGTCTGCAGCGCCTGCCGAACGGCCCGAAGCGCACGAGCTGCCTCGCCTCGGCCGCTGCGAAGTGCGACACCAAGCTCGCGCGTATCGAGAAGGCGCGCAGCACCTTCAACGATGATTTCGCGAAGTCCTGTGGCGGCGCGCCGCCGCAAGTGCCGTTCGCGGTGCTGCAAGCATCCGAGGGTCTCGGCTTCAACGCCGCCGCCCCGACGTGTCTCGACGACGTCGGTGTGGCGCTGACGTCGACGACGGCGGTCGCTGCCTGCGTGCAGTTCGGCAGCGCGTGCGAGGTCGAGCGCAGCGTCGCGATCGCCGCGCCGCGCGTCGCAGATCTGCTGGGCAGCCTGGTCGACGTCGGCGCGCTCGGCCTGTGCGTGCCGCCGCCGACCGGCAATCTCGACGGCCTCGCCGATCCCGCCCTCGCAAAGGGGGCGGTGCGCTGCGAGAAGGCGATGCTGGCAGCCGGGCGGACGCTTTTGCAGCGACAGCTGACGGTGGCGCGCGGCTGTGTCGACTCGCTCTTCAAGTGTCGCGTGACCGGGAAGGACTGCAGCCGCTTCGCCACCCGTTGCGCCTCGCGCTTGGCGGAGCTGCGGACGACCGGCCCCTCGAAGTTCGTCGCCGCGGTGAGCCGCGGCTGCGGCACGTTGCCGCCCTCGGCGGTGCTCGATGCCGCCGGTCTCGGTTTCACCTCGGCCGCCGATCGGTGCGCCGACCTCGGCGTGCCGGCCGTCGACGACGCGTCGAGCGCGGGCGCATGCGTCGCGCGCGGCTATGGCTGCACCGGCACGACCATCCTCCGCTTCGCCTTGCCGATGATCGACGACGAGCTCGCCCGCGTCGGTCTCGAGCTCGGCAACGACTTCTTCTGCGCTCCGCCGGGCCCCTCCCCGACCGCGACCCCGGTGGTGACGCCGACGCCGGTGGTGACGTCGACCCCCGTCCCGACCGCGACCGAGACGGCGCTGCCGACCGCGACCGCGACGAGTCTACCGACGGAGATCCCGACGGAGACTCCGTCCGAGACACCAACCGAGACCCCGACCAGCACGCCGACCGAGACAGCGATCGACGCGACGCCGACGCCGGAGCTCGAGACGCCGACCCCCGACGTCGCGACCGCGACGCCGACGGTCGAGGAAACGGCGACCGAAACCCCCGCGACGCCGACGCCGACCGCCACGCCCTCTCAGACCGCGACGCCGCTCTCGCCGACGCCGAGCGCGACCATCGTCGCGACGCCGGTCCCGACCGCCACGGAGACGCCGGGTGTCTGCGGCAACGGCGTCCTCGATCACGGCGAGCAATGCGACTACGGCGACACCGATCCCGGCGACGGTTGCGGCGAGCAGTGCCAGTTCGAGACCCTGATCCCGGGCGGCGGCAGCCGTACGCAGGACTGCGTCGCGGAGTGGGCGGTGATCAATCCGATGAACGATCCGTTCGTCGACGCCGATGGCCTCGTCAGCACGCGGCAAACCTGCCTCGACGGCGATCCGAGCTGCGATGCGGACGCCACGGTCAACGACGAGTGCACCTTCCGGGTCGCCCTCTGCTTCACGGTGGCCGATCCGAGCCTCCCCGAGTGTACGTTCAGCGACGGCCTGACGCGCTATCGCCTGCAGGAGCCCTTGCCGTCGGGCAACAACCCGTCCGGCACGGCGAACGCGCTGGCGCTCCTCGCGGCGATCGAGACGCTGACCGGCGTGGCGCCGAGCGGGAATCAGTTCACGTTCAGCCCGCCCTTCGTCCTCGTGCCGCCCGACAACTGCACCGAGACGTTCGACATCGTGGTTCCGCTCGGCGGGCAGCTGACGCACACCGAGCACTTCAGCACCCGCGCGTGGACCGCGCCGCCGCCCGACACGTCGACGGGTGGCGACGACAGCGACGACCTGCGCCTCGTCTGCAAGCGTCCCTGACGCGCCCGGCGCGTCGGCCTCGTCGGCCGGCGCGCGGTCCGCTATGCGTGGACGCGAATGGACCTCGAGACCGGCCTCCGTCGGCGCGCCGCTGAGCTCGGGTTCAGCGCCTGCGGCTTTGCCGCGGTCGCACCGATCGCGCGCGGCGCCTACCTCGAAGGCTGGCTCGACGCCGGCTTCGCGGGTGAGATGCGCTACCTCGCGCGCCGGCCCGAGCGCCGCCTGACCGTCGCGGGCATCCTGCCCGATGCGCGCTCCGTCATCTCGCTCGCCTATCCCTACGCGCCGCCGCCCGCGCCGCGCCTCGACTGGCGGCGCGAGCTGCGCGGCCGCGTCGCCGCCTACGCGCTCGGCGCCGACTACCATCGCACCCTCGACCGCAAGCTCGCGCTCCTCGGCGCGTACCTCGCCGGCGAGCGCCCCGACAGTCGGACCAGGCGCTACGTCGACACCGGCGCCGTCCTCGAGCGCGAGTGGGCGCTCCGCGGCGGTCTCGGCTGGTTCGGCAAGAACACCATGCTGCTCAGCACGCGCGCCGGGTCGTGGTTCTTCCTCGCCGAGCTGGTGACGACGGTTCCGCTCGCCGCCGACGAGCCAGGCGAGGAGCACTGCGGCAGCTGCACGCGCTGTCGCGTCGAATGTCCGACGCAAGCGCTCCGCGACGGGCTCACCATGGACGCGCGCCGCTGCATCTCCTACCTGACGATCGAGCATCGCGGCGTCATCCCGCGTGAGCTGCGGGGCGCGCTGGGGCCGTGGGTCTTCGGCTGCGACGTTTGCCAGGAGGTGTGCCCGTGGAACGACACGGACAGCGCCGCGCGTCGCGAGGGGTTGCCGCGGGTCGCGCCGTGGCTCGACGCGGATCGGCGGGACGAGAACGCGGCGGCGGGGACGGCGACCGATCGCGACGCGTTGGACCGCGCGGCCTCTGACCGCGCCGTCGCGGACTGGCTCTCCCCTGCGCTGCCCGAGCTCGTCGCGCTCGACCAGGATCGATTCGCGGCGCGCTTTCGCGGCACGCCGCTCAGCCGCGCCAGGCGGCGCGGTTTGGTGCGGAACGCGGCGGTCGCGCTCGGCAATACCGGTAACCCCGCGGCCGTTCCCGCGCTCGTTGGTGCGCTCGAGGACGCCGAAGCCTTGGTGCGCGGGCATGCGGCATGGGCGCTCGGCGCGATCGGTGGGCGCGCGGCCCGCACGGCGCTCGACCGGCGTTGGAGTTGCGAGGACGACGCGTTGGCGGCGGCGGAGATCGACGCCGCGCTCGCCGCGGCCTCGTGAGCCCCGCGGCCGGCTCCGCCCGCGCCGCGCTCAGCCGACCAGCGGGCGCGGTGCGACGCTAGCGAGGTCGAGGTTGCCGAGAAGCCGGTCGCGAATGCCCTGCGCCGCTTCGTCGGCCGAGGCGCCGTTCTCGAGCTTCAAGCGGCCGCCGGCGATCATGTCGTGGCCGCCGGCTGCCGCGCTGCCGAGCACCTTTTGCAGCAAGTCACCCGCGTTGCCCTCGCGCTCGGTGGTGCGGAGCGACACGTGCACCGAGCGCTCGAACGTCCCGATCGCGCATGACCACTCGACCTCGTCGAGACGAAGGAGGAAGTCCGCGACCTCGGCGACCATGTCCGGGTACTGGACCGACGGCAGCACCGACAAGACCAGTCGGTCGTAGACCACGGCGCGCTCGATCGCGTCGCGAAACGCCTGGAAGTAGATACGCGGCACGCGCGCGTTCTCGATCTTCGCGAGGCGCCTCTTGTTGGCGTACGGATAGAGGAATTGCGCGGCGGCGACATCGGCCGGCGTCGATTCCCGTCCGAGGTCCTGTGTCTCCGCGGCGATACCGTAGAAGAGCGCCGTTGCGATCTTGCTCTCGACCTCGAGATGCGACTCGCGCACGTACTCCGTGAGGATCGTCGAGGTCGCGCCGTATTGCTCGCGCAGGTCGAGGAACGGCACCTTCTCGTAGGCGTCGTAGGCTGGATGGTGGTCGATCACGACCGTCGGGACGCGCCCGGCCGGCAGCGAGTTGTTGCTGCGCCCGGGCTGCGTGTCGACCAGCGCGATCTGGACGTCGCCGCTGAAATCGACGGCGCCGATCGGCCGCAAGTCGATGTTGAGGTAGGTCAGCATCGCCCGGTTCTCGGCGCGACCGACGATCCCTCCTTGCGCGATCACCGCGTCCTTCTTGAGCAGGTTCTTGACGAGGTACTTCAGCGCCGCAGCGCTGGCGAGCGCATCGGGGTCCGGATTGTCGTGGGGCACGATGACGAGAGGCGCGGGACCCTCGAGAGCCTGGAGCAATCCGGCGAGCATCGTTTTGGGAGGTACACTCGCCATGCAATCTCGCAACTCGTGCGAGGCGAACATTATAAGAAGCGCCTGTTACCTTGTCCAAGTCGCATTCCGCGGACGGCTTTGCGTCCGGAGACGGGGGTGTCGCGGCGGCGCGGCGGGCCGGGGTGCCCCTCTTGGCGCTGAGGCTCCGCGACCACGCTGACGTCGATTGCATACGGTGCTGCGGCCGCGACGCACGCTTCCACATCGTCGCCCCGAACGCGCCCTTCGGGGCACCCCGGCCCGCCGCGCCGCCGCCACACCCCGTCTCCCGCGCGAGCCGCCGCCGCGTCACCGATTTCGCGCAGCAACAAGCATGCTCGTCTGTTCGTCTCGCACGGCGTTGCTGTGTTCGCGGTCGG
>JBGPIT010000150.1:0-11031 GCA_041485125.1 Binatia bacterium | reverse complement strand
CGTGCCACGATCCGCGCGGTGTCGGCGCGGTCGAAGATGCGCCTGGCCTCGCGCGAGAGGCGATCGAACGCCCAGGTGGGCAGCGCCGCGACGCTGAGCGTCGGCTCGTTCGGGACGTCGTAGAGGATCTCGAGCTCCGCCGGGTCGATCTCCCAGACGATGCTCTTGAAGCGATCGACGAAGGCCTCGAGCTTCCGCTCGGGCACGGCGCCCGGGTAGAGCGCACGGTCGATCTCGTCGCGGATCTCGCGCTCGGGGATCTCGACGCTGACGCGCTCGGCGATCAGCCGGCCCGGGACCATGCGATAGCGCAGCGGCTCGTCGACGTGCTCGCGCCAACCCTGCACGACGAAGAGATCGGTGCCGTTCGATACCTGCCAGTAGGTGGTGACCATCGGGTCCCACAGCGGGCCGTCGTGGGCGACGGTCTCGCCGCTGAGCCGCAGTGTCTGCATCGGATGGCGCGCATGGCGGCAGAGAAACTCCGCGCAGTCGTCGCGCACCGTCTCGGTGTACCCCTCGGGCGTGAGGCGGAACTCCGGGACCCGGTCGTACGGCGACGGCCGAAACAGCACGTCGCATTCGCGACAGTGGAGAAAGCTCTCGCGGTTCATGCCGATATCCTTTGCTTCATCTGCGACCCCTCGATGTCGGCTCCCGCCATCGCCAGATGCTCGGTCGAAACCAGTCCCTCGGCCGGCGCGACGTCCTCCGTATGCGGCGGAACCCGCACGATGAACTCGCTGCCGGCGCCGAGCGTGCTTTGCACGTCGAGCGTGCCGCCGAGCGCGTTCAAGAGCCGCGTCACCAACCGCAGGCCGAGGCCGATCCCGCGGAAGCGCTTGCGCGCGGTCGGGTCGGCTTGCCGGAAGCCCTCGAGCACCTCGAACACCTCGTCGGGGCGCATGCCGAGGCCGGTGTCGCGCACCCGCACTTCGAGCGCGCCGTCCGCGAGCAGGCCGGCTTGCACGTGGACCTCGCCCGTTTCGGTGAACTTGAGCGCGTTCAGGACCAGGGTCTCGACGATCTTCGCGACCTTCTCCTCGTCGGTGCGGATCGACAGCGCCGGGAAATCCGGGATGTCGAGCTTGATGCCCTTGTCCGCGAACGCCGCCGCGAAGCGCGAGCGCAGCGCGTTCAGGGTGGTGCGCGCATCGAAGCTCCACACCGTCACCGGGATCTCGCCCGCCTCGAGGGCGGCGAGGAAGAAGATCCCTTCGACGCACGACAGCAGCTCGTGCGAGTTGGCCTGGATGCGATCGAGCGCATGGCGCTGCTCGGTCGTGAGCGTCCCGCCGTGCTCGTCGAGCAGGATCGAGCTGTAGCCCATGATCGCCGAGAGCGGCGTGCGGAACTCGTGCGTGAGATTCGCGAAGAACTCTTCCTTGATGTGACGGAGCCGCTGAAGATTGCGACGCTTCTGCAGCGCCCGCTTGGTGGTCTCGAGGATCTCGAGCACGTCGAACGGCTTCGCGACGTAGGCGAACACTTTGAGGTTGATGCTCTCGACCGCGGTTTCGAGCGAGCCGTAGCCGGTGATCACGATCACCTCGATGTCGGGATCGTGCTCCTTGATCTTCGAGAGCAGCGGCATGCCCGAGAGGCCCGGCATGCGGAGATCCAGCGTGATGACGTCGATCGGCGTCGACTTGAGGATCTCGAGCGCCGTCTCGCCACGCTCGGCGCTATAGACTTGGTAGTACGGTTTGAGAATCATCTTGAGGGCGAGCGCCGGTCCCGGCTCGTCCTCGATGATCAGCACGTTGCCCTGTGTCGCCATGATCAGCGGCGAAAAAAGCAGATTCCATGCCACGGCGGGCGTACCGCGCGCGCCCGCGCTAAGTGCTTGTCCAGCGATGCCTGTTGCGCCGACGGCGGGACATGTGCGCACGCCGCGGCCGTCCGCTCAGGCTTAGTGGGTCCAATTTTGAACGGAGCGGCGCCAAGAGGTCGCCATCAATGGCACACTCCGCTCCGGAGCATCGCGCCACGCAGCGTTGCATTGGGCCACGTGGGCCGCCGAGCCTGATGCCGTTCGCGGCGACTCAGTCGTCGGCTTGGATGCCGAGCTTGTCCATGCGGTACTTGAGAATGCGGCGGGTGGTGCCGAGAAGATCCGCCGCCCGCGTCTGGTTGAAGTCGACGTGCAGGAGCGCGGCGCGGATGATGTCACGCTCGAACTCGTCCACCGCGTCGGTCAGGCTCTTCTCGCGCCGTAGCACTTGCTGCTGGATCGACGTGGTCTCGACGCGTCCGACCCGCACTTGCTCGGGGAGGTCGTCGACGCCGATCGGATCGTGGTCCGAGAGCACCAGGACGCGCTCGATCACGTTCTCGATCTCGCGCACGTTGCCGGGCCACGGGTAGCGCATCAACGCGTCGACTGCCTCCGGGGCGATGCTCTTCTCGGGGATGCCGATTTGCCGGGATTTGAGCGTGAAGAAGTGCTTGATCAGAAGCGGCAGGTCGGCGGTGCGCTCGCGCAGCGGCGGCAGCTGCAGCGCCACCACGTTCAAACGATAGAAGAGGTCGGAGCGGAAGCTGCCGTCGCGCATCGCCGTCTCGAGGTCGCGGTTGGTGGCGGCGATGATCCGCACGTCGACGTGGATGTTGCTCTTGCCGCCGACGCGCATGAACTCGCCTTGCTCGATCACGCGCAGGAGCTTCGCCTGCAGCGGCGGCGCCAGCTCGCCGACCTCGTCGAGAAAGATCGAGCCCTGGTCGGCGAGCTCGAACTGACCGAGCTTGCGCGCATGCGCGTCGGTGAACGAGCCGCGCTCGTGGCCGAAGAGCTCGCTCTCGAGAAGGTTCTCGGGAATCGCCGCGCAGTTGATCGTCACCAGCGGCTTCTCCGCGCGCGGGCTCTGATAGTGGATGGCCTTGGCGATGAGCTCCTTGCCGGTGCCGCTCTCGCCGGTGATGAGCACCGTCGTCTTGAGCGGCGCGACCATG
This sequence comes from Binatia bacterium, assembly GCA_041485125.1. Classification (GTDB taxonomy): domain Bacteria; phylum Desulfobacterota; class Binatia; order UTPRO1; family UTPRO1; genus JBGPIT01. The sequence continues at coordinate 8,079 of JBGPIT010000150.1, read as the reverse complement.
CCGATGGTGCGGAAGATCTCCTGCATGCGGGGCGCGTTGCCGATGATGTTGGACGGGCTGTAGCGCCGGCCGACCTCCCAGCGCAGCTGCTCGAGCTCGGCCGTGCGTGCGGCGTCGCAGGTGGCGCGGTCGACGATGATCAAGAGCTCCTCGACGTCGAAGGGCTTGGTGACGTAGTCGAACGCGCCGAGCTTCATCGCGGTGACCGCGGTCTTGACGGTCTTCGTCGCGGTCAGCATCACGACCGGGATGCGGCCGTCTTGCTCGGCCTTGAGGCGCTCGAGGACGGAGAGGCCGTCGAGGCCGGGCATGAGCACGTCGAGCAGGACGACGTTCGGGCGGATCTCGCCGATCGTCGCGAGGGCTTCCTCGCCGGACGTGGTCGTGATCGGCTCGTAGTGCTCCTTCAAGACCATCCGCAACGACTCGCGGACGCCCGCGTCGTCGTCGACGATCAGTACTTTCCGTTTCTCCATTACGCCCCTTCCTGGGTTCTTCGTGCCGGCCATTCGACCGTGATCGCGGTACGTCCATCCGCGCCGAGTGCCGTCCGCAGCATGCCGCCGTTGCGCCGGATCAAGGCGGCGGCGAGCGCGAACGCGAGCGGCAAGGTCTGACCGTCGCCGTCGCGCTCGTCGCCGACGAGCTGTGCGAGGCGCTGCGACACCGTCCGCTCGGTGTGCGCGTTGAGCGCGAGCGTGAAGGGATCGGTGACGCTCACCCGCAGCGGCTCGTGCGGCAGCAGGGCCGGGAGCAGACCGCCGAGGAGGCTCCGGAACGCGAATAGCAGCTGCGCCTCGTCGGCGTCGACGCGGCTCGCGACCTCGCCGCCCCACTCGACGCGGACGTCCTTCCGGGCGAGATCGTCGGCGCATTCGGCGAGCGCGCGGTCCATGAGCGTGCGTAGGTCGGTCGGCTGGCGCTGCGGCGCGCGGAAACGCGCGAAGTCGAGCAGGTTCTCGAGGAGCGCGTCCATGCGCGTGATCGCGTCGCCGGCGAGCGCGGAGAAGCGCGCGCGCACCTCCGGATCGGCGAGCACGCTGTCGAGATGCTGCGCGAAGGTCTTGATCGTCACCATCGGGTTGCGGAGCTCGTGGGCGAGCTCGCCGACGAGGACCTCGAGGCTCGGCAGCTCCGCCCGTTCGGCCGCCGCCGGCGCCGCTTGGAGGGTGTGGGCCGCCGCGGTGGTGGCCGGGATCGCGTGCAGCGCACGAGCGCGGCGCTCGGACGCGTTCGCGGCGGACTGCGACGGTGGGACGTTGCGCGGCCGTCCCGCAGGCTCCTCGGCGGGTGAGAGCTCGGCGTCGCGTGCGATGTCCCGGCTGTCGAAGAGGAGATCGGTCGCGTCGATCATCTGTGGGCGTCGCACCGCGACCGTCCGCGTGATCACCGCCGTCAGCTCGGCGACATCGCCGAACCAGAGGTACCGCGCCAGGCGGACCAGCGCCGGCTCCGTGTACGTGACGTCGCCGAGCCCGAGCCGGCGCGCGACCCGCGCGGTCTCGACCTCGACCAGCGCCGGCACGTCGTCGGCGCGGTCGCGGAGCGGTGTCAGGCGAAGCACGGCGCCCGCGATGGTGTGGGCGAGCTCGGAAAGAAAGTCGCCCCGAGCGACGCGCTCGTCGAGCGGCGCATCGGTCGCGGTGACGACGTCGGGCAGGTCGTCGCTCGTCTCGTGTTGCTCGCGTAGCAACGCGAGAAGCGCGTGCTGGGCCTCGCGCGAGGCGGCGTGCACGTCGTCGACGAAGAGGGTGCCACGCCTCGCACGCCGGCGGGCGCGGCGGAGCGCGCGGTCGTCGAGATCGCGCGCCGAGCGTACGACGAAGCGTCCAGGCCTTCCACGACCGACGTGCAGCGCGCGCGCGACGTCCGAGGCGCCCGTTCCGCCCGTGCCGATGACGAGGACGGGCAGGTCGGTGGCAATCGCGCGGCTCGCGATGAGCGCGCACTCTCGCGTGACGTACGGATGCTCGAGCCACCGCCGCGCGGTGGAGCGCCAGGATGTCGGCGCGGGCGCGCTCGGCGGCTCGGCGAGCGCGAGGTCGACGGCGGCGCGCAGCGCGTGCAGATCGAAGGGCTTCGCCACGATCGAGAAGGCGCGACCGGAACGTCGTAGGCGATCTCGCGTACGGACGCCGGGACGGCTCAGCAGGAGGAGCGGAACGCGCTCGCCGACGGCGGCCAACGCCGCGTCGACGACGACCGACTCGCGTGCGGCTGTAGGTAAGCCGAGGATCACGAGCGCGGGGCTCTCCGCGGTTGGGATCGCATCGATCGTGGCGGCGGTTGCAACGCGATGGTCACGACCGAGCACGATGGCGAGCGTCTCTCTGATGGTGGGCGATTCATCTACGACGAGAATCGACTTCATCGGACCGTCCCAGGTAGAGGTAAGGGAAGAGTGAGGGGGAGCGGAGTCGGGGTGACGGACGGGGCGAAGCGGCGGTGGTGATTGTCTCGACAAGGCGAAGCGGCGCGTGTGCTTCCGATATCGTCCTCGAAGCTTCCACCGCTACCTCCACAACCGTACGATTTTGTACGACCTGCCGATGCAAGCTGTCAAGCGACTTCACCGTATCCGATGATGCATCTGATGACGATCGCCGTGCATGCGGAGCCGGAATCGAGAGCGCCGCGTCCTACGCGTGCGCCCGCATGTCCGCTCGTCCGACACGGTTTGTCGTTCGCGATGCGATGTGGCGCGGAAACTCGCGATCCGCGCCGGGCACGACGCTTGCGACGAGCACGCGCGCAGCACGACGCTGCACCTCACCCGAGACCTCGTGTAGAGCGAGCACGAGGGCCTGGGGAACACGCCGGCCTGTCAATCCGGGCAGGTCGGCGTTCGGGTGAGGTCGGCGCGCGAGCCTCGCGCGGCAAGCCCTACGGTGACGCCACAGTGGGGTGCGAAGGCGGCGACTCGACCGCCGCACGCTCGCGGCGGATGCGCAGCCGGACCCAGGCGGCGATCGTCAGCACGGCGCCGATCGCCAGCATCAACAAGCCGCCGCTCAACACGACGTGGTAGAGGTCGACCTTCGCTCGCCCGATGTTGTAGCGCTCGCTCTCGTCGTCGACCGGACGCATCACGCGGTCGCCGCTGCCGCCGTCGGGGAAGTAGCCGCGCTCGCGTCCTTCCGCGACGATGCGCTGATACTGCGCGAGCTTCTGCAAACCGATGACGGCGTTGCCGGCGCCGAGCGCGAGCAGCGTCACCCCGGTGATGAGGAAACGGCTGCGATAGAACGGCCGCGTCGGCATGGCGCGCGGCTAACAGCAGGTTGCGGCCCCGTCAAGCAAGCGGTACACCTCGCGCATGCGCACGGCCCTGCGCTGGGACTACCTCGGGCTCTCCACGTACGAACGCGCCCTCGAACTCCAGCACGCACATTGGTCGCGATGTCGAGACGGTGGCCCGGACGTCTGTCTCGCGCTCGAGCATCCGCCCGTGGTCACGTTTGGGATGCGGACGCCGGCGAGTGAGCGCGCGCGCGTCGCGACGCTCGCCGACCGCGGCATCGCGTGCGTCGCCGTCGACCGGGGTGGCTACGCGACGTACCATGGGCCCGGCCAGCTCGTGATCTACCCGATCGTCGATCTGCGCGCGCGCGGTTGCGGGGTCGGGCGTTTCGTGACGCTGCTCGAAGAGATCATGCTGCAGGTCGCGGCGACATTCGGCGTCGCGGCGTACCGCGACGCGCGCGGCCGCGGCGTCTGGACGGCGCACGGGAAGCTCGGCTCGGTCGGCATTCGCGTCCGCGACGGCGTCAGCATGCACGGTCTCGCGCTCAACGTCGCGCTCGATCTCGCCCCGTTCGACTGGATCACCCCCTGCGGAATGCCCGGCATCCGGATGACGTCGCTCTCCGCGGAGGGCGCCGCGGTGGCGACCGTCGAGGCAGCGGCCGTCGCTGCCGAGCGCGTGTGTCGATCGCTCCTCGATCCGATCGCGTTCCCGGCGTGCGCGCAGGTGTCGCTCTGAGCACGGCGCCGAACGACCTCGTCGACCGGATGCTCGCCGGCGACCGGGTCGCGCTCGCGAAGCTCATCACCCGCGCCGAGAACGAAGCCGCGGACGTGCCGGAGCTGATGGCGCGGATCGCGCCGCGCTGCGGTCGCGCTTTCACGATCGGCATCACGGGGCCGCCGGGCGCCGGCAAGTCCACGCTCATCGACCGCATGATCGCGCGATTGCGGACGCGCGGCGACGCCGTCGGTGTGGTCGCCGTCGACCCGTCGAGCCCGTTCAGCGGCGGCGCGGTCCTCGGCGACCGCATCCGCATGCAGAACCACAGCCTCGATCCCGCCGTCTTCATCCGCAGCCTGAGCACGCGCGGACGGCGCGGTGGGCTCGCCCGCGCGACCCGGCAAGTGGTGCGGTTGCTCGATGCGTTCGGGAAGGACACCATCATCATCGAGACCGTCGGCGTCGGTCAGACCGAGCTCGACATCATGGAGCTCGCCGACACCGTGATCGTCGAGCTCGTGCCCGAAGCCGGCGACACCATCCAAGTCATGAAGGCGGGACTCCTCGAGATCGCCCACGTGTTCGTGGTGAACAAGGCCGACCGCGACGGCGCGCTGCGGATGAAGGCCGAGCTCGAGATGATGCTGCAGCTGCGGCCGACGCAGCGCTGGGTCGTGCCTGTCCTCTTGACGGAAGCGACGCAGGACCGCGGCATCGACGAGCTGATGACGGCGATCGACGCGCATCGCCAGCATCTCGCGAGCGACACAGCTGCGACCGCGACGGTCGAGCTGCACCGTGAGCGCGAGTTCATCGAGGTGTTGGGCGGCCAGCTCCTCGCCCGCATCGAGGCGCGCCTCGCCAGCAGCCACGGCACGTTGCTCGAGCGCGTCCGTCGCGGCGAGCAGGATCCCTACAGTGCCGCCCTCGAGGTGCTCGGTGATCGCGACGCGCTCGGCCGTCTCGTCGATGGGGACGACCGGTGAGCACCTTCGCGATCGGCGACCTGCACGGCTGCCCCGACGAGCTCGAGGTGCTGCTCGATCACCTCGCCCCGACCGCCGACGACACACTCGTCTTCCTCGGCGACTACGTCGACCGCGGCGCCGGCGTGCGGCCGCTCGTCGATCGCTTGCTGCGTCTCGAGAGCGAGGGGCCCGCGACCATCTTCCTCCGCGGCAATCACGAGGACATGCTGCTCGACTATCTCGGCTACGAGGGCCGCCACGGCGACGTCTACCTGGCGAACGGCGGCGGCGCGACGCTCAAGAGCTACGACGTCCCGCGCGGCGCGCGTGGCGCCGCCGCCGCCGCGTGCTTCCCCGTCGAGCACCTCGAGTTTTTCCGCCGCCTCGTCATGCATCACAGGAGCGACGGCTACCTCTACGTCCACGCCGGCATCCGCCCCGGCCGCGCGCTCGACGAGCAGAGCGACGAGGACCTGCTCTGGATCCGCGAGGAGTTCTTTCTGCACCGCCACGACTTGCCCTACGTCATCGTGTTCGGTCACACCCCGCAACGCGAGGCGCGCGTCGAGCTGCCGTTCCGCATCGGCCTCGATACCGGTCTGGTCTACGGCAACAAGCTGAGCTGCCTCGACGCAACGTCCCGCCGCCTGATCCAGGTGTCTCGCAACGGCCGGCGCGCCGTCGAGCGCGATCTCACCTACTTCTACGGAGCCGCGAACCTCTAGCGTCCTCGGCCGCCGCAGCTTGAAACCGTGTTGCCGACTGATACAGCTAAGGGCCGTCGGTGATCATCATCGACGACGTTCGAGTGGACCCAGCACGGCGGCGTAGCTCAGTTGGTTAGAGCGAGGGTCTCATAATCCCTAGGTCCGTGGTTCGATTCCACGCGCCGCCACTTTCCTACTCTTTGCATCGCCGGGCGGCTCGCCGATCAAAACCGTCGCGTCACCTGTGCGTACGTGACCGGACCGGCGCTGGTGTAGCGGCCGCCGAAGATGCGGGCCTCCGACTGCTCGATCTTGCGGTCGTCGAAGAAGCCGATGCCGGCGGTGAGGTCGACGATCCAGCGGCCGAGCTCGATACCGAGGCCGCCGCCGGTGATGATGCCGCTGTTGTCGTAGACGACCGGGGTCACCGATCGCGAGCTGAGTGCGGCGGTGTTGTAGGCGGCGCCGGCGCGGATCGCGAGTTGCGGATGGGCCTGCACCTCGATGCCGACGCCGGTGCGCCACGCGTCGCGAGCCTCGATCGCGAATGGGAAATCGAGCGCCGGGGTGTCCGAGAACTCGAAGATCGACTTCTCGAATACCGACGTGTCGTGCCATCGTCCAAAAGTCGTGATCAGGAGGTGCGACGTCGGACGCCAGGCGGCGCCGAAGATCACCTCCTGCGGCACGTGGAAGGTGAAGCTCAGGTCCTCGCGCTTGCCGGCGACGCCGACGGTGCCGTCCATGAAGATGCGGCCGGGCGTCTTGTAGGTGACGGCGAAGCTCCACCGCCGGTCGGGCGTGTAGAGCAGCCCGAGCGCGCCCTGGATGCCGGGACCCTGCACGCGCCATTGCAGGTGTTGGTCGGCGGCGGGAACGAAGACGCGATTCTTCAACGAGCCGAGCAGCGGATTGATCTGCACCCCGACCGAGAGCTCCGGCGTGAGCTCGTAGGCGACGGTCGGTGCGATCGTGACGGCCGCGAGCTCGGTATAGAAGTTTCGCGCGACGCCGTGCGCCGGGTCGGCGGGGAAGTCGAACTTCGATCCGACCGAGCCGAAGATACCGATGCCGAAACGCCAGCGGCCACGCGCCATGGCGATCCCGCCGCTCGGCCCCATGGCGACGATGTCCGAGTCGCCGCGATAGCCGAACGAGGTGCGAACCTCGTTGCTGATGAGGAAGAACCCGAGACCGAACGTGGCCTGGGTCTCATCCATGAGCGTCAGGCCGGCGGGATTCTGAAAGAACGCGCTCATCAGGTCCGACGGCGCGGCGACGGTGCTGCCGGCGAGCGCGGCGTCGCGCGCGCCGCCGGCCGGGCTGATCAGCGTCGTCGCGTCGGCGCTTCCAGCCAGCGATCCGACGACCGCGACGACGCCCGCGAGAGCAGCCGCGCGGCGGCGCGTCGCGTGCACGCGTGCGCGCGGCACGTTCCGCCTCGCGCTCATCGGGGACGCCCCGGTCGTGACGACCGTCGCGCGAGTCGCGAGCGGGCAGGCCGGACGGGACGGCCGTGTCCGGGACGACGGGTCGTCGCCGTCGTTCGTGCCGGGCGGACGCCGAGGGCGCCTTCCACACAGCGGATCGTCTCCTTCAGATAGGCCTCCTCGCGGCTGCCGTCGCCGAACACGTGGCATTCGACGAGCGCCGCCTCGACCAGCGCGAACATCAGTTCGGCGGCGATGCGCGGATCCATGGGCCGCGCGAGGCCGCGCGCGCTGCGGTGCGCGAACGTGGTGGTGAGCGGCGCGAGCAGCGCGGCGCGGCTGGCGTGGCGCGCGGCCGGCGAGCTCGATGGATCGGGGGAGAGGGTCAGCAAGCGCACCAGCGTCCGGCGCTCGCGCACGTACGCGAAGGTTCGCTTCAGCATCGCGCTCAAGGCCGGTACCGGATCGTCGGTCGGCCCGCGCCCGGCGAACATCGCGTCGACGACCTCGCGCGCGAACTCGCGTCCGAGCGCCACGACCAGCGCCTCCTTCGAGCGGAACCAATGGAAGATGATGCCTTCCGATACGTCGGCGCCGCGCGCGATGGCGGCGGTCGTGGTCGCGGCGTAGCCGTACTTCGCGAAGAGCGTGCGGGCGCTGGCGAGGACTTGGGCGCGGGTCGCGTCCGGCGTGCGGGCGCGGCGCCGCACGCGCCGGCGGGCGCCGTCGACACGAGGCGGGGTACGGATCGACGTCGGCATTGAGTGTCACTCAACGTTAATTGAGTGAGACTCAAAAGAAAAGCCGACGCACCGGGTGGACCGGTCGGTGCGGTGGAACGTCGGAGAGTACCGGCGGCGCGCGCTTCGCTCGGCGCACCGCGACAGCCGCGCGTGGCGCTAGGAGAGATCAGCGGTCGTGGGCCGCTGCGCCACCGGACGGCGGTCGCAGCGGTCGACCGTCAAGGAAGCTCGGTCCGACGTCCGCGCCGGACCGTCGGCGTCAGT
>JBGPIT010000149.1:0-11034 GCA_041485125.1 Binatia bacterium | reverse complement strand
CTCTTTCGCCAGGGCCTGCGCACCTTGCTCGAGAAGCACGGCGGCTTCCAAGTCATCGGCGAAGCGGAGGACGGCCGGACCGCGGTGACGATCGTCGAGGAGCTCCATCCCGACATCGTCGTCATGGACATCGCCATGAAGGGGTTGAACGGCATCGAGGCGACCCGCCAGATCCGCCAGCGCTTTCCCAACACGCAAGTGGTCATGCTGTCGATGCACCTCTTGGAGTCCTACGTCCGCCAAGCGCTCGAGTCGGGCGCACAGGGCTACCTCCTGAAGAGCGTCGCCGGCAGCGAGCTGGTCGCCGCGCTCGAGAGCGTCCGCAACGGTGGCAGCTATTTCAGCGGTCCGGTCTCGCGGATGATCGTCGAGGGCTACCTCGAGACCAGTCGGGCAGCGAAAGCGGAGAAGGTGTCGGTCCTGACGCCGCGCGAGAAGGAGGTCTTGCAGCTGATCGCGGAGGGCAACAGCTACAAAGAGATCGCCTCGGCGTTGAAGATCAGTCCGAAGACCGTCGGCCAGCACCGCGACCGTCTCATGCAGAAACTCCACTGCCGGCGAACGGCGGAGCTGGTCAAGTTCGCGCTCCGCGAAGGCCTGACTCCGGCTTCTGAATAGACGCCTTGCGATTGCGCACAGGCACTGCCAGGGCACTTCGGCAGCCGCTGTATCAGATTGAGTCGTCTGCCACGTCCGTTCCTACGTATGAGCGCATGGTACGAATCCAAATAGGGAATTTTTCCCCACCGGGTAGGGAACTGGATGTCTTTACATACCTTTGAGGGCGAGAAATAACGAAGGCGTCGTGGGGAGGTGTGTTCGGGCATTCCTCAATGCCTTTTCAAGAACACCGAGTGCCTCATGGCTTATCCTCCTTCTCTCTGAAGGGCGGCGGCTTCGGACACGGCACCCGGAGACGCTGCCCCCAGAGGGGCTTTCCCCGAAAATCCGCTAGCGCCAAGTATCCGCACAGTGGCCGGGCTCTTTGCCCAGGCTGACGAGTCCGGTACTGCGGTCGCGTGGGCCATCACGACCATGACACCGCCTCGATCGGCTGCGCGATCGTGACCGTCAGCGATACCCGCACGGCCTCCAACGACGGGAGCGGTCAGCTGATCCGCACCGCCCTCGAAGCCGCCGGTCATCGGGTTCACTGGTCCGAGGTCGTCGCCGACGACGCCCAGGCGATCCGTAGCGCCCTCGAGGTTGCGACCACGCGGGACGACGTGACGGCGGTCGTGCTCACGGGCGGCACTGGGATCGGCGCCCGCGACGTCACCCTCGAAAGCCTGAGCGACCTCTGGACCAAGGAGTTGCCGGGATTTGGCGAGATATTTCGGTCCCTCAGCTTCGCCGAGATCGGACCGGCCGCGATCTTGAGCCGCGCCGCCGCGGGGGTGATCAACGGTAGATTTGTCGCGGCGCTTCCCGGCTCACCCGCGGCCTGCCGTCTCGCGATCGAGCGCCTGCTCGTGCCGGTGCTCGGGCACGTCGCGGCCTTGTTGGAGCGGCGATGACCGTGCGCGTGCTCCTGTTCGCGTACTTACGCGAACGCTACGGTGTCTCCGAGCTCGAGATCGACGTTGCCGACGGCGGTTCCGTGGCCGACGCGTTGGACGTGCTTTGCGAGCGATTCGAGACACTTGCCGGCGAGCGGCTGCGCATCGCCGTCAATCGCGTATACGTTGACAACCCATACCTGCTTCACGAGAATGACGAGCTTGCTTTGATCCCCCCCGTGAGCGGCGGTGCGGGGTTGGTGCCGATGTACCAAATCAGCGACGATGCCATCGATACCGCCGCGCTGCTGTCCGCGGTTGCGGATCCGAGCGCGGGCGGCACGGTCCTTTTTGTCGGCACCACACGCGACCACAACGACGGGCGCGTGGTCCTGCGGCTCGAGTACGAGGCATACCGCGAAATGGCGATTACCGAGATGACGCAGATCGGACACGAGATCGAGACCCGCTGGCCGGTGACACGGGTGGCGATGGTCCATCGCCTTGGGGTCGTGCCGATCGGTGAGGCGAGCGTCGCCGTCGCGGTCTCGGCAGCGCATCGCGATGCGGCGTTCGCGGCATGCCGTTTCGGCATCGATCGCTTGAAGGCGACCGTCCCGATCTGGAAGAAGGAACACTATCAGGGCGGCGAGGTGTGGATCGGCGCCTGCGGTGGCCACCACATGACGGCTGAACGCGAGGGATGCGGATGAAGATACGGAAAGCGGTACACGCAGGCTATTGCTGGGGCGTCGAGCGTGCCCTCGACATCGTGACGGAGACCGCCGCGCAGCATCCAGGTGAGACCGTTCGGACCCTGGGACCGATCATCCACAATCCGCAGGTGGTGCAGTCGCTCGCCGAGCAGGGTGTGCAGTCCGTCAACGGTCTCGACGAGATGGTCGAAGGTACGGTGATCATCCGTACCCACGGCGTCCCGCCGGAGACGTACGAGCAAGCACGCGGCAAAGGCTTGAACGTCGTCGACGCCACCTGTCCGCTGGTGACGCTGGTGCAGAACAAGGCGAAGCAGCTGGTCCAGGAAGGCTACCACCTCGTGATCTTCGGCAACCCCAAGCATCCCGAGGTGATCGGCACGATCGGTCACGCCGGCGGCAAAGCGACGGTGATCGAGCATCCCGAGGACGTCGAGAAGGTGCACCTGCCGAAGCGCGTCGGCGTCGTGGTGCAGACCACGCAAGAGACCGAGCTCCTCGCCGCCTTGCTCGCGAACCTCGCGCCGCGCTGCAAAGAGGTGAAGATCTTCAACACCATCTGCAACCCGACGATCGAGCGCCAGGAGGCGGCACGCGAGCTCGCGCGCGACGTCGAGGTCGTCATCGTCGTCGGCGGCAAGAACAGCTCGAACACGCGTCACCTCGCCGAGGTATGCCGCGAGGAAGGCGCGACCGCGTACCACATCGAGGAAGCATCGGAGCTCGATCCGAGCTGGGTGCGCGGCGTCGAGAACATCGGCGTCACCGCCGGCGCGTCCACGCCCGGTTGGCTGATGGATCAGGTGATCGACCGCATCCAGCAGCTCGAGCCGAGCCCGTCCGCATAGCCGCAACGAGAGCGCCGCACCGTCGTCCGCATCGCACGACCGGCGCCAATGCGCGTTGACGGTGCGAGAAAGCTCCGATAGCGTTTCAGTCACCGTCATGTATCGTCCACTCCGCGTCGGCTTGCTGCTCGCGGGACTGCTTCTCGCTGCCGGATGCGGACCAGCCCGGCGTGCGCTGTCGCGGCCGCCCGAACGGCTCGCGTGGGATCCCAACGCGATCGAGCTCCCGGCCCGACGCGGCGAGATGCCCGCGTCGGTCACGGCGATGGGCGACTTTCTCACGGGCGAGATCGCGCTCAATGAGGGCAACTACGACGTCGCGTTGAAGGCGTTCCGTGCGGCGGTCGAGCACGATCCTTCGAGCGCTCTGCTGCGCTTGCGCCTTGCGACGCTGCTCGTGCGCGGCGGGGCGCTCGCGGAAGCGCTCGAGCATTGTCGGGCCGTCGTGGCGACCGAGCCGAACAACACCGAGGCGCGTCTCCTGCTTGCCGGCATTCTGTCGGCGCTCGACCGCCAAGAGGAGGCGACGGCCGAGTACCGTCGCGTGCTCGAGCTCGAGCCGACGAACCAGGAAGCGTACCTCTATCTCGGCGCGCTCTACGGCAAGCAGGGAAAGTTCGACGAGGCGCTGGCGACGCTCGGGGAGCTGATCCGTCTGAACCCGCGCTCGGTGCTGGGCTATTACTATCTCGGCCGGGTCAACACCGCGGCGGGACGCTACCCCGAAGGCGAGCGCAACTTCCGCGAGGCGCTCAAGCTCAATCCGCGCTCCGAGCTGATCCTGATGGATCTGGCGACGCTCTACGAGCTTCAAAAGCAGTACGGGCGCGCCATCGACATCTACCAACACATCCTCGCCTCGAACCCGAACAGCGCCCTCGTCCGCAAGCGGCTCGGCGGCCTCTACATCGGGCAGAAGAAGCTCGACGAGGCGCTGCTGCAGTATCATGCGCTCGAGAAGATCGAGCCCGATCCGCAAGAGACCCGCATCAAGATCGCGCTCATCTACTTCGAGAAGGGCGAGTACGATCGCGCCGCGACCGAGCTCAACCTGGTGCTCGCCGCCGAGCCGCAGAACGAGCGGGTCCGATACTATCTCGCGAGCATCTACGCGCAGACCAAGGAGTACGCGAAGGCGGTCGCCGAGTTCGAGCGTATCAGTCCCGAGTCCGAGTACTACGTCGACGCGCGCATCCAGACCGCCGCCGTGTACCAGAAGCAGGACCGCGGCGACGACGCGATCCGCGAGCTCGAGCATGCGCTTGCGGTGAAGGGTCGCATCCCCGAGCTGCTCACCTACCTGTCGGCGCTGCATCGCGATCGTAAGGACTTTCAGCACGCGATCGTCGCGCTCGAAGAGGCGGTGCGCCTCGAGCCCGAAAATGACCAGCAGGTGTTCGCGCTCGGCGCCGTCTACGACGAGGCGAAGAACAAGGGCAAGGCGATCGAGATGATGCAGCGGGCGATCACCTTGAATCCGCAGAACGCGGCAGCGCTCAACTATCTCGGCTACACCTACGCCGAGCTCGGCGAGCAACTCGACGAGGCCGAGAAGCTGATCCGCCGCGCGCTCGCGATCGAGCCCGACGATGGTTACTTCATCGACTCGCTCGGCTGGGTGTACTACCAGCGTGGCGACTACCAGAAGGCCGTCGATCAGCTCGAGCGCGCGATCGAGCGCGCGGGCGACGATCCGACCGTCACCGAGCACCTCGGCGACGCCTACGACAAGCTCGGCAAGACTCGCGACGCGGTGCGCGTCTACCAAGAGGCGCTGCGCAAGTCGAAAGAGCAGGAGCAGATCGACCGGCTGAAGGTGAAGCTCGACGCGCTCGGAGCGGGAACCCGGACGAGTGGCACGGGTATCTAGCCGGATCGTCGCCTGTTGCTGCGCCCTCGTCGCCTGCACGATCCTCTTCGGCTGCCAACCGGCGCGGGTGCGCCCGCAGCTGCCGGCGACGCTGCCGAGCGCCGAGGGGTTGCTCGCGACGCTCGCCCGGCGTCGCGCCGCGATCGCGACCGTGCGAGGCTTCGCCCGGATCAGCTATGAGAGCGCGGGGAAGACGGTCGGCTCGCGTCATGCCGTCGTGGTCGAAGGTCCGGCGCGGCTCCGGCTCGAGGTGCTCGGCCCGCTCGGCGCGATCGCGGTGATTGCCAGCGACGGCCGCGAGCTCGCGCTCTACGTGCGGCGCGAGAATACCGTCTATCGCGGAACCGCAAGCGCCGAGAGCATCGCCGCGTACGCCGCGGTACCGATGTCGGTCGAGGACATCGTCACCGTCTTGCTCGGATCGCCCCCGGAGCGCACGCCGACCGCCGTCGCCACCGTCACGACGGATGCCGACAAGCAGCTGCTGCTGCTCACCGTGCCCGTCGCGGCAGGCCGGCAGCGCATCTGGCTCGCGCCGCGGACGCTCGCGCCGGTCGCGGCCGAGACGCCGATCGCCGGCGGCAGCATGCTGCGCGTCGACTTCGGCGACCTCCGCCCGATCGACGGTGTCACCTTTCCCTTCAGCATCGACGTCCGCACCCTTCCCGGCGACCGTGCGATCCACGTCCGCTACACGACGCCGGCGCTCGACGCGAAGATCGCGCCCGAACTCTTCGCGATCCCGGCACGCGCGGGTGTCGAGGAGCGCGCGATCGCGGCGTACTCGCCGGAGGTCGCGGCGCCATGACGCGCACGCGCTCGACGCTCACACGGCTCGGCACGGCCGCCGCGATGCTCGCGCTCTGCCTCGGCACGGTGGCCTGCCGGCGCGGTGGCGGCGAGGACCGCCTCCGGCGCGGCGACCGCCTGGTCACGGCGACGATCAGCGATCCCAAGACCTTCAACCCTCTCATCGCCGTCGATGCGGCGTCGGCGGAGGCGACCGACAAGCTCTTCGATGCGCTGGTGCGCCTCGATCCCAAGACCACGTTGCCCGAGCCGATCCTCGCCGAGCGCTGGGAGCACGACGATGCCGGCACGACGTGGACGTTCCACCTGCGTGACGGCATCAAATGGCACGACGGCGTGCCGTTCACCGCCGACGACGTCGCGTTCACGCTCGACGCGGTCTACGACCCGAACGTTCCGAACAGCGTGAAGCACATCCTGACCATCGGCGGCGACCGGATCCGCACCGAGGTCGTCGATCCCTTGACGATACGGCTGCACTTGAAGGAGCCCTTCGCGCCGCTCTTGAACAGCATCGGCTTCGACATCCTGCCGAAGCACGTGCTCGGCGAGGCGCTCGCCAACAAGACCTTCGTGCAGCAGTGGGGGATCGACACCCCGCCGGAGAAGATCATCGGCACCGGCGCGTATCGCATGACGCGCTACGTGCCGTCGCAGTTCCTGCAGTACGAGCGCAACCCGACGTACTGGATGCGGGACGCCGACGGCAGCCAGCTGCCGAAGCTCGCGGCGCAGACCCTGCTGATCGTCCCCGACCAAAACACGATCTATCTCAAATTCCTCGACAACCAGCTGCACTACTACGCGCCGCGACCCGAGGAGATCGACGACGTCCGCAACCGCAGCGAGCGTCTCGGCGTCAACGTCGAGCGGATCGGGCTCGATACCGGCATGCTGTTCGTCGCCTTCAACCGCAATCCGGCGCACTACGTCCAAGGCGAACGGCGCGACCCGCGGCTCGACTGGTTCACCGATCCGAAGTTCCTGAACGCGATCGCCCACAGCGTCGATGCGCAGAGCATGGTACGGAACACCTTCTTCGGCTACGGACAGCCGGCGGTGTCGTTGATCTCGCCGGAGAACAAGATCTTCGCGAACCCGAACCTGAAGCCGTACGATTACGATCTCGACCGCGCCAAAGCGCTGCTCGAGGCGGGCGGCTACGTCGACCGCGACGCTGACGGCGTGCGCGAGGACGCGCACGGCAATCCGCTCGTCTTCGACCTCTCGACCAACGCCGGCAACCAGGTGCGCGAACGGCTGTGCTCGATCCTCAAGGAGGACTGGGCGAAGCTCGGCCTGCGCGTCAACTACCGGCCGCTCGAGTTCTCGACGCTGGTCGAGAAGCTTTCGAGCAACTTCGACTGGGACGCGATGGTGATGGGCTTCACCGGCGGCGTCGAGCCGCACAACTCCGCCAACCTGTTGCGGTCGTCCGGCAATCTCCACCTCTGGCAGCCGAACCAGCCGCAGCCCGCTACGCCGTGGGAGGCGGAGATCGACCACGAGCTCGATCTCGGTGCGCGCGAGCTCGACCTCGACGCCCGCAAGCAGCACTACTGGAAGATCCAGGAGATCTTGCATCGCGAGCTGCCGCTCATCCAACTCGTCCGCCAGGAGCGCTTCGTCGCGTTCAAGTCGTATCTCGAGCACGTCGAGCCGACGGTGTGGGGCCTGTACAAGCCGGAGCGGATCGCGATTCGCCCGGCCGAGTAGCGACGCACGTGCTGCGCTTCATTCTTCGCCGCCTGCTGGTGATGATCCCGCTCCTGGTCGGCATCACCTTCTTGTCGTTCGTCGTCGTCGACCTCGCGCCGGGCGACTTCTTCGCGAGCTTGCGGATGAACCCCTCGATCTCGCCCGACATGATTCGCCAGATGGAGATCGAGTTCGGCTACGGGGAGCCGCTCCTGGTGCGGTACCTGCGCTGGCTGTGGCGGGTCGTGCACCTCGATCTCGGCGTGTCGATCGCGTATCGCGTCGCCGTGCTCGATCTCATCGGCTCGCGCGCGCTGAACACGCTGATCCTCGCGGTTGCGAGCATGGTCTTCTCGTGGGCGCTCGCGATTCCGATCGGCATCGCGGTCGCGCTCTGGCGCGGCTCGTTTCTGGATCGCGCGCTCTCCTTCGCCGCCTTCTTCGGCATGGCGATCCCGAACTTCTTTCTCGCCTTCCTCCTGATGTACGTCGCGCTTCAGACCGGCTGGTTTCCGGTCGGCGGCACGACGTCGCTCGACTACCCGCTGCTCGGTCCGTGGGAGCAGATCGTCGACCGCGCCTCGCACCTGGTCCTGCCGGTCATCGTGCTCGGTCTGAGCGGGATGGCGAGCCTGATGCGCCTCATGCGCAGCAACATCCTCGAGATCCAGAACGCGGAGTACGTCCGCACCGCGCGCGCCAAAGGCCTGCCGGAGCGGCTCGTCGTCGGCAAGCACATTCTCCGCAACGCGCTGAACCCGTTCGTGACCCTCGCCGGCTACGAGCTCGGGACCTTGCTCGGCGGCGCCGCGCTCGTCGAGGCGGTCATGAATCTGCAAGGGCTCGGGACCCTGATGCTCGACGCCGTGCGCTCGCTCGACCTCTACCTGGTCATGGGCTCGGTGCTGATGGGATCGGTGCTGCTCTTGCTCGGCAATCTCGTCGCCGACGTGGCGCTCACCTTGGTCGACCCGCGTATCGATTTCGCGCGCCTGGAGGCCGCTCGTTAGCACCGCCGTCGACGCGAGCGCCGAAGTCCTCGTGGCGCCGCACGCCGCGGGCCGGCGCCGTCGGGCGTCGTCGATCCGGCGCATGAGCTGGCCGGTCCTCGCGAGCGTCGGCGTCTTGACGGTCCTCTACGCCGTCGCGCTGTTCGCGCCCGTCGTCGCGCCCTACGACTATGCCACCCAGAACCGCGACTCTCCGTATCACCCGCCGTCGGCGATTCACCTGAACCCGCCCTCGCAGTGGACGTCCGAAAGCGTGCTCTACACCCATCGTTACGCGCTCCGCGGCGCCTCGGGTCGCGTCTACGCGCCGACCGAGGAGAAGGTCCCGCTGGTCTGGCTCCAGCGCGGCAGCTTGCTCACGACCGCCAATCCGGACCAGCGCGTCTTTCTGCTGGGCACCGACGGGCTCGGCCGTGACCTCTTCTCGCGGATCGTCTACGGCAGCCGCATCAGCCTGACCGTCGGGATCGTCGGCGTCGCGATCAGCTTCGCGATCGGGATCGTGGTCGGCGCGACCGCGGGCTACGTCGGCGGCCGTTTCGACGACGTGGTCATGCGCCTCACCGAGGTGCTCATGTCGCTGCCGTCGTTCTACTTCCTGCTCGCCTTGGCGGCCGCCATCCCCGCCTCGCTCAGCTCGGCGCAGACCTTCGTCATGATCGTCGTGATCATGAGCTTCATCCGCTGGGCCGGGTTCGCGCGCATCATCCGCGGCATGGTGGCGTCGATCCGCGAGCTCGACTACGTGCAGAGCGCGCGGGCCCTCGGTGCGAGCCGCGCGCGCATCATCGTCCGGCACGTCGTGCCCGCCACGTTCGGCTACACGATCGTCGCCGCGACGCTCAGCATTCCCGGCTTCATCCTCGGCGAGAGCGCGCTCTCGCTGCTCGGCCTCGGCATTCAGGAGCCGAACGCGAGCTGGGGCAACCTGCTCGCCGACGCGCAGAACGTCCAGAGCATCGCGCAGTTCCCCTGGATCTTGGCGCCGGGGCTGTTTATTTTCGTGACGATCATGGCGTTCAACTTCCTCGGCGACTATCTGCGCGACCTCCTCGATCCGCGTAGCGTCGGGGTGCGCGGGTGAGCGCCGTCGCCGGAGAGGCGCGCGTCGACGCCGCCGCGCCGCTGCTCGACGTCCGCGACCTGCACACGCACTTCGAGACCGAAGCGGGCGTGATCCGCGCCGTCGACGGGGTCAGCTTCAGCGTGCCTGCCGGCCGGACGCTCGGCGTCCTCGGCGAGTCGGGCTGCGGCAAGAGCGTCACCGCGATGTCGATCCTCCGCCTCATCACGCCGCCGGGGCGGATCGTCTCGGGCGCGATCGTCTACAAGGGGCGCGATCTGCTCGGCCTCTCCGAGCGCGCGATGCGCGCCGTGCGCGGCGGTGAGATCGCGATGATCTTCCAGGAGCCGATGACGTCGCTGAACCCGGTCTTCACGATCGGCAACCAGATCGCCGAGGCGATCCGACTGCATCAGCGGCTCGATCGCGCGGCGACCCGTCGCAAGGTGATCGACTCGCTCCGCCTGGTCGAGATGCCGGAGCCCGAGCGGCGCGCCGACAGCTACCCGCACGAGCTCTCCGGCGGCATGCGCCAGCGTGCGATGATCGCGATGGCGCTCGCGTGCGAGCCGAGCCTCCTGATCGCCGACGAGCCGACGACGGCGCTCGACGTGACGATCCAGGCGCAGATCCTCGATCTCTTGCGCGACCTGCGCGAGCGCCTCGGCATGGCGATGATGCTGATCACCCACGACCTCGGCGTGATCGCCGAGCAGGCGGACCAGGTGGTCGTGATGTACGCGGGCCGGATCGTCGAGCGCGCGACCGTTCTCGATCTCTTCGAGCGTCCGCTGCATCCGTACACGGTCGCGTTGCTGCGCGCGATGGGCACGATGGGTGGCAGCGGCCGTCGTCTCGAGGCGCTGCCAGGCTCGGTTCCGAGCATGCTGGCGCTGCCGAGCGGCTGCCGCTTCCGCGATCGTTGTCCGCGCGCGATCGACGACTGCGCACGCGTCGACCCGCCGCTCGAGGAGAAGGCGCCCGGTGGGTGGGCGGCGTGCATCTGCGCATGACGCTGCCGCACGCCGCCGAGACGCCGCCACGCGCGGAGCGCGCCGCCGGCGAGTCGCTCCTCGAGGTGCGCGGCCTCTGCAAGCGCTACCCGGTCCGGCGCGGGTTCTTCTCGCGCAGCGGACTTGCGGTGCACGCCGTCGAAGGCGTCGACTTGACGATCCGGCGGGGTGAGACGCTCGGCGTGGTCGGCGAGTCGGGCTGCGGCAAGACCACACTCGGCCGCTGCATCCTCCGGCTGGTCGAGCCCGATGCCGGCGAGATCCGCTTCGACGGCCGCGACCTCCGGGCGCTCGCCGCGCGCGAGATGCGCCGGATGCGCCGCGAGATGCAGATCATCTTCCAGGACCCGTACTCGTCACTGAACCCGCGCATGCGGGTCGGGTCGATCGTCGCCGAGGGCATCGAGGTGCACAAGCTCGCGCGCGGTGCGGAGAAGCGCCGGCGCGTCGAGGAGCTGCTCGACAAGGTCGGGCTCCGCCCCGAGGCCTACGACCGCTATCCGCACG
>JBGPIT010000148.1:0-11099 GCA_041485125.1 Binatia bacterium | reverse complement strand
GCGGGCACGCCGCTGATCGTGTAGACGCCCCGCGCGTCCGTGACCGCGACGTACGGGTTCGGATGGACGACGATGAAGGCCTCCATCTTCGGGTGCGCGTTGCAGCCGACGCGAATCACGCCGGGGACATCAAAGGTCACGCTCTTGCTCTCGCCCTCGCCGTACATGCCAAGATCGAAGCGCTTGACGGGCGATGCGGAGAACACGTTGTGCAAGTGCGCGTCGCGGTTCGGGAAGTCGACGGTAGTCCCCGCCGCGATCGCCAGCACGTGCGGCACGAAGGCATCGTTGCGCTGCTCGACCGTCGCACGCGCACCTGCCGCGGCGGAAACGATCGGACCGTCGACCATCACCACCGCGTTCGCGACCGGCGTTTTCGTCGCGGCGTTGGTGACCGTGCCCTTGATGCCGCCGTCGGCGGCGTGCGCCGCGGGCGCCGTCGCGAGGCAGAGGATCGCCACGCCCGCCCACCAGCTCGCCCTCATTTCATCTCCTCCTTTCCGCCCTCGGCGGACTCCGGTCGGGCACCGCCCGGCGCATACGCGACGTCGACGGTCGCGACCTCCCCGGCGACGATGGTGATCGGACGTTCGGTCGTCCCGAGCTCCTCGTGCCACACCCGCACCGTGTACGTACCCGGCGGAAGGTCACGGATCTCATAGTTCCCATACAGGTCGGTCACGGTGTGATTCGGATGATCCGTGACGACGACGACGGCGCTCATCCAGGTGTGCCGAACGTCGCAGGTGATGGTGACGATGCCCGGCCGCGCAAGCGGCTTGCGAACGCTCCGCGCCGGCGGCAGCGCGACGTTGAAGAGCGTCTCGTTGCCCATCCGGGCGTCGGCGTTGTGGAGAATCGGGTCGCTGTTCGTGATCTCGAGCCATTGCCCGACCTCGGCGACCTGCACGTGCGGCACGAAGCGGCATTGGCGGTTGTCGAGGACGTGATCGAGATCACGCTCGACCGCTTTGCCGTTCTTGACCCCTTCGACCGTCACGACCGCGTACCGCACACCCCCGGCGGGCCCGATCACGAAGCGGTCGTCCGGAACACTGTCGCCACAGACCTCGTGATGCTTGAAGACTTCCAACGGCTTGCGCTCCGGTGGCGCACCTACGAGCTTCACCGTACCCATGACGACGCCGGTCTGGCCGGCAAATGCCGCCGGCGCGATGAGCGTCGCCGCGACGGTGATGATCCGGATCGCTGTCGTTGCCGTGTGCATGGACTCACCTCCGTGTCGTGTCGAGCCGCACCGGCTCGCGAGCTTCCTTATCTTAGCAAGCCGCACGCCGACGACCCCGGCGGCGTACGGAATGACGGCCAAGCCCGCCGACTTCATGTACATAGGGCAACACGGAAGTGAAGAGGCGATGCTCCGCGTGTGCGCGAGTTTCACGATCGCCATTTCCGAAACATGAGAATCTCGCGATTCCAAAATGTGAGAATGCCGAATCCATATCAATGCAACCCGTGAACCCGCCGCGATCGGATTGTGCACGTCGATTGTCGAATTCATTCCGTTTCGACTTGCGCATCCAAGGCGATGCCGAGTAAAGGGATTCGGGTCGATGTGATTTCTCATTTCGTCAACTGGCGGGTGACGAGTGCGCAAATCAAAAGAGGTGTGGTGGTCGAGGCGCTCGCTCGCAGGCGCGGCGATGATCGCGGCGACGCTGAGCCTGGCGGGATGTGGCGGTGGTGGCGGTGGTGGCGGGAATGAAGGCCCCCCTCCTGCGGGGCCCGGCGCGAGCGCGAACGAGCTCAACGTCACCATCGCCGACGCGTCCATCGACGCCGACGGACGACCGGTCGTCACCTACTTCCTGACGGACCGTCGCGGCGACCCGCTTCCGATCAGCGGCGTACGCAC
The DNA here is from genome assembly GCA_041485125.1 of Binatia bacterium. Lineage (GTDB taxonomy): Bacteria > Desulfobacterota > Binatia > UTPRO1 > UTPRO1 > JBGPIT01. Next base: position 9,223 of record JBGPIT010000148.1, on the reverse strand, counting down.
GCGGTTCGTGATCGCGGCCCGGCACGACGACGGCGAGTTCCGCGACTACATCACGACCACTCAGACGAGCCCGGTGACGATGGTCGCCGCGACCCAGGCGAGCTTCGAGGATTCGTCCCGTGGGACGATCGAGGACCTCGGGCACGGGCTCTTCCGGTACAGCTTCAACGCGACGCTGCCCGACGGTTTCGACGCAGACGCCGTTCACCGCGTCGCCGTGTTCGCCGACACGACGGTGTTGGGCGTGGCGTACGTCTCGAACGCGATCTTCGACTTCGTGCCATCGAGCGGACCGGTTGCCATCATCGACGACGCGGTACGCACCGAGAACTGCAACTCGTGCCACGATCCGCTCGAGGCGCACGGCGGCTCGCGACGCGACGTGCGGCTCTGCGTGGCCTGCCACTCGTCGGAGATCACGGATTTCTCGACCGGTGTGACCTCGCCGCAAATCGATCCCGATACCGGCCACAACATCGGGTTCCGCGAGTTGATCCACAAGATCCATCGCGGTGAGAGCCTCCCGAGCGTCGAGGCCGGCACGCCCTATCAGATCATCGGCTTCATGCAGAGCGTGACCGACTTCTCGACCGTCGTCTTCCCGCAGGACATCCGGAACTGCGAGAAGTGTCACGCTGGCGCGACGCACGGGGATTGGTTCAAGACCCGTCCCTCGCGGCAAGCGTGCGGGTCGTGCCACGACGACGTCAACTTCGCGAGCGGCGAGAATCACGGCGGTGGTCCGCAGGCCGACGATTTCAGCTGCTCCTCGTGTCACCTGCCGGAGACCGGCCGCGAGTTCGACATCTCGGTGGTCGGCACCCACGTGATCCCCGCGCATTCGCAGCAGGCACCGGGCGTTCGCGGCGAGATTGTGGGCGTCACCAGCGTCGAGACCGGGTCGTCGAAGGTCGGGCCCGGCGAGCATCCCTTCGTCACGTTCCGGCTCACCACGACCGCGGGCGATCCGCTCGCGCCGTCGGCCTTGAACGCGCTGCAGTTGACGCTCGCCGGCCCGACTCGCGAGTACTCGATCCAGGACTACAATCACGACGGGATTCTCACGCCGGGCGATCCATCGAGCCCGTGGACACCGGGCGCCGAGACGTTCAAGCAGGAATCACCGATCCGCGACGCCCAGCCCGGCAGCGGGTCCGGCGTCTTCACCTATGCGTTCAAGAGCCCGCTGCCGTCGAACGCGACGGGCAGCTACGCGGTCGGCATCGAAGGGTACAAGTGCGCGACCATCGACGGCGCCAACGCGAGCAAGGGCGGCATCAACTGCTCGGGCAACCGCGATCCGAACCGCAACGGCATGGAGGATCCGGGCGAGGTGTTCGACGAGATCCGCGACGCGATCCCGAACGACGTATCCTACTTCGCGGTGACCGACTCGGCGCCCGTGCCGCGCCGGACCGTCGTCACGACCGAGCAATGCAGCGCGTGTCACGGCGTCTTCTCGCAGGATTTCAGCGTGCACGGGAACAACCGGAACAGCACGGTCTATTGTCCGATGTGCCACAACCCGTCGAACGACACGCTGAGCCGCCAGCTCCCACCGATCGGCGTGACCGCGACGACGTCGCCGATCGACTTCAAGATCATGATTCACAAGATCCACCGCGGCGAGAATCTCACCACGCCCTACGTGCTGTACGGATTCCTCCCGCCGGCGACGTTCCCGAACCAGACCGAAACGCCACTCGACTTCAGCGACGTCCTCTTCCCCGGCGACCTCCGCGACTGTGAGGCCTGCCACCAACCGGGGACGTTCGTGCTCGATCCGGGACGCGGCGTGCTCGCACCCGCCGTCCTGCCACCAACGACACGGACGTTCGTCCGCGCGGAACGCAGCAAGACGGTGCTCGACGAGTTCACCACGCCGGTGACCATCGCCGTGTGCACGAGCTGCCACGACAACATCAACTTCGCGACCGGCGAGAATCATCCGGCGGGTCCCGAGACCGCCGACATGTGCGTGAGCTGTCACGGGGTCGGTGGGCCGTTGAGCGTGGAGCGAACGCACTTTCCACCGCTCCCGCCGCCCGAGCGGATTCTCAGGCCGAACAACTGACGATCGGACCAGCGTGATGCATCGGCATCTCTGGGTCGCCCTGGCGCTGGTTGCGGTCGTCGGCTGCGGTGGCGGCGCGGGCAACGACACCGGCCAGGACCTCGGGAATCTCCTCGACACGGCGCAAGGCACGCACTTGACGCGCGAGGAGCATCCCGATGGATGGCAGCGGCGCGACTGTTTCCTCTGTCACCCGCGGGAGGAGATTCACCAAGTCGATCGCACCGGCCTCGGCGTCCTCCCGTTGCAAGACATCCGGAACCTCGTCGACCGCCAGGGCTTGGACAGCTGCGCGCTTTGCCACGGCACCAACGGCGTGGGCGAATGAGGCGGCACCGCCTCGGCCTCGCATCCTTCATCGCAAGCGCTCTGGTGGTGCTCGCCAGCGCTCCGGCACGAGCGCAGACGCCGCCGTTCACGCCGGTCTCGACGGGACTCTACGGCAATGCCTACACGACGTTCCAGGCGAACACGCCGCTCAAGCGGCCCGGTGGCGACACCCGTTACGTGTCGCCCTTCTATCAATATCTCGATGTCAGCGCCGTCGACCCGAAGCACAACCTGTCGCTCAACGGCTTCCTGCGCGCGCACGAGGTCGCCAACGGAGACGTCGCGACCTTCGACGTCTACAACGGGTACGTCGACTACCAGAGCACCGCGAAGACATTCCAAGTCCGTGCCGGGCGCCAAATCCTCACCGAGGGCACCAACTTCACGCTGCTCGACGGCGCCGTCATCAAGGGCAAACCCACCAATGGCGTCGAGCTCGTCGCCTACGGCGGGTACCAGCACGACGATCTCCAGCCGTATCCGGAGCGGCCGGACGACAGCTACGGGATCTTCGGCGCGAAGCTCCGCACCAGCCGGCTGCTCGGCTCGCTCATGTCGATCGGCTACGAAGGCACCTCACCGAATGACCGCTCGCCGCGCCATTTGCTCGACGTCTCGTTCAACCGCGTGGTGCCGCACACCGACTTCGCCGACTTCTACACCCGTCTCGAGCTCGACATCGCGGAGGCGAACCCCGCCTTCTTCAACGCCGGGTTCGGCTTCAGCGTCGCGAAGCCGCTGTATCTCAACGTCGAGTACGACACCTACAAGCCCGACAAGAATCGCGACGCGTTCCTGCAAGACCGGATCTTCGACGTGTTCTCGCTGAGCCGTCTGCAGGAGGCGCGGCTCGGGATGACGTATCACTTCGCGCGCTACCTCGAGGTCTCGACGAGCTACTCGTTCGCGACCTACGATCGCCTCGACGGCGAATCGTCGAACGGCAACATCTGGAAGCTCGGCTTCGCGTGGAGCTTCTTGCGACAGCTCGGGCTGAGCGCGTTCAACGGGCTCTACCTCATCGAAGGCCGCGGTCGGGACCGGGCGATCGGCGTCAACTGCGGCGTCTCGGAGGAGATCCTGCGCGGCTTGCAAGTGCACGCGATGTTCGCGTTCGCGAACTTCCACAGCATCACCGGCAAAGACGGCGACGCATACTCCTACATCTTCGGCACGGAGTATCTCGTCGTCCGCAACGTGTCGCTGCTCGCCGAGGTCGAGGTCAACCGCAACCCCGATTTTGCGCACGACGTGCGCGGCAACTTCGGGTTCAGCTACTACTTCAGCAGGAGCTAGCGTGCGGCGTCACGTCCACGGCCTGTCGACTGCGGTGTGGCTCCTGCTCCCCTGCCTCGCCATCCTGGCGCAGGGCGGCTGCAAGTCGCAGGACATGATGCCGAGCTGGGGCTTGAAGACGGAGCACCCCACGACCGCCCTCGAGAAGTTCTCTCACGACCTGCACGAGGGCGTCTTCCAACGCGAGAACATCGAGTGCTTCGCCTGCCACACGACGGCAGCGCGCACCGACGACGAGAAGGAGGCAGCGGACGCCATCGGGACGGCGACGGGGCCGTTCACGCCCGGCAAGGAGCAATGTCACGTCTGTCACTACAATCCGGTCGCCGGTAACACCGCGCCGGACCGCTGCAGCCTCTGTCACCTCGACGTGCAGGAGATCGCACCCGCGAACCACAATTTCGATTGGATGAACCGGCACGCGGTGTTCGCGAAGGCCGACCCCGCGCGATGCGAGGAATGCCACCGGCCGAGCTTCTGCCAGGAATGTCACAACCGCCGCGACGAGACGGTGCGCCGGGTCCACGATCGCAACTTCCGTTTCGTGCACGGCATCGAGGCACGGGCGAACCCGATGCGCTGCGGCCAATGCCATGCGCAGAGCTTTTGTGAGGGGTGTCACGTGAAGGGCGGGTACGAGAGGTAGTACGCTCGGCGCCGTCACCCTCGCAGCGGGGCGTCGCGCTAGCCGTCGAGAAACGCGAAGAGACCCCGCACGAGCGGATGCCTCGAGAGCAAGAGCCTGTGCATCGCGCGAAGGCCGGCAGTCCGCCCGTCGCGACAGGGAAACTCCCGATCGGCCCGCCGAACGCTCATGATCGCTCCCGCTCGACCTCGCGCAGCTTCAGGTAGAGCAGCACGCCGACGACGCCGAAGGCGGCGAGCGGGATGAACACCAAGCGCCGCCGGCGGCGAAATTCCGCCAGCGCGGCGGTCGAATCCGCCCGCGCCGACTCGGCCGCCGCCTCGCCTTTGGCGACCTCGTCGAGCAGCGGCTGCGGCGCGAATCCGTGGACGAGATTCCGCGACTGGACGAGCGCCTCGTGTGCCTTCTGGAGCTGGAACGGCGCCTCGGTCACCTCCATGCCCGCCCGTGCCGCCGCGTCGAAAGCCTGGTGCGCCTCGTCGCTCCGGCGTACGAGCTCGGCGACCGCGTTCCCCATCGCGTCGGCGGCGCGGTAGCCGGGCGAGTCGGGCGCATGACACGTCACGCACACCGCGACCGGCGCCGTTCCCAGCATCGCGTCGCTGGTGCGATGGATGGCGTGCTTGCCGTGGCAGGTGACACACTCGGGCAGTCCGACCTTGTCGAACGCCGGCTTGTGCGGGCTCGCGAGGAAGAGGTCGCGGTTGATCGGGTGACATTGTCCGCACACCCCGGCGACCGAGCTCGCGCCGGGGGGATACGCGCCGTGATTCCCGTGGCAGTCGTTGCAGGTCGGGGCGGAGAGATCGTGACGGCTGAACAGGAGCTCGGCGTGCACGCTCGTCTGGTAGTCGGCGAACTGATTGGTCGGAATGCCGTAGCCCGCCATGTGCGCCTGGTCGGCGTGACAATGGCCGCAGGTGCGCGCGACGTTCGTCGGGTAGACGGGGCTCGCGGCATTGGCGGGGGAGAGGATTCCGTGCGCGCCGTGACAGCTGACGCAGGTTGCGACGCGGGTATCGCCCTCTTCGAGGCGCCGGCCGTGGACGCTCGTCGCGTACTGCGCTGCCTGGTCCGTCGGCAGCGCCGGGTTGCGCTCGCGCATGTAGACCCGGTCGGCGTGGCAGCGCGCACACAGCATGATGATCGCCGGGCCCTCGGGCTTGCCCTTGAATCCCTTGGTCTCGTCCATCGCGCTGAGGCTCATGTCGGCGGGATCGCCGCCGTGGCAGTCGACGCACGAGATCCCGTGCGCGCCATGGACGTCGTGGCTCATGCCTTCGACCGGCGCTGCGAGCGCGCCGTCGAGCGCGCCATGACAGGCGACGCAGCTGTCCTCGGCGGCGGCGCCGACGGTCGCGGCGGCGCCGATCAGGATCATCGCCAACATGGCCGAGGCGCAGGGCGCTGGCATCGTCAGTACGGCCGCAGGTACGCGAGCGCCGTCAGGACCATCATGTAGAGGATGATGGCGGCGCCAAACGCGGTCACGGCCGCGCTCCGCCGCTCGCGGCGCGCGGCGCTGTCGAGGAGCGGGATCATGAAGAACACGACGGCGACAGCGCCGACGGCCAGGACGGCCGCCCGCTCGCCTTCGACGCCGAGGATCGTCGGCGGCAGATACTTGAAGCTCTGTGACAGAAACGTGAAGTACCACTCGGGGCGGATGCCCTCCGGGGCGGGCGCGAGCATCTCAGCCTTGGTCCCGAGCTCCCAGGGCAGGAAGGTCGCGAGCCCGACCAAGATCGCGAGCGCGATCACCCAGACGATCGACTCGCGCAGGACGAAGTTCGGGTAGAAAGGAACCTGGCGCGCCTCGCGCGGCTCGCCGATCGGGGCGCTGATGCCGTGCACCTGCACCAGCAGCAGGTGCACGAGCAGGACGAGCGCGGTCGCGAGCGGCAGGAGCGCGACGTGGAACCCGAAGAAGCGCGTCAGCGTCGCGCCCGTGACGTCGGGTCCGCCACGCAGAAAGACGAGCACGGGATGCCCGACGAACGGCACCACGCCGACGATCTCGGTCCCGACCTTGGTCGCGAAGTACGCGAGCTCGTTCCACGGTAGCAAGTACCCGGAGAAGCCGAAGCCGAGCGTCAGGATGAGCAGCGCGCAGCCGCTCAGCCACGTGAGCTCGCGCGGCCGCCGGTAGCCGCGCGTGAAGAACACGCTGAAGAGGTGCACGAAGACCGCGAAGATCATGAGGTTGGCGCCCCAGGCGTGCACCGAGCGGATCAACCACCCGAACGGCACCTGCGCCATGACGAAGCGGACGCTCTCGAACGCCGCGTCGGGCGTGGGGCGGTAGTAGAGGAGCAGGAGAACGCCGGTCAACAGCTGGACCACGAAGAGGAGCAACGCGAGGCCGCCGAAGTAGTACCACAGCGAGTGATGGTGCGCCGGAACGGACTTGTGGCGCAGGAAATCGACGAAGTCGCCGAAGGGCGCGCGGCTCGCGATCCAATCCCGCAGTCGGCTCACCCGCTCGCGCTCACGTCTTCGACCGGCTGACGACCACGTCGTCGCCGCGCGCGCTCACCGTCAGCTCCTCGAGCGGACGCGGCGGCGGTCCACCGACGTTCTTCCCATTCAGATCGAATCGGCCATTGTGGCAGGCGCACCAAATCAGCTCGAGATCGGCGCGGTACTGTACCGTGCACTGGAGGTGCGTGCACACTGCGCTGAAGGCGCGCAGCTCGCCCGCGGGCGTGCGCATGATCAGCGCGGGCTCGCTGCCGAAGCGAAAGAGCTTGCTCACACCGGCCCCGAGCTCATTGACTTTCGCAGCAACGACGCTCGACGCCTCCTCGCCCTTGCCGGGTGGCGGCATGATGAAGCGCACGATCGGGTACCCGAGGACGGCGCAGAGACCCGCGCCGACGCCGCCGAGCAGGATGCTCAATACGCTGCGCCGTGCGGGGCTCGCCGGAGGCGCGACATCGCCGTCGCTCACCGCCGGGCTCGTGCCACATGCGAGGATGCGTCGCGGCGACACATCGGCCGATTCACGCGCGCACGCCCGCTACTTCGCGGTTTTCAGATGCGCGATCAGATCGTCGATCTGCTGATCGGTGAGCGACAGCTTGGGCATCTTCGCGCTCGGTATCTGCGACTTCGGATCCTTGAGGTAGGCTTTGAGCCAGGCGTCGTCGTGCTTGGCGGCAACGCCGTCGAGCGACCCGCCTAGCGCGGCCATCTTGCCGCCCTCGCCAGCGATGCTGTGGCAGGTCTTGCACTGCTTTTCATAGAGGGCCTTGCCTTCCGGCGCCCCGGCCCAGACGCCGCTTGAGTCGAGCAGCACGAGCGCGGCCATCGCGGTCAACGACACGGTCATCCGGCGCACTCCGAGCGTGATCTTCATCGTCTCCTCCTCGCAAGCAATATGTTGAACGCAGCAGCGTCATCACACATTAGCGGGGAGGCGATCAAGCGCGCTCGCGCGCGGCGCGATTCCCAAATGTGCGAACAATCGGGCAACGAACGGTCGCCGATTTCTCGCCGACGCGAACGCGCGAACGGCTTAAAACGATTTGCGGGTGGCACGTTTCATGCGATGGTGCCCGTCGTTTCGCATGATCATGCCGCCTACAGCCATCAACCAGTTTCGGCTCGCGCATCGTCGCGGGATCGCGCATGCACGCCACCACGGCGTCCTTCTCGCGCTCGCCGCGCTCGCGATGACCGGCGGCGGGTGCGCGTTGCGGAAGGCACCCGCGCTCATGCCGATGGTGTGGCCGGAGCCGCCCGAGCAGGCACGCATCGAGTTCGTCACGGCGGTTGCGAGCGAGGAGAATCTCGACCGCAGCTTCAGCTTGGGCCGATCGCTGACGAGCGGCCTGATCGGCGTCGACAAGCCGACCTGGCACCTCTATCAACCGGTCGCGGTCGCGCCGGCGGCTGGCGGGAAGCGCGTCTACGTCGCGGACTACAGCCAAGCCTTGCTCTACATCTTCGACTTCGAGCGCGGCGAGGTGCGGACGATCGGCGAGGAAGGCGGCTTCGGGCGGCCGATCGGCGTCGCCGTCGACGGCGCGGGCCAGGTCTACGTCTCCGATCAACGCGCCAAAGTCGTGCAGGTGCTTTCTCCGGACGGCACGCCGCTTCGCACGCTCCATCTCGCGAACATCGAACGCCCGGGCGGCGTCGCGATCGACCGCTCGCGCGGGCTTCTGTACGTGACCGACAGCCCCGGACCCGATTCGCCGGACCACTACGTGAGGGTCTACGATCTGAATGGGCAGTTCCTGCGCAGCGTCGGTGCCGGGCGCGGCGACGGTCCCGGACAGCTGTATTTCCCGACCTACGTCGCGGTGGGCGCCGGCGGTGAAGTCTACGTGAGCGACACGATGAACGGCCGCGTCGTCGTCTTCGACGCCGACGGCAAGTTCGTGCGGCAGATCGGCGAGCGCGGCGACACTTTCGGTCAGTTCGACAAGCCGAAAGGGCTCGCGTTCGACTCGTTCGGCAACCTCTACGTGGTCGATTCGAGCTGGAGCGTCGTGCAGATCTTCAATCTCCGCGGCGACATCTTGTTGTTCTTCGGCGGCCGGAGCCGCTTCCCGGGCATGCTCGAGAACCCGACGGGAATCGCGATCGACGAGAACGACAAGATCTACGTCTGCGACACGTTCAATCACCGCTTGAGCGTGTATCGGCTGGTGAACACCACGGCCGCCGACAGCTTGCTCGCGGAGCCGTCCGCGGCCGGCAAGGCGATGACCCCAGGATCATGACGGCTGACCGAACCAACGAAGGAGGCGAGATCCACATGCCAAGACTCCAATCTCTGATAGCGGCGGTGCTCGTGATTCTCGTGAGCGCTGCGTACGCATGGGCGGACGCGGCACCGGGGGCGGGCATCAAGGACAGCTTCCACGACT
>JBGPIT010000147.1:0-11111 GCA_041485125.1 Binatia bacterium | reverse complement strand
CAGCGCAAAGAGCCCGTGCAGCTTGATGTTGCGCGTGTCGTAGTCGTTGAGGTCGAGTGAAAGGTTGAGCCCGCCATCGGTGAGGTAGTCGACCAGAGCGTCGTGCTCGCCGGTCGTGAGGTGATCTTTGACGCCGAGGATCTCCGCGGCCTCGTCGACGATCAAGGTCGGGCTGCTGAGCGAGAGCGCGAAGCCGAACTTGTCGGGACGGAACGCGCTCTTGCCGCCGCCGCGTGACGACGTCAGCTCGACCGCAAAATTGTAGCGCGCGAGCAAGGTCGCGCTGCTGAGCCAGTTCGCCTCCCAGTCCCACCCGAAGACGCTCGGCGGGTCGAGCAGGATCTGGCCCATGCTGGTGAGGTGCTCGAGGGCGGTGGTGAAGCCTCCGGTGGTGCTGTCACCGTCGACGAACTGGTCGCCGCCCTTGAGCTTCATGCCGAAGAGGCGAAGCGTGCTGACGACGTAGTCGATCGGCCACTTGACCGACGCTGCCGCCGCGACGCCCCACGGCACCGGGGCGCCGGTCAGGTAGAAGTCGTCGTGGACGAAGATCGCGCGCAGCAGGCCGCTGATCTCGAAATTGAGGTCGAAGTGCGAGGCGAGGACGACGTCGTCGATGAAGCTCAAGGTCGGGTCGGGATGCGCGAAGTACTCGATCAGGCGCCGCGCCGTCCGGCGCGCGACGGTGTTCTTCAGATTGGTGTCGCGATGCTGGAAGATGATGTCGATGACGGTGTCGATCTCCGCCTCGCCCTCGCCGCCGGCGCTCAGCGAGCCGAAGTTCTGCGCCCCGGCGAAGTTGCCGTGGGTACCGTAGATCTCCTTCACGCCGCGCGACGGGAAGTTCGCCTCGTGATCATGCGCGTAGTCGCGCAAGAAGGCCTTGCCGCTCCGGTCGTAGTCCCAACCGGTGAACGCGCGCGCGATCTGGACGACGTCGGTTTGTGCGTAGTTCGGGTTGCCGGCGCTGTCGAGGACGCCGAGCGTGAAGAGCTCTTGCAGCTCGCGCCCGTAGTTCTCGTTCGGGACGATCGAGAGGTCGTTGACGTCGCTCACGTTCCGGACGGTGTCGAGATACTCCATCATGGCCGCGTTCTTGTTCATCTGCTTCACGAAGCTCTTGAAGTTGCCCTTGCAGTTCTTGTGCAGCAGCTGGATCTCGCTCGCCATGAGCTTGGCGTCCTGCACTTTGGAGAAGGCGGTCGCGAAGTGGTCGTGCCAGAACAGCACGAGCTTCTCCTCGAGCTGGAGCTTCCCCTTGGTCATGAACTTGACCCACTTGTTGTGGCTGCTCCCCAAGTCCTTGCCGCCCGGCTTGAATGCCTTCGGCTTGAAGTCGAGGAGCCCATCGACGACGGCGCCGCGAGTCTTGTCGCTCGGCGAAAGGGCGACGATGTCGGCGACCTCGCTACGAAGGGCGCCGAAGCCGGTACGGCGCAGCAGATGGCGCGCGTCCGCTTCGCTCAGGACAGTGTTCTGATCACCCATGATTCCCTCCGACTGAGACGCTGGTTTTAGAAGGTTCCCGGCACCCAGCCGGTCTGGGGGGCGCCGTTGACGATCCAGGCTTGGATGACGTTGATCAGGCTCTGGTCGAGCTTCTTGCGATGGAACGGCATGCGATCGCCGAAACCGGGCAGCAGATCGCCCGTGATCTTGTGGAAGAGCAGGCTACGGTTCAGGTCGCCCGTCATCGGGTCGATCACCTTGACGCGTTTCCAGTCGTCGGGCGGCGGAAAGGTCATGATGTTCGCGGCGGCGGGGTTGTGGGGCGTGGCGTTGATGAGATTGCCGTACGCGGAGCCGGTCTCGAGGAGCAGGCTGCCCTGCACGCTCTGCGAATCGTGGCAGCCGCTCACCGCGCAGGTCTGATTGAAGATCTGCTTTTGGATGCGGTCGAACGTGCCGCCGAAGAACACCATCGGATCGCAACCCCCGCTGATCGAGGGCGCCGGATCGCAGGTCAGCTTGATCTTGTCGGTGTCCTTGTAGACCTTGCCGGCGATGATGCCGGTCGAGACGATCTTGAGTAGCTTCGTGCGCCGCTTGCAGACGTTGGTGCCGTTATTGGCCTTGAACGGGCCTTCGATCGGGACGCGGATGGTCGTGGGCGACCCGGTGCAGGCGTCCGGATCGTTGTTCGGCGGTGAGATGTCGTTGTCGATGCGCGACTGGAACGCTTGGAAGTCCGGGTCGAACTTCTCCTCGCCATTGTCGAGCGCGTGATCGACGGTGACGTTGTCGATGCCGACGAGGTTGCAGCTCGCAGTGTTGTAGCTGCTGTTCGCGCACGCCGTGATCGGAAACGCGCACACGCCGTTGATCGCGCCGTCGGCGTCGCAAGCGTCGCCGTCGGTGCAACGGTAATTGCGTGGCTTGGTGGGCGGGTCGTTCACGGGCGCGTCGAAGGCGAGCAGGCAATCGCTGCTCGAGTTGCCACCGCCGCCGATCACGACGGCGCGGGCGAACGAGGGCAACGCGAGCATCAGGCTCGCGACGAGGGTCAGAAGCAGTCGAGTGGAGCCGGACGAAAACGGCGCCATGGTGCAGCACCTCCGCGGTAAATGGACGCCCCCATTGGCAACCGCCGTCGTGGCGATGCGTTGGCTCGGATTCCAGACGCGCGTGACGGCACCAGCGGGAAAGCGGGTGAGGACATATCACGGGTGCCCGGGAGGAGGTCAATGAAAAACGTATCGGGTCTGCACATCTGGCGGTGAGTCGGAGGGCGCGATCGCCCCTGCGCGTGCGGGCGGCTTACGAAAGGAATCCGACGTCGAAGTTCGGTGACGTCCAGAAGGACGCGGGATCTCCGACATCCACCGGCAGAAGCGACGAGACCGCTGCGGGAGGCATGTTGAGCCAGTGCTTCAAGATCGTGCCGTAGACGTCGCGGAGGTCCGTCGAGCGGAAGGGATCGCCGGCGTCCTGCGAGTAGACCGTGTTTCCGTTGTCGTCTCGAGCCGCCTCGGAGATGTTCGGATGGTTGCCGTAGACGCCGCCGTTGACGCCGCCGCCGATCACGAACATCGGACCCTGAGAGCCGTGGTCCGTGCCGTTGTCGTTCTGCTCGATCCGCCGGCTGAACTCGCTCCACACGACCACCGTGGTCTTGTCGGCGGCATTGCCCGGCATGTTCGCGAGATCCTCGAAGAACACACGAATGGAGTCGCCGACCTCCTTGTGTAGGTCGTGGTGCTGGCCGGTCGCGCCGCCCTGATTGGAGTGGGTGTCGTAGCTGCCGTTGCTGAGCTGGAAGAACCGCGCGTTGACGTTCGGCTGGCCGGTCGCGATGCCGTAGATGACCTTCGCGATCTCGCGCAAATCGCGCGCGCTGCTGCCGCCGATCGCATCGTAGAGGCTGCTGTAGGACGCACGATCGGTTTGGTACAGGCTGTGAAGCACCGGATAGCTCTCGGTGCTGAGCAGCGTCGCGACGCCGGTGTTGCCGAGATAGCCGAACGCCGGCTCCACGGTCGCCGCCGCATCGCTATAGAGCGCCTCGAAGGCCGCGCGCTTGAAGACGTTGTCGGGCGTCGTGAAAGGATCGTAGGGAAATGCGAAGTCGTGCAGGCGGCGGATCGCGAGCACGCTGGTCTGGTTCTGCTTGTACTCGCCGGCGATCGAGCTCGCGACGTTGACGGCCGGGATGTCCGAGCCGCCGTACATCTGCGACCCGTCGGCGAGAAAACGCCCCACCCAGCCGGTCGCGGAGTAGCCGCCGACGCCGAGCGGGTTGGCGGTGCGCCAGATCACTTGGGCCTTGTCGTGCGACAGGTTGTACTTCGGATAGCCGCAGCCCTGGATCACGGCGACTTTCCCTTCGTCGTACAGCGCCTTCAAACCGCCGAGACCGGCACCGGTACCCGCGAACGCCGGATGGAGCGCGAGTTGCGCGACCGTGACCGGGTCGTTGCCGATCACGGTCGCTGCGAGCTGTGCCGGCGTCAGGTTCAAGTTACCGCGCGCGGCGTCGTAGTCGGTCCGCAGCGTGCCGCTCCCGTTGGTGACCGGAGTGACGGTGTTCAACCCATCGTTGCCGCCGTCGAGATACAGGACGACGAAGAAGCGGTCACCGATCGTGTCGGCGAGCGCGTACCGCACCAGCGGATTCCCGAAGAGACTCGGGACGATCACACCGCCGGCGGCGGCGATGCTCGAGCGCTTGAGAAACTGTCGTCGTGTGATCGCCATCTCGCGCGCTCCTCTCAATGCATCTGGTAGGCGGGGCATTGCAGTAAGAGGGCGAAGAGGCCGCGCAGCTTCCAACTGCGGACGTCCGGGTCGTTCAGATCGAGCGTCGGATTGATGCCGTTTTCGGTAAGGTAGTCCTCGAACACTCCGTGCTCGGCGCTCGATAGGTGGTCGCGGATCCCCAGGATGTCAGCGCCCTCGTCGACGATGGCGCTCGGCGCCGTCAACGAGAGATCGAAGACGGCTTCGGGGCGAAACGCCGTCTTGTTGGTACCGCGCGCGGTGCTGACGTCGACCGCGAACGTGCAGCGTGCGAGCAGGGTCGCGCTGCTGAGCCAATTGGTCTCCCAGTCCCAACCGAACACGCTCGGCGGATCGAGGATCGTTTGACCCATATCCGTCAAGTGCGACAACGCGGGCGTGCTGTTCGCGCCGGGGACGAACTGCTGGGCGCCTTCGAGCTTCATCTGCAGGAGCCGCAGCGTGCTGACGAAGTAGTCGATCGGCCATTTCACGGACGTCTTCACGGCGCTGCCCCACGGGACCGGCAAGCCCGAGAGGTAGAAGTCGTCGTGCACCAGGATCGCGCGCAGGAGCGGCGCGATCTCGAACGAGCCGTCGAAGCCGGACTGGGCAACGACGTCGTCGACGAAGCTCTGCGACGGATCGGGGTGGGCCAGGTACTCGATCAGTCGCCGCGCCGTACGGCGCGCGACCGTATTCTGCAGATCGGAGTCGCGGTGCTCGAAGATGATGTCGACGACGGTATCGATCTCCGCCACGCCCTCGCCATTGACGGTGAAGTCGCGTCCACCCGGCCCGAACTGACCCGTCGAGGCGAAGATGCGCTTCGGACCGCGCGACGGGAAATTCGCGCTGAAGTCGTGGTGTTGCGGTTGCAGAGACGCCTTGAGCGACGAGTCGTAGCCCCACCCCGTGAAAGCGCGCGCGATCTGGACGATGTCGGCCTGCGCGTAGTTGGGATTGCCGGCGGCGTCGAGCACGCCGAGCGTGAAGAGCTCCTGCAGCTCGCGCGCATAGTTCTCGTTGGGGATGTCGGCGAAGTTCCTGACCGTGTCGAGGAACTCCATCATCGCGGTGTCTTTGTTGATCGCCTTGACGAGCGTCCGCATGTTGCCTTTGCAGCTCTTGTGCAGAAGTTGGATCTGCCTCGAGATGATTTTTGCCGCGGTCCGATCGCCGAGCGTCATGACGAGCTTCGAGGCCCCGGTTGCGAAGTGGTCGTGCCAGAACAGGACGAGCTTCTCCTGGATCGGGAACTTCGTCTTGACGAGCTGCTTGATCCACTTGTTGTGCGCGGTCTGAAAATCACTCCCGCCCGGCTTGAACGCTTTGGCCCTGAACGAGAGGAGCTCGTCGGCGGCCGTCCCGCGGGTGAGACCGCGGTCGAGCATGCGCTGGATCTCCGCGCGTGGCGCGCCGAATCCGGTGCGCCGCAGCAGATGCCGCGCCGCGGCCTCGGTGAGAAGAGTGTTCTCGTCACCCATCAGTGCCGTCCGATCACGTCGAGTGGTCCGCGGTGGGGAAAACAACCGCGAGAAAGAGCAGCACTCATACCACGCTCCGCTGCTTCGGCGTCAAAGACTTTCGATTTGACGCGTCGGCGCGCCTCGCCTACGAAGATCGGCGTGGCGCGCAAAGGTGAGGTCGCGATCGCCGGCCTCGGAATCACCCCTCAGGGCAAGGTGTACGACCGCTCGCACGTCGGCTTCGCGGTCGAGGCGGTACGCCTCGCCTTGGAAGACGCGGGCTTGCAGCGCTCGGACCTCGACGGGTTGCTGCTGAACCCGGGCCTCGCCTGGGGCGAGGCGGCGATGGGCTCGTTCATGCTGCAGCAGGCGCTCGGGCTCCGCGATCTTCGTCTCTCCGCGACCATGAACCTCGGCGGCGCGACCGCCGCCGCGATGATCCAGCATGCCGCGCTCGCGATCGCGGCCGGCATGTGCACGACCGTCGCGTGCGTGTTCTCCGATCGGCCGTTGAAGCCGCCGGACGAGCGGCGCGACCGCGGCGCCGGCTCGGGCTCGGCGGCATCGTATGCCTTCGGTCGCGGCCTCGACGCCGCGTACGGGCAGTTCGGCATGAACGCGTACTACGCGATGGTCGCGCGCCGCCACATGCACGCCTACGGCACGACGCAAGACCACCTCGGCGCCGTCGCAGTGACGCAGCGCCGGTGGGCGACCATGAATCCCGCCGCGCAGTTTCGCGACACGCCGCTCACGATCGACGACTACCACCGCTCGCGCTGGGTGGTGGAGCCGTTCCACGTCCTCGACTGCTGCCTGGTGTCGAATGGCGGCCTCGCCGTGATCGTCACCTCGGCCGAGCGCGCGCGCCAGCTCCGCAAGCCGCCGGTGTACGTCTGGGGCATGGGGCAAGGGCATCCCGGCGGCGACGTCTCGGACACGCTCACGTCGGGCGCGCCGCTCGCGAAGGAGACCGCCTTCCGCATGGCGGGCATCGAGGCCCGCGACGTCGAGCTCGCCGAGCTCTACGACTGCTACAGCTTCACCGTGCTGGTCACGCTCGAGGACTACGGCTTCTGCGCCAAAGGCGAGGCCGGCGATCTCGTCGCCTCCGGCGCGACGGCACCCGGCGGGCACCTGCCCGTCAACACCGGCGGCGGCCAGCTGTCGTCGTTCTACATGTGGGGAATGACGCCGATCGCCGAGGCGATCATCCAAACCCGCGGCGAGGCGGGCGAGCGTCAGGTGCCGCGTCGCGACGTCGTCCTGGTGAGCGGCAACGGCGGGCTGCTCTCGACGCACTCGACGCTGGTCTTGAGCCCGCTGCCGTCATGAGCGCCGAGCGCGACGCAGGCACGGGCACGGTATCGCCGGCCGGCGCTGCCGATGCCGGCGCGCGCGGCGGTGCCGCGAGCGCGGCGAAGCCGATCCCACAGATCACGCCGGATCTCGCGGCCTTCTTCGCCGCCGCCGGGGAGGAACGGCTCGTCGTTCAGCGCTGCCGCGAGTGCGGTCTGCGGCGCTTTCCGCCCCGTGAGATCTGTAACGCGTGTCTCTCGACCGCGAGCGAGTGGACGCAGGTGTCCGGACGCGGCGAGATCTTCAGCTTCAACGTGATGCACCAGATCTACCACCCCGGCTTCGCGGCCGAGGTGCCCTACGCGGTCGTCGTCGTGAAGCTCGACGAAGGTCCCAAGATCACCTCGAGCGTCGTCGACTGCGCGCCCGCGGAGCTTCGCATCGGCATGCCGGTCGAGGTGGTGTTCGAGCGCGTCTCGTCCGAGGTCGCGCTGCCGAAGTTCCGCCGCGCGACCCGCTGATCACCCGCTCGCGCGCGCCGCTCAGCTGCCGCCGTAGCGATCGTCGGCGTTCTTGATGTAGTGCTCGAGCAAACGCTGCTCCGCGGCGCGAAAAGCGAGCGTCCGTAGCATCTCCTGCGCTTGCGTCACCAGCGGAACGGATGCGAGCAGCGCGACCAGGTCGGCGGGGGAGAGCTTGTCGATGCCCTCCTCCATGTCCTGCACGGCGTCCTCGGGAAGATCGCGCAGCTTCAGCTGCTTCAGCGCGTCGAGCAGCATCGAGAAGCGCTCCTCGAAGCGCTGCTTCGCCTCGTCCTTCTGCTCTTGGTTGACGTCGACGGAGAGCTTCTTCGAAGCCTTGTCGAACAGGCGGTCGAAGGCCTGCAGCAGCGCGTCGCGACCGGTCATCGCAGCCTCCTTCAAAACTCGACGAGGAAGCCCTCTTCCTCGCTGGTCTCGACGTCGACGAGCGTCGCCCGCGCTCGCGCGTACTTGCCGACGGGGAAATACAGGAAGCCCTCCGCCTTGTCCCCCGGGCGGAGCTTGCGCGTCGTGAGGGCGCGCTCGCGCAGCAGCGACTCGAGCTGCGCCGCGCCCGGCGAGGGCGCGCCCTCGCCGCGGTCGGCGGCGGCGCTGCGCGCGAGCCGCTCCGCCGCGTCGTGGAGCGGGATTTGCGCCACCTTGCCGCTTCCCTCCACCGGCCGCAGCTCGATCGCCGCCGGGTCGAGCTCGTAGGTGCGGTCGCTGCCGTTCTGGATCACGACTTTCACCGCCATGATGCCGCCGCCGTCGAGGTCCTCGCCGAAGTCGAGCTTGCTCTCGAGACCGAGCTGCGGCCGGATCTCGATCTTCACGCCGCCGCCGGTCGTGCCGCCGGCCTGCTCGTTCTTGTACGCCGCGGTCTCGGCGCCGTGATCGGCGAGGCTGGTGAAGCTCAGATAGAAGCCGCGCGTGAAGGTGATGTCTTCCTTGATGAACTGCTCTTCGGCCGCCGACAGCACGACCTCGCTCGGCTGGCAGTCGATGCTGACGTTGACGCGATGGACGTTGCCGCGATCGTCGGTCTTGGTGCCCTTGACGCCGCCGTTCTGGCCGACCGCGGCGAGGCGGAACTCGGTGACGGAGTAGCCCAGCGACTGCATGCTCTTGTACGCGTAGCGGTTGGCCTCGTCGCACGAGATGTTGCTGCGGCGGACCTTGTACTGCTCCTGCATCGACGTGCAGGACGCGACGAGGGCAAGGAGGAGAACGACGACGAAGCGGCGCGGCATCGCCGCCGTTGTAAAAGCCGATTTCGCGGCAAGTCAAGGTCGTGCGCGTTGTCACTCCCGGCAGACGCCGTTATGGTCCGAGGGTGACCCACCCGCTGGCGCGCGACGAGGAACGGCACCACGCGCACGGCCACGGCCGCCCGCCGCTCGTCGCGAGGCTCGCACCGTGGATCTTCACGCTGCTCATCTTCGCGATGATCTTCAGCAAGGTGCCGTTCAGCCGCGTGTGGGAGGCGCTCGCGGGCGCCCGCCTCGCGCCCTACGTCGCGATCATGGTGCCGTACTCGGTCTTCTATCTTCTCGTCGACACCTTCTGCGTGACGCGGGTGATCAATTGGTTCAATTGCCCGATCGCGTACGCCGACGTGTTGCCGATCCGTGCCACGACGTACTTGCTGACGCTCATCAACTCGCACCTCGGCCAAGGCGGCGTCGCGCTCTACCTGCACCGCCGCTACGACGTGCCGCTCCTCGAGGCGATGGGATCGGTCCTGTTCATGATGTTCGTCGAGCTCTACCAGCTGGTCTTCTACTCGAGCCTCGGCGTCCTGCTCTCGCCGCGTCCGATCGATCTGCCGCTCGGCCGTGTGTACGCCGCGCTCTACGCCTATCTCGTCGTGCACCTTCTGGTCTTCCGCTATCTCGCCGACCGCGTCTCGTGGCTGCGCGACCGCGCGATCCTCCGCAGCTTCCGGCTGGCGCGGCCGTCGCACTACCTGCGTCTGCTCGTCTACAAGAGCCCGAACTTCCTGATGGCGACCGTCGTCTACTACGTCGCCGTCAAGTGCTTCGGCATGGACCTGCCTTACAGCGCGCTGGTGGTGTACCTGCCGATCATCTTCTTCTCGGCCGCGCTGCCGATCGGCGTCGCCCACCTCGGCGCTCCGCAGGCGCTCTGGCTCTACTTCTTCGGCGGCCAAGCGCCGGAGGCGAGCCTGCTCGCCTTCAGCCTCGCCACGCACTTCATGTTCATGATCACGAACGCGGTGCTCGGGATTCCATTCCTGCCGCGTGCCACCCGTGAGCTGATGGGCCGCCGGCCGGCGGAAGCGTGACGCTACGCGGGCGCGGGGCGACTCGCGCGGACGAGTGTGTACGCGCGATCGAGCGCGGCGGCGACGTTCATCAACGCGATGACGATCGCGCCGGCGTGCAGCACGGCGTCGAGATGCGGCACGCGACAGGCGAGGGCGAACGCGCCGGCGGCGGCGAGGCCGTAGTTCGCGATGCCGGCCAGCGCGCCCGAGCGGCTCGGGGCGAGGACGATGCCGCCGGTGCCGCCGGCCCGGCGCAACCCGTCGAGGACGTAGAGCGCGAAGGCGAGGACGGCGGCGCACGGCATGAGAAGCGGCACACGCCCGACCGCCGCGAGCACGAAGAGGCCCGGAAACAAGAAGAGAGCGTCGGCGCCGTGGTCGAGGAAGCGGCCGATCTCGGACGACGAGCCGGCGCGACGTGCGAGACGGCCGTCGGCGAAGTCGGTCGCCATCGCGGCGAGACAGACCGCGAACGGCGCGAGGCTCGGCTGCGCCGCCGCACGCGCGAGCGCGTAGGCGAAGAGCGGCGCCAGAACGACGCGCAGGAGCGTGCAGAGGTCGGCGGCGCTCATCATTCCCGTTTCGCGCCGTCGTAGACGGCGATCGGCTCCTTCGCGCCGCGGCGGCGCCGGAGCAGGACGTAGACCGCGCCGGTCCCGCCGTCGGCCGGACGCGCCGACGTGAACGCGAGCACCACCCGCCTGACGCGCCCGTGCGCGAGCCAGCTCTTGAGCCCCTCCTTCAGAACCGGCACCTGCTGGCGCGAGTTGCGCCCGCGTCCGTGGATGATCAGGACACAGCGCGTACCGGCGCGGAATGCGCCGAGGACGAACGACTCGACCGCCGCGCGCGCGACCGACGCCGCCATGCCGTGGAGATCGAGCGTCGCATGGTACGGGAACTCGCCGTGGCGCAGCCGGCGCAGAATGCGGACGTCGAGACCGACGACGCTGCCTTCGACGTACTCGGTCGAGTCGCTGATATCGAAGCCGCCGGTGCCGGACACCAAGTCGGAGAGCACGGCGAGGGCCTCGGCCTCCTCGTCGACGGTCACGACGCGCGGCGCGGCAACCGTCGGCGGCGGCGCGTCGATCCGACCGTCCGTTTCGAGCCTCCGCACGTCGCCCATCGCCTGCAGAAACGACGTCACGTCATCGGCGCCGTCGGCGGGGCTGGCGCTCGCCGGATCCGGGATCGATGCGCGCGCCGGCGCGCGCGGTGCGGCGCCTTTGGCCGGCATCTCGCGTACCGGAACGCGGCCGCGAAGACCTCGGAAGGGCGCGTGGAAAGGCGCGGGCCGCGTCTCTCGAGGCGGGGATT
>JBGPIT010000146.1:0-11111 GCA_041485125.1 Binatia bacterium | reverse complement strand
TCGGCGTTGCTGCCTTTCGGCTGGTTGGGGTCGATGTGGTCGCGCCACGGAATGAACAAGATCAAGAGCACGGCCATGAGCGTCGCGCGTCGCGACACGTTCGTGGAGAGCCAGGCCGCGAGATACGCGGTCGGGAGCGTGAAGACGAACGGATACCAGTAGTCGACCTTGTCGACGAGATCGTGGATCGCGGTCTGCGCGCTCGGGTCGGGAAACGACAACCAGACGCGCTCGGCGACGGACTCGACGATGATCCCCACCACGATCGCCATGGTGATCGCGCCGACCTGCGGGCGCGGCGGCCGCGGCGCGCCGGCGCGGCGGGCGCGCAGCATGCGGACGAAGTCGAGGCCGACCATGAAGAGCAGGCCCACACCGGCGCCGTACAGCAGCAACGGGAACCGGCCCGGATGGTTCTTCGGAAAGAACGGAGACGGATGCCGGAGGAGGATGTACGCCGCCCAGAGCGCGAAGAGCCAGGCCAACCAGAAGCTGCGGTCGCGCATCGGGCGGCCCTCGAGCCACCTCGCCGACCACCACACGACCGCGATCCCGACCAGCTGGATCGCGGGCAGGACCGGATAGGGCACGACGATCTTGAGACCGATCAAGAGGGTCGGCAGCGCGACGATCGTGGCGCCGGCCAGGAGGCCGATCGCGGCGAGCGCGCTCACGATCTCGCCGCTCACGATCCAGAGCAGCACCGTGGTGGCGGCGGTTGCCATGCCGAGCGCGCCGATGATTGCATGCGACGCGACCGCGGTCGCGAGCGCGAGCCCCGCGATCGTCAGGCGGAGCCGGTCGCGCTCCTCGTCGAAGAAGAACGCGAGCCCGATCGCGACCAACACGAACGCCGTCGAGCGGCCGTGTCCAAACGGCATGACGCGGAAGAGGATCGTCGCGAAGAGGAAGAGCGTCGCCATGCCGCCGACGAGGTCGCCCGCGAGCGCTTTCCCCAGACGGTAGGTGCCGAGAATGAAGAGCACGGTCATCGGCACGATCGCGCCGGTATCCGCCAAGAGCCCGAGCGAGGTGGCGCTGCCGATCCCGAGCAGGGCGTAGAAGAGCTCGAGCCCCGGGAGCTGCGAGGACGCGTCCCAGTAGCCGTAGGGATCGTTCGAGAACGGCAGATAGCGCCCGAAGGTGATGATCCGCTGCGCGGCGGCGGGTGTTGCGAAGATGTCCATGAAGGGCGGCACTGGCGAGCCGAGCTGCAGAATGACGAGCGTCGGCAGCGCGAAGGTGCAGGTGAGGAGCACGAGTCGCTGCCCGGGAGAGAGCGGCGGCCATTCGAGCTTGGGAGGTGATTGCCAGAGCCGGTAGGCGCCCACCGCGAGCAGCGCCCAGACCGTCCAGAAACGGAGCAGCCCGATCGGTCCGAGCAGGTTGCCGCCGACGTAGGCGAAGATCCACACGCCGGCCAGACCGCCGATTGCGGCGTCGAGCGGGCCGAGCGCGGGCCGCGCGCGCAGCAAGAGCCCGGCGATGATCGCGGCGGACACTGCCCAGAACGTCCACACCTTGATCGCCGCCGGCCCCGTCTCCATCAGAACCGTGCCGAAGCCGGTCCACGGCGAGACCGTGATCATGTCGAGCTGGCCGCGCGTCAGCCCCGCGATCGAGATCGCCGCGATCAGCACGATCAGGGCAGCATCGATGAGGAACGGCGAGCGCGCGGTCACTTTGGGCATGGAGGACGGACCATCGATGTGCGCGGCATCCATGACGAGCGCGAGGCCGCTCTGTCAAGGGCGGTCGCGCGGGCGATCCAGACGAGACGAAACGCGCGCGGCCCCGTGCACTAGAGGCGCCGCGCGCGATCGACGGATCAGGCGGTGCTGTCGGAAGGTGCTAGCGGTTGACGCGGAACGCGGTGACCGCGTTGGAGCTCGCG
This sequence comes from Binatia bacterium, assembly GCA_041485125.1. Classification (GTDB taxonomy): domain Bacteria; phylum Desulfobacterota; class Binatia; order UTPRO1; family UTPRO1; genus JBGPIT01. The sequence goes on along the minus strand of JBGPIT010000146.1, from coordinate 9,217 downwards.
CCGCCGACGTAGACGTTGCGGCCGTCCGGGCTCACCGCGACCGAGCGCGCGAACGCCAGCGTGTTGACGCCGGTCGCCGCGTCCTCCACGTCGAGGAAGGTGAGCACTCCCGTGCTGCGGTCACGCTGGAAGACCGCGACGCTGTTGCCGAGGGAGCCGGTCGCGTAGACCTGCTCGCCGTTCGGGCTCACCGCCAAGGCGAGGGCGCCGTAGAGCCCGCGCACGCCGTCGGCGCCTTCGGACTGCACGTCGACGAGCGTGAGCTTGCCGCTCCGCGCGTCGCGCTTGAAGACCGCAAGGGCGTCGTCGGCCTGGCCGGTCGCGTAGACGTGCGCGCCGTCAGGGCTCACCGTCACGGCATGCGTTCCGGCGAGGGCGCGGGTGCGGCTGCCGTCGTCGCGCACGACGTCGACCAGCGTGAGCTTGCCGGTCGAGCGATGACGGCGGAACACGCTGAGCGCTCCGTCGCCGCCGGCAGCTGCGTACAGGTGCGAGCCGTCCGGGCTGAGCGCGACGCAGAGGACGCTCGCGAGGCTGTCGATGCCGTCGACACCGTTCCGGACGTTGCCGGCGTACTTGAGCGTGCCGGTCAGCGTGTTGCGCGCGAAGATCACGATCGCGCCGTCGGTCTGCCCGGCGACGTAGACGTGCGCGCCGTCGTGGCTGACGGTGACGCCGCGGGCGTAGCCGAGTCCCTCGACGCCGTTCACGCCTTCCTTGTGCGACTCGAGATAGGTGAGGGCGCCGCTTGCGGCGTCACGCCGGAGGACGACCACGGCGTTGTCGCCGGAGCTTGCGACGTAGGCGTGCGCACCGTCCGGGCTGAGCGCGATGTCGGACGCGCCGCCGAGACCGTCGGCGCCTTCGACGCCGTTCCGGACGATCGAGGCGAACGCCAGCGATCCGGTCGACGAGTCGCGGCGGAAGACCGCGATCGCGTCTTCGCTCGGCGACACCGAGTACACGTAGCGGCCGTCCGGGCTCACGGTGATCGCGAGCACGCCGGCGAGGCCCGGGATGCCGAGGCTGTCGATCTGCAAGTCGACGGGTTCGAGAAATGCGGCCGAGGCAGACGACGGTGCGAAAAGCAGCACGGCGAGCAGGAGTACGGGAAAGCGCGGCACGGGAAGCCCTCCTCGCAATGGTCTTACCAGCGAGCGCGCTGGTTGACCATAGACCCTGGCGCGCAAGCGTTTGCTGCGGCGAACGCCTGTACGCCGCCGCGCCGCGCCAGGAACCGTGCGGCGCTACGACTGCGAGGCGACCTCGCGCTCCGTCGCGGCCGGGGCGTTGTGCGCCGAGTCCGACGCGACGACGTAGAGCGGCCGGCCTTTTACCTCCTCGAAGATGCGGCTCACGTAGGCTCCGAGGATGCCGATCGCAACCAGCTGCGCACCGGACAGAAACGCGACGGCGACGAAGACCGACGTCCATCCTTCGGGTGCCCGCCCGGCGATCATGCGGGCGCAGAGCGCGTAGACGACGAGCGCGACGCTCAAGGTCGAGACCGCGAAGCCGAGGTACGTGACCAGACGGAGCGGCAAGGTCGAGAACGATGTCACGCCGTCGAGCGCGAGACGGATCAGCTTGGTGTAGGGATACTTGGTGACGCCGGCGAAACGGCCGGCGCGCCGGTAGCGCACCTCGGTGTGACGGAAGCCGAGCCAGCGGATCAGGCCGCGCACGTACCGGTTGCGCTCGGGCAATTGGTTCAGCGCGTCGGCGACGCGACGGTCGACGAGACGGAAGTCGCCGACGTCCGGAGTCATGTCGATCGACGAGATCCGCTTCAGCACGCGGTAGAAGTTTTTGATCAGGAAGAGGCGGATCGGGCTCTCGCCCTCGCGCACCGCGCGCACCGCCGAGACGACGTCGAAGCCGGCGCGCCACTCCGCGACCAGCTCGGGAATCACCTCGGGGGGGTCTTGCAGATCGGCGTCGATGATGACGACGGCCTGGCCGTGCGCATGCTCGATGCCGGCGGTGACGGCGGCCTGATGGCCGAAGTTGCGGCTCAGGCGGACGACGCGGATGTGCGGATCGGCCGCCGCCGACGCGAGCAAGATCGTCGGCGACTCGTCGCTCGAGCCGTCGTCGACGAAGAGGAGCTCGTAGGACGACACGCAGCCCGACACCGCGGCGCCGAGGCGACGTTGCAGCTCGGGCAGCACCTCGGCCTCGTTGAACACCGGCACGACGACGCTCAGCACCGGCGCGGTGCGCGCGGCGCGGCCGGGCATCGTCGACTCGACGGTCGGTGCGCGCATCAGGTGGAGGCCGCGGCGATCGTCTCGCGCCCTTCCGGCTCGCGCTCGGCGAGGCAGACGAGCGACACCCCGACCGGCAGGCGCCAGCGCGCGAGGAGACGCCCCTCGGCGGCGAAGATCCGGGCCAGCATGTCGTTCACGCGGCCGGGCTTCGTCATGCCGAAGTCGGATTTGACCTCCGCCGCCGGCGGCGCGCTGCGCAGACGGCGCGCCAAGCGGACCGCGGCGACGATCGGAAACAGCAGCACATTGAAGTAGCTCAGGGTGACGATGCGGAAGCCCGCCGCCTCGACGCGCGCGCGCAGCTGCGACAGCGTGTAGCGGCGGCGGTGGTGGCTGACCACGTCCTGGTTTCCCCACAGCAACTGCAGCGCCGGCACGGTGACGAGCAGATGGCCGCCGGGTCGGCACAGGCGCGCGAGCTCGGCGAACGCGGCGCGGTCGTCGTCGACGTGCTCGATGATGTCGAACGCCGTCACGAGATCGAGCGACGCGGTCTGGAGCGGCACCCGGCTGATGTCACCGAGCATCATCGGCCGGTCGCAGCGGGTGCGCGCGAAACGGATCGCTTCCGCCTCGAGGTCCATGCCGACCACGGACCCGTAGCGCGAGAGGAAGGTCAGCATGGCGCCGGTGCCGAAGCCGATGTCGAGGATGCGCAGCCGCCGGCCGTTCGCGAGCGGATCGAGCAGGCGCGTGAAGATCGACCGGCGGCCGCGAAACCACCAGTGCGTGTCCTCGATTTCGGCGTACTCGCTGTAGAACTGTTGATCCATGGCGCAGGCGAAGAGTGCCGCCCGTCTCCGGCGGACGGCGGCGCATCATACCAGGTTCGTCCCGCTCGGTGCTGCCTCTTCCTTTGCCGGCCTCAGTGGGTCACGCGCTCCATGGTCTTGCCGCTCTCGGCGTCGACGAGCTCGATCGCGGTCTCGTCGCTCACACTGTGCGCGGTCTTGGCGTCGTCGAGAACGGTCTCGAGGCGGGCACGGAACAGGTTGCGCGCGAACTCCGGCATGGCGTCCATCGGAAAGCCTTTGACCGAGACCCGCGCCGTGGTCGCCGTCGGCCAGGCGATGTCGCTGATCCTGGGGCCGAGGATCGAGTGCGCGCGCAGGCCGTTCTCGACGGTCTCTTTGAACGTCGCGCCTTTCGCGGGTGCTGCCGCCGGCATGTTGCCGCGCGGCACCGAGCCTCCGCCGGCGGCACCACCCGGGCCGCCGGGACGTTGCTCGCCTTGCGCCGCGAGACCCAGTGAGCCGCCGGCCGACGTCCCGGCGGGAACATTCTGCGCGACGGTGCCGGTGTCGCCTGGTGCACCGCCGGCCGCGGCGCCGCGTGCGGCCGGGCTTCCCGGCACCGCCGCCGTCCCCGCTTCGAGCTGTGCGGTGACGCGGTCGATGCGCGTCCGCGTCGGCTCGTCGTCGGCGAGGCTGCGCGCCTTCGCGAGCGACGCGAGCGCTTGCTGGCGGTCGCCCTTGGCCTCGTACGCGAGGCCGAGGTTGAAGTGCGCCTGGAGGAACTCCGGGCTCTTCGCGAGCACGACGCGGTACGCGTCGATCGCCTTGTCGACTTGACCCTCGTAGAGGTACGTCGTCGCGAGATCGGTGCGGACGCTCGGATCGTCGGGCTTCGCGCGGAGATACTCCTCGTACTGCTCGGCGGCGCGCGCGTACTGCTGCTGGTCGTAGTAGAGGTTGCCGATGCCGCGGATCGCGTCGGGATCGCCGGGCGCGATCGTGAGCACGCGCCGAAACGACTCGATCGCTTTCGGGCCGTAGCTCTCGTCGATCTCGGAGGCGCGCGCTTGCACCTGCGCCAAGTTGCGCCACGCGGCGGCGTCGTTCGGGGCCGCTTCCGCCCGCGCGACCAGCGAGTCGATGAACTTCTTCGCCTCGTCGGGAAGCTGCATCGGCGGGTGATCGGGCGGCATGCCGGGCGCGGCGGGCGCTCCGGCCGCGACGCCGGCGGGCGGCGCACCCGGCCCGCGTGGTACCGCGGCGGGCGGCGCGGCGCCGCGCAGAACGCCGATCCAGATCGCGAGCCCGGCGCTCAGGAAGAACGCCAGCACGATCAGCCCGGGCGCCTGATCGCGCAGCGAGCGACCGCTCGGAGCCTGGCGAGGAGCGGCGAGCTCCGTGCCGCAGCTCGAACAGAAGCGGGCGCCCTCGGTGACGCGTGCGCCACACTGCGAGCAGAAGCGTGAAATCTTGTCGGTGCTCACTTGTGGCCCGTCACGAGCATCGAGATCAGTCCCGGCGGTAGCACGTCGATCTCCACCTTGGCGAAGCCGGCCTCGAGCAGCCAGACGCGGATCTCGTGGTAGGCGTAGTCGCGCCCCGGACCGAAGAGCAGCATCGTGATCGAGAAGATCGCCGCCGGCGCCGGGCTCGTGCCCGATTCGTCGGTGACGTGATCCTTGATGAGGACGCGGCCGCCGGGGACGAGCGCGGCGTGCGCCGACCGCATGAGCGCACGGTTCGTCGCCTCGTCCTCGCCGTGAATGACGTTGGAGAGGAAGACGACGTCGTGGCCGTCGGGCAGCGCATCGTGCCGGTAGTCGCCCGCAACCAGGCGGATGCGGTCCTGCATACCGGCGTCGGCGACGTGACGGCGCGTCACCTCGAGCGTGCCGGGCAGGTCGAAGATCGTCGCCGTCAGCGCGGGATGGCGGTGGCAGAGCTCGATCGGGTACGTGCCGGGCCCCGAGCCGACGTCGAGCAGGCGGCGCGCGCTGGCGAGGTCGAGCGTGTCCGCCAGGACGCGGGCGTCGCCGCGCGCGCGCACCAGGCTCGCCATGCCGTCGATGAAGCGGGCGGTCTCGTTCGGCTCCAGCTGGAACATCTCCACCCGACGTGGTGGCGTGCCGCTACGGACGGTCTCCTCGAGGCGCTCCCAGAGCGACCACTGCGCGCCGTCGAAGCGCACCATGCCGGCGTAGGACGTCGGCGAGTCCTTCCGGAGGTACGTGCGCGAGACCTCGGTCTCCTTGAAGCGGTCGCGGTCTTTGCGGACGAGGTGCATGGCGACGAGCGCATTCAGGAGGAGCTCGGTCGCGCGCGGCTCGGTGCCGAGGCGGCGGCCGAGGTCGGCGGCGTCGCGACCGGCGGCATCGAGCGCGTCGAAGACGCCGAGGCTCACCGCCGCATGGAGGATGCGCGACTCGGCGAAACCGCCATTCAAGCGCGCGAGCTCGCGGAACTCCATCCGGCGAAGTCCCTATCAACTCACGGGTGGACGCGCCAGGCATGCGGGGCGGGATGTCGTGCGTGACGGGCCGATCACGAGTGCGCCACGGCGGTCGCGGCCGAGCCGACGCGGCCGCCACCGTGGCGCTCCGCTCGATTCTCGGTTACGCGTGGCGCGGTGCGGACGGTAGTGGCGCCCCGAACGGCGCGAGACGTGGCAGCGCGCAGAATGCCGACGTGAGCGCGCGCCTCGACGATACCGCGGTCCACGTCGTCATCCTCTGCGCGCTCGCGCTCGTCCTCTACCTCGCCGGCGTCGGTGCCGTCCCGCTCGACGGCGACCCGGCGATGTACGGCACGATCGCGAAGACGATCGTCCAGACCGGCGAGTGGACGCACCTCACCTTCAACGGCGACCCGTACCACAACAAGCCACCGCTGCATTTCTGGCTGAACGCGCTGGTCTTCCAGGTGCTGCCGCCCACGGCGCTGACCGCGTCGCTCCTGCCGGGACTGCTCGGGGTCGCGGGGACGCTGCTGGTGTACGCGCTCTGCCGGGTCACCCTCGGCGACGCCCGCCAGGCCTTCGCGGCGGCGCTCGTCTACGTGACGACGCCGGAGGTCGTTCATTGGAGCCGCGGCGTGCACCTCGAGACCTTGGTGACGTTGTGGATCCTGCTCGCGCTGCTCGCGGCGTACCGCTCGATCGACGATCCCCGCGCGGTCCTCCTCCTCGGCCTCGCGACCGCGGGCGGCTGGCTCGCCAAGGGTCCGCAAGGCGCCTTTCCGGTCGCGGTCGCGCTCGTGCTCTGGTGGTACGAGGGCGTGCTGCGCGCGCGCGTCTTCTCGCGCTACGCGATCGCGGCGGTCGCGGTCGTGGTCGTCGGCGTCGGGCCGTGGCTGTGGGCGCGGCTCACCGAGGGGAGCGGCTACGCGCACGCCTATTTCGGTGCACAGATCGGCGAGACGCTCTTCGGCGAGCGGGTGCTCGATCGCGGCCCACTCTGGTACTTCGACAAGCTCTGGCGGACGTATTGGCCGTGGCTGCCGGTGGCGCTCGTCGGGCTCGTCATGATGGCGCGCCAGGTCCGAACGTCGCGGGGCGCGCGGCTGTGGGTGATCTATGCGGCCGTGGTGATGACGGTGATCACGCTCGCGGCCGGCAAGAAGAGCCGTTATCTCTTCCAGCTCTATCCCGCGCTCGCGGCGGCCGCCGGCGTCGCGATCGCCGCGGTCGCCGCGCACCGGCCGCGCGTGATGCAGGCGCTCGTCGCCGGGGCGGCGATCGCGGCCCTGGCGGTCGCGTGGCATGGCGACCGCGTGTCCGAGCGCCAAGCGGCGCACTCGCGCGACGCGCTCGATGTCGCGGCGCGTCTCGACGGCTCCCGACCGGCGCGCGTCACGCACGCGGCGCACAAGGGCGAGCCGCAATTCGGCAAGGGCGTCGCCTTCTACGCGACGCCGCTGCTGCGCGCGTGCCGCAACCGCTGCGAAGGCGAGGCGGAGCCCGGCGCGGCGATCGTCGCGCGCGCCGACGAGGCCGACACGGTCGCGAAGCGCGTCGGCGGCCGGGTCGAGTACCGCAACCCGAGCCTGGCGATCGTCGGTGCGCCCTGAGGGGCTGCGCCGCGACTGTGGGTTCTCGTTGACTCGGACGAGACAGGCCACCTAGAAAGATGCCGACACTTCGGCACGACAGGCGGCGAGACGCCAAGGAGGGATCCATGGTCTACGCGCTTCGTGTGTTGGCAGTTGTCCTGACGCTCGGCTCGGCCGTGATCGCGGCCGCCGACGTCTCTCCCGGAGACATGATCGACAAGTCGAAGCTCGATCAGGTGAAGGGCCTGATCTCGCCGGCGGTCGAGTGGTGCGTCCAGCAAGGGCTCACCCTGAAGATCATCGCGCCCAAGTCGATCGGCTGGCCGGGCGCCTACAAGGAGGCCACCGAGAAGTACGCGAGCCAGGTGAAGCTCGCCGAGAACGGCCTCTCGCTCGAAGGGTACGTCGCGGGCGCGCCGTTCCCGAAGGTCGACTCCGCCGATCCGCGGGTCGCGATCAAGGTGATGTGGAACTACGAGTACCGGCCCTATCCCGGCACCGACGATTTCGTCGAGTACGATTTCCCGGCGGAGACCGGAGCGGTCGGCAACGGCCAGGCGATGCAGACCGAGCGCTACTACTGGATCGGCGAGTCGCGGCGCATCTACTACAACGGCCGACTCTACATCGATCCGAAGCCGGCGCTCGACAACCCCGAGGGCATCCGTTTCAAGGAGGTCCTCGGGCCGATCGTCGCGCCCTTCGATCTGAAGGGCATCGGCGCGCTCGAGTACCGCTACATCGACCCGGCCAAGCAGGACGACACCTGGCTGTACGTGCCGTCGCTGCGGCGGGTGCGACGGCTCTCGACGGCGCAACGCTCCGACGCGCTCTTCGGCCAGGACACCGACCCCGACTCCTACTGGGGCTACAACGGCCACATCGCCTGGTCGGAATGGAAGCTCCTCGGCGAGAAGGAGATGCTCGGCGTCATGCACGGCGAGCACTTTCCGCAGAAGCGCTGTGCCGCGCCCGCCGACTACATGTTCTGCGACGCGTGGGAGAAGCGGAAGATGTGGGTCGTCGAGGGCAAGTCGAAGCTGCCCCAGTACGCCTACGGCAAGCGCGTCATCTTCATCGACAAGGAGGCGATGGTGGTCGCCTACTCCGACATCTACGACCGCAACAACGAGCTTTGGAAGGTGTGGATCGACAACCACCAGTTCAAGATGCAGGCCTTCCCGGGCGCGCCGACCAAGTACGACGAGGAGAAGGACTTCTACGCCGGCCTCACCATGATCGACATGCAGCTGGGCCACGCGACGTACGTGCCGCATCCCGGCGACTCGCCGGCGGGTCACGAGGGCTGGTACTTCAACAAGGGCGCCGACTCGCGCACCGGGTACAAGCCCGAGGGCGCCGTACCGTCGTCGTTCACGGTCGCGAAGCTGATCGAGCAGGGGCAGTAGGGCAATAGCGGGACCACGCCGCGCGGCGCCGCCCGGCCGCTCCCACTGCGAGTACGAGTGTTCGGCTCGCTGCCGGCGTGCTAGTCCGATGCGGTGACCAGCGCGCGCCGCCGACCGGTGACCTACGACGACCTCGCCAAGGTTCCGCAGCACATGGTCGCCGAGATCATCGCGGGCGAGCTGGTCACCAGCCCGCGTCCCGCCTCACCACACGCGCTTGCCGCGGCGGGTATTCTGAGAGACCTGGGCGGCTTCCACGGTCCGCCGGGCGGTCCGGCGCGACCGGGCGGGTGGTGGATTCTCATGGAGCCGGAGCTTCACCTCGGTGCCGACGTGCTCGTGCCGGACGTCGCCGGGTGGCGGCACGAGCGCATGGCCGCCGTGCCGAACGTCGCCGCGTTCGAGCTGGCGCCGGACTGGGTGTGCGAGGTCGTGTCGCCGAGCACCGCGCGAATCGATCGCGTCCGCAAGATGCAGATCTACGCGCGCGAAAATGTCGGTCATTTGTGGCTCGTCGATCCGCTCGTGCGGACGATCGAGGCGTACCGCCTGCAAGCAGGGCAATGGATTGTCGCGAGCACGCATGGTGGCTCCGAGCCCATCCGCGCCGAGCCGTTCGATGGTGTCGAGATCGACCCGGCGCGGTGGTGGTTGGAGCCTTGATGGGTCGGCGTCGCCGGCAGCCCGCGGCGACGATTTGGTAGGCGCCGACGCCCGGCCGTGTGCCTTCGACGCGGCGGCCGTGCAATACCTCTCT
>JBGPIT010000145.1:0-11178 GCA_041485125.1 Binatia bacterium | reverse complement strand
GTGTCGACCCGGCAGCGGCGCGCGTCGCCCGCGCGCGCTACGGCCACTTGACGCCCTGGCAGGGAGACCCCGCGGCCTACGGACGCGCCGTGGTGACTGGCAAATATCGCAGCTGCGAAGCGGAGGTGGTCGCGATGCTGCGCGACATGCTGAGCCGCCGCCTCGACTACCAGCAGCGCGACGGCGACCGGTTCATGGACGCGCTCCAGAACGCGCGGGTCGTCGCCAACGCCGAACGCTACTACCGCGCGATGTACTACGGCTCACGCGAGTCGTGGAACCTGCGCGACGAGCACATGTTCGAGACCCTGCAGGTGCTGCTCGCGTTCCGCGGACCGGAGACCAAGGCCGTGATCTGGGAGCACAACTCTCACGTCGGGAACGCCGCGGCGACCGAGATGGGCGCGCGCGGCGAGCTCAACGTCGGCCAGCTCGCGCGCGAGACCTACGGCGATCTCGCCTTCGCGGTCGGCTTCGGGACCGATCGCGGCACCGTCGCGGCCGCAACCGATTGGGACGGTCCGATGGAGGTGAAGCAGGTGCGTCCCGCGCACGACGAAAGCTACGAGCGGCTCTGTCGCGACAGCACCGTCGAGGCGTTTCTTCTCGCGCTGCGCGCTCCGCGACGCGCCGAGGTGCGCGACGAGCTGATGGCGGCGCGGCTCGAGCGCGCGATCGGCGTGATCTACCGGCCCGAGACCGAGCTCGCGAGCCACTACTTCCAGGCGGTGCTGCCGGCGCAGTTCGACGAGTACGTGTGGTTCGCCGAAACGCACGCGGTTACGGCGCTCGGGCACGTCGAGACCCGCGGCGTACCGGAGACGTACCCATTCGGACTTTGAAGCGAAGATCGTGACGCACGAAATCCCAACCGACAGCCCCGCGGCCTCGGCGCACGAGGGGCAGCCCCTCACCGACGTCGCCGAGGTCCTGGCGCGACTGCGCTGGATGCGCGCCGAGCGGATCTGGCCGAACGGGCTTCGTTACCTCTGGACCGACGCGTTCGGCGTGGTGCTGCTGGTCTCGCTCTTTCAGAAGCTCCGCGACGAACGGTATTTCGCCGAGGCCGAGTGGGTGGTCGCGGAGGTGACGCGCGTCCTCGGCCGGCCGCTCGGCCTTCGCATCGGCGAGGAGCCCGATCGCGACGGCCAGTACTTCCACTACCTCGCGATGTGGATCTATGCGCTCGACCGTCTGGGCGAGGTCGACCCGGTCTACCGCGAGCAGGCGATCGCACTGGTGCGCGCGATCCATCCCCGCTTCGTCATCCCGGGCTGCGGGGTCATCTGGAAGATGCGTGAGGACCTGAGCAACATCTACCCCGGGTTCGGGCTCGGCGCGCTCGATGCGTTCCACGGGTACGTCGTCTACCGCTTGCTTGCGCCCGACGAGCTCAGCCGCGAGATTGCCGACATGCGGGAGCTCGTGGAGCAAAGCTACGGCCAGCTCGTGATCACGCAAGATCTCGGGCTCGGCATGATGCTGTGGATGGCGCACTTCTTCCCCGCGGAGGAGTGGGCCGTCGTGCAGCGACGGCGGGGGCTCCGCATCCTCGACGAGATGTGGGTCGACCCGCCGGGATACTTCTGCCGCGAGCACGGCGTCCGCGACGTCAAGTTCGCCTTCACCAACTACGGCGTCTCGATCGGCCTCCAGGCGGTCGGCGCATGGCCCGACCGTGTGACGCGCCTGAACACGTTCTTCGCCGGCTATCGCTCCGGCGACGAATACGACCGCAACGCGATCACCCACGTGATGGGCTGCGCGTCGCATTTTCCAGGGGGACTGACATGACCAAAGCACTGATTCGGAGTCTGAACCGTCGAGGAAGCCGCAGCGAGAAGAGCCCGCCGCCGGCGCAGAAAAGCCGGCGCACCGCGGGGCCGACCATCTGCAAGCACTGCGGCGCGTCGTTCGTGCGCAAGGAGTGGCGCACGGATCACAAGGTCACCATGGCCTACCTCGATCGTGCCGTTTGGCGTCTCTGTCCCGCCTGCAGCGAGACCCGCGGCAACGAAGGCTTCGGGAAGGTCGTCCTGCGAGGCAGCTACTTGGGCGCCAACGAAGACGCGATCCGGCGGCGCATCGCGAACGTCGCCGCGCGCGCGGCGCACACCCAGCCGCAGCGCCGCGTCGTCACCATCGATCGCACGGCCGCGGGGCTCGAGGTGCTGACCACCTCGCAAAAGCTCGCGCACCGGATCGCGCGCGAGCTGAAGAAGGCGTTCCGCGGGCGCACGTCGTACGCGTGGTCGGACACCGACGGCGCGCTCTTTGCCACCTGGGAGCGGGACGGAGAGTGAGTGGACCCCGTCGCAAGAGTCACGCGGCTGCGCGCGCTTGTCTCGCCCCCGGTCAGTGTCGGCGGAGAAGTCGCGCGCCGCTTGCGACGGTCGACACCGCTGTGGTTCCGTCGCCCGGCGGAAGAGCCGCGGTGAGGGGTAGGGCGCGTGACTTTCGCGCACGGCTCGCGGCAATCTCCTTGCTGATCGCGCGAATGTAGCTTCGAGTGTGGTGCTCGAAGTCTTCGTCGCGACTGGCGTAGAGTCGTGACGCCTTCCTGCCGGTGTCGATGATCATGGCATGCTCCGTCGCCGTTCGCCATCCAATTTGCTTGCCAAGGCGGTTGCGCTGTTCGAGGCGGTGGCACCGAACGCGCAACTGAGCGTTGGGACTAGCGTCAATGCGACCATGTCGCGCGATCGAGTGTCGGGACGTATCGTCGCGTGCCAGACGCCTTTCGCGGCTCTGAGAATCCCGCGTGGGAATAGCTTCCGGTTCCCGTCCGCGAGAAGGCCGGCCGGCGCGCGCATCGCGAGCGGCGCCGTCAACGACGGCGGCGCGTCAGGATCTTGGTGGCCTCGAGCACGAAGAACGGCAGCGCGCCGATCACCGTCCACACGGCGGTCCGCGCGAGCGTAATCGGCTCGGTGCGGAAGATGCCCTCGAACACCGGCGCGTGCTGGATCACGATCTGGAGCGCGAAGCTCGCGACGACGATCAGCGCCAGGCGCAGGTTCGAGAGGATGCCGAGCTCCCACACCGTGCGGGTGGCGCTGCGTGCTCCCAACGATCGCAGCAGCTGATCGATGACGAGCACCGCGAACGCGGCGTTCCTCGCGCTTTCGATGCCGTCACCGCTGCGCAACTCGTACACGAATGCCGCCAGCGTCACGCCCGCGCTCAGACCGCCGACGAAAACGATGCGCCGGAAGAAATGCCGGTCCATCAATGCCGCATCGCGGTGGCGCGGCGGGCGCGCCAGCACGTTGGCGTGCGGCGGCTCGGTCGCGAGCGCGAGCGCCGGCAGACCGTCGGTGACGAGGTTGATCCACAGCAGCTGGATGGGCAGCAGCGGCAGCGGCCAGCCCATGAGCGCGGCGACCAGCATCACCCCGAGCTCGCCGGCGTTGCCCGAGAGCAAGTACGCGAGCGTGCGCTCGATGTTGTCGTAGACACCACGGCCCTCCTCGATCGCCGACACGATCGAGGCGAAGTTGTCGTCGGTGATCACCATGTCGGCGGCTTCCTTCGTCACCTCGGTGCCGGTGGTACCCATGGCGATGCCGATCGCCGCCTCCTCGAGCGCCGGCGCGTCGTTGACGCCGTCCCCGGTCATCGCGACCACGGCGCCCTGCGCCTTCCACGCGCGCACGATGCGGAGCTTGTGCTCGGCCGTGACCCGCGCGTAGACCGCGGCCGAGCGCACGCGCCCGGCGAGCGCCGCGTCGTCGAGCATGTCGAGCTCGCGACCGACGATCACCTCGTCGCCGCCGGTGAGAATCCCGAGCTCGCGGGCGATCGCACGGGCAGTGTCCGGATGGTCGCCGGTGATCATCACGGTGCGGATCCCGGCGCGCTTGCAGCGCTCGACCGCCTCGCGTGCCTCGGCGCGCGGCGGGTCTTGCAGGCCGGCCAGACCGAGCAGCGTGAGCTCGCGCTCGATCGCGTCGGCGCCGGCGGGCGAGCCGTCGAGCGTGCGCTCCGCGAGCGCGAGGACGCGGAGCGCGTCGGCCGCGAGCAGCGCGCACGCCTCGAGCATGGCGCCGCGGGCACGCTCGGAGATCGGTACCACGCCTTCGTCGGTCCGGATCATCGTGCAGCGCTCCAGGATCACCTCGGGGGCGCCTTTGACGAAGACGCGCGTCGCGCCGTCGTCACGGCGGATGACCGTCATGCGCTTGCGGTCCGAGTCGAAGGGGATCGCCGCGACCCGCGGCATCGCGCCCTCGAGCGCGGTACGCGCGATGCCCGCCTTCGCAGCGGCGACGAGCAGCGCGCCTTCGGTCGGATCGCCGACGATCGACGGCCGGCCGTCACGCGTCGTGAGCTCCGCGTCGACGCACGCGACCGCGGCGGTCAGCAGCGCGCGCAGCGCCGCCGCCGAGGCCGCCCGTGACCCGTCCGCGGCGAAGATGTCGCCCTCGGTCGCATAGCCTTCGCCCGTGACCGTGTAGACCCCGCTCGCGGTCACGACCCGCCGCACCGTCATCTCGCCGAGCGTGAGCGTGCCGGTCTTGTCGGTGCAGATGACGTCGGCCGAGCCGAGCGTTTCGACCGCCGGCAGCCGCCGCACCAGCGCCCCCCGCCGCGCCATCCGCTGAACGCCGAGCGCGAGCGCGATCGTCACCACGGCAGGCAAGCTCTCGGGCACCGCGGCGACGGCGAGGCTCACCGCCGCGAGGAACATCTCGAGCGGCGGGATCGCGCGCAGCACGCCGAGCGCGAAGACGAGCGTGACGATCGCGAGGCACGCGACGAGTAGGCGGCGCGCGACCTGATCGAGCTTGTGTTGAAGCGGCGTCCCGCCCGAGGAGGCCTCGTCGAGGAGGGCGGCGATACGGCCGATCTCCGTTGCCATCCCGGTGCCGGCGACGATTGCGCGGCCGGTACCGCGGGTGATGCTGGTGCCGAGGAACACCATGCTCGTGCGGTCGGCGAGCGCGGTGTCGGCGGCGCACGCGTGTACCGCTTTCGCGACCGGCGCGGACTCGCCGGTGAGCGCCGCCTCTGCGGCGTGCAGCGCCGTCGCGTCGACGAGCCGCGCGTCTGCGGCGACGAGATCGCCGGCCTCGAGGAGCAGGAGATCGCCGCGCACCACCTCGACTGCCGGGACCTCCGCGGCTCGCCCGCCCCGCAGCACGCGCGCGCGCGGTGCGGTCAGGCGCGCGAGCGCGGCGATGGCGCGCTCGGCGCGGTACTCCTGTACGAAACCGAGAATCGCGTTCAGGACGACGATCGCGAGGATCGCGCCGCTCTCGATGACGTCACCGACGGCGGCGGAGACGACCGCCGCAACGATCAGCACCGCGACGACGACGCTGCGAAACTGCGACACCAGGATCGCGAGCGGCGGCGGCGCGCCCTTTCTCTGCAATTCGTTGCGGCCGTCGCTCGCGAGTCGCGCCGCGGCCTGCTCGGGAGAGAGACCGTGGCTCAGGTCGGTCGCAAGGGCGCGCCCCACGTCCGACACCGCCATCGTATGCCACGGCGTCGCGGTCGGCTTGGAGACGGCAATGATGCCGGCATCATTGCGAGGCGAACGATACATCCCGGCTCGTTGTTTCACGCGGATGAGCTCGGGGAGAAGGGGGGCACGGAAGCGTCGGCAGCGGCGTCCGTCGGCGCGCGCAGCGCGCGCCGTGCCGTGGGTAACGGGCCTCCGACACCGTCAACGCCAGCAGCGTCACGCCGATTGCGCGCTACGCGCTCGCCATCACCTGCCGCGGCCCTCGCGGCGCGCAGATCGCGCCGAGCGTCAGCGCGACCTCGTCGAGACCGACGGCTTTGGCACCGCCGGCGCTCTCGCGCTCGGCCTCGCGTGCGATGTCGTTCAGCGAGATCAGTCCGACGAGACGACCGTCGGCATCGACCACCGGCAAGCGGCGTACCCGCTTCCCCTTCATGATGCTCTCGGCGTCACGCACGGTGTCGCGCGGCCGACACGAGAAGAGCTGCTTCGACATCGCCGCCGACACCGCCACGCCCTCGAGCGGCTCGCCGCGGGTGTACGCTGCCATGCAGACGTCGCGGTCGGTGATCATCCCGATCACGCGTCCGCTCTCGTCGACCACCGGGAGACAACCGCAGTCGTGATCCCACATCAGCTCCGCCGCGCGGCTCAGGGAGTCGGTGGGACGGCACGTCTCCACCTCCCGGGTCATCAATGCTTCGATTTTCATCATTCTGCCCTCCTCGATACTGTCCAAACATCAGAGCAAATCGCTTGCCGGACGGTACGCCTCGGTTTTCGAGCGGTGTCGTCCCGGAGTTGGGAAATGCGCCCGCTCGCACTTGCCAACGGTGCGAAACGTGGAGGTGATCGTCTTCGATCTCGACGGGACGGCGCGCACGCGAGGAACTGCCGCTACCCACACCCCGGCGACGTCGTCGACGTAACGGCCGTCGTCGGCCGATCCTCGGGTGCTACCGGCAGGGTGAAATGGAAAGTGCTGCCCCAACCGCCCGCGGTGCTCTCCAGCCAGATCCGTCCACCATGAGCCTCGACTAGGCCCTTCGCGATCGAAAGCCCCAGACCGGCCCCGCGCCGGTCCGTTCGGCGGGCCTGCCAAAAGCGATCGAAGAGGTGTGGAACCTCGTCGGGAGGGATACCGGGGCCGCTGTCCGTGACCGAGAAGCGCACCTCGTCCTCGCTGCGGTTCGCGCCGAGGACGATCCGGCCGCCAGGCGGCGTGAACTTGATCGCGTTGTCGACGAGATTCGCGATGACTTGAAGGACCCTCTCTCGGTCTACCGAGACCGCCGGGAGGTCCCGGGGGATCTCTACCCGAAGCTCCAGCGATGTGTCGGAAGCCATCGCGGTGAAGGTTTCGCTGGCTTCGAGCACCAGGTCCCGCGACGGCACGCGAGTGCGCTCGATGGCGAGCTTCCCCGCCTCGATTCGCGCGACGTCCAGTAGATCCTGGATGAGACGGGTCGCGCGTTCGATCGACCTGACGATGATTTCAGCTCCCTTGGTGACGAACCTCCAGCCATCCTCATCGGGCTGCGTGTGCAGAAGCGTGGCAGCGGCCAGGGCACACGCGGTCAGCGGGTTACGTAGATCGTGCGCGACGATGTTGAGGACATCGTCCCGGGCCTGAATCGCGCGCTGCACGCTCCGATAGAGCTGCGCATTGTCCAAGGCCAGTGCGGCGCGGTAGGCGAGATCCTCGCCGAGCGTCACGTCGGCCGACACGTGACGGCGGCACGGATCCGAGGAGACGAGCACCATCGCCCCGAGCGTCCGACCGCGGACGATGAGCGGCAAACCGACGTAGGAGACCGGGTCCAGCTCGCGAAGCAGCCGGAGGCGCTCGGAATCTTGCGCGAGAGACTGGAGATGCTCGTCGCTCACCTCCGACACGAGCACGGGGCGCCGCGCCTCGAGAACAGCCGCGCCGAGGTTGGGCTTGCTCCGATCGAGTACGGAGCGCTCGAGGGCGTCCGCCAGGTGCGACTTGGTGGGATCGCGGTGAGTGACCCTGCACGTGCGGGCGCCGCCATCCTCGTCGACGAGGTCGATGATGCAACAGTCCGCGAGCAAGCGCAGCGCGAGCTGGGCGATGTTGCTCAGAGTTTGCTCATGGTCCAACGTCGACGACAGCACGGCTCCCGCCTCGCAGAGGAATACCTGGCGGCGCTCGGCGCGCTTCTGCTCGGTGACGTCCCGCAGCACGACCGTGAAGGAATTCCGGCCACCCATCTGCAGCTTGGAAATGGCCGCCTCCGCCGCGAACTCGTCGCCGTTCTTTCGGAGCCCTACGATCGTGAGGGGGCGGTCGCCCATCCTGCGCGTCTTCAGAGGCGTGGCCGCGAAATCACGTACGTGCTGGCGATGGATTCGCCGAAAGCGATCGGGGATCAGCAGATCCAGGCGCTTGCCGAGTATCTCTTCGCGTGACCAGCCGAAGATCTGCTCGGCGCCTTCGTTGTACCGCACGATGCGCTCGCCGTCGTCGATCGACAGGATCGCGTCAGCGGCGATGGAGACGACGCTGGCCAGCTCGGCTTCGCAGACGCGCAGCTGCTCCTGGACACGCTCGATCTCCGGCCACTGCACGCCCGTGGCGATGAAGCGCCGAACGTTGCCTGCCTCGACGCTCTCATCCACGTGCTTGCCCGTTCATCGGCGTGGTACCCCGCGGCCACGGCGTCGGTGCGACGAGAGGTGGGGACTGCGCGGCAGCGGCCCGGTCCTCGGCGCGGAACGCGTCGGGCATCGCCATGAGCTCGGCGTACGAGAACACTGGGCCATCGGTACAGACGTAGCGCGCGTTGACGTAGCAGCGGCCGCAGTGGCCCTCGCCGCACTTCATCTGCCGTTCGAGCGCGACCTGGATGCCGGCGGGCGCCAGCCCGGCGCGAACCAAGGCCGCGCACGTCGACGCCAGCATCGCCGGCGGGCCGCACACGGCGGCGCGCTCCGCGCCGGTCGCCGCGACGGCGTCGTCGAGGTGATCGAGCACGCCGCCGACGTACCCCGTCCACTGCGGCGTCGGGTGCTCGACACATTCGAGCACGTGCACGTTCGGCGCGGCGCGCCACCGCGCCAGCGACGTGTGCAGAATCCGCGTCGCCATGTCGCGCGCGCCGTAGAGGATCGAAACCGGCGTCTCGACCGTTTGCGCAGCGAGGTGGCCATCGATCGCCGCCGCGAGCGGCGCCAGGCCGCAGCCGCCGGCGACGTAGAGCGTCGGAACGCCAGGGGCGAGCGAAAAACCGCGGCCGAACGGGCCGCGCACGCCGACCCTCGCACCCGTGCGCAGCGTGAACAGATGCCCCGTCACGCTGCCGACCCGCCGGACCGTCACCGTGACGGTGCCCGGGGCGGCGCCGGCGGACGGCAGCCGCGACATCGTGAAGGCGGCCTCGCCGACGCCGAGAATCGACAGCATGACGAACTGTCCCGGCCGCGCGGTATCGAAGCGCGGCGAGGGCGGTTCGAGCGCGAGCACGAAGGTCCGGGTGTCGGCGCACTCGCTGGCGATCGCGACGATCCGTGCCCGCTGCGGCAGCCAGCTCACGTTTCGTCCTCGCGGCCGAGGGTGCCGAGCACCCGCGCCGCGCCGATCACGCCCGGGCACGTGACGTCGCACCGCCCGCAACCGACGCACCCGATGCGGCCGCAGGTTTCCGCGAAGTCCTGCGAGAGCTTGTGCGTCCAGAAGCGTTGCACGCGATCGCCGGCGCGCGGCGCGGGATGATGGCCCGACGCCTCACGCTGAAAACCCTCGAGCAGGCAGCTGTCCCAATAGCGCACGCGCTCCCCGCGCTGGCCGTTCGGCTCGTCGACGACCGTGAAGCAGCTGCACGTCGGGCACACGCTCGTGCAGCCGGTGCAGGCGAGACACGATCGCCCGAGGCCCTGCCACTCGGCGTCCTCGATCGGGCTCGCGCCCGGCGCCGCGTTGATGCGGGCGGCCGCGCGGGCGACCGAGGCGCGCGCCGGAAACGTGGCGAGCGCGTCGGCCTCGACCCGCGCCCATGCGCGCGCGGTCTCCGCATCGAGTGGGCGGCCGCCGGTGCAGTGTGACCGGATGAGATCGTCGCCCGCCGCGCTCCCCGCGTCGATGACCACGCGTCCGTCCGGCAGCGGCGTCAGCGCCAGGTCGAATCCGGCGCGCGCGAACGGGCCCGCGTCGACCTCGTGACAGAATCCTCCGGCGCACGCCGCGACGCAGTTGAGGCCGACGAGCGTCGCGCGGCGGCGGCGAGCCTCGTAGGCGGCATCGCCGGCGAAAAAGACGTCGAGGTAGGCGATCGCCGCGAGATCGCACCCGCGCAGCCCGAACAGCGCGAACGGTTCGGGATCCGGCATCGTTTCCTCGACTACGTCGCCGCTCCAGCGCAGCAGCGGCTCCCGGTTCGGGAAGAAGAAGCGCTTCACGCCCGTGAGCGCCGGACCCGCGTCCCAGTCGAACGGCTCGGCGGCGGTGACGCGGCGCCACTCGGCTTCGGCCCCCGCGCCGCGGCGCTCGTAGAGGACACGGTCGCGCGCGAGCGCGCTGCGCAGCCGCTCGATCGTCGCACGATCGGCGACGACACCGCCGTCGTTCACGGCAGCGCCTCGACCGCGACGGCGCAGACCTTGAGCTCGGGCATCTTCGAGATCGGATCGAGCGCGGTGTTGGTGACGAGGTTCGGCGGTGCCTCGCTGAAATGGTACGGCATCGCGACCGTGCCGGGAGGCACGTCCGTCGACACGACTGCCCGGGTGGCGACCTCGCCGCGTCGCGACCGTATCCGCACTCCCCCGCCATCATGAATCGCGAGCGCCGCGGCGTCGGTCGGATTGATCCACAAAAGGCCGCGGGGATTCTCGCGCTCGAGGAGCGGCGCCCGCCGGGTCATCGATCCCGAGCCGTAGACGTGGTGCAGGCGGAAGGTGGTGAGTTGGAGCGGGTACTCCGTATCCGTCGCTTCCGCGGGCGGCGTGTGCACCACGGGCACGAGGCGGCCGCGACCGCGCGTGAACTCTTCCTCGTGCAGGCGCGGCGTTCCTGGATGATCCGCGTTCGGGCACGGCCACTGGAGCCCACCGCGATCGAGGCGGGCGTAGTCGATGCCGGCGTAGATGGGTGAGAGTCGCGCCACCTCGTCGAAGATGCCGGCGGCGCTGGTGAGACCCATGGGACGCCCCAGTCGCGCGGCGAGCGCCTCGAGGATCTCCCAGTCGGCGCGTGCCTCGCCCGGCGGTGGTACGGCGCGGTGGACGCGCTGCACGCGGCGCTCGGTCGACGTGAACGTGCCGTCCTTTTCCGCGAAGCTCGCGACGGGAAAGACGACGTCGGCGAGCCGGGCCGTGTCGGTGAGGAAGAGCTCGCACACGATCAGGCAGTCGAGGGCCTCGAGGGCGCGCTGCACGGCGGTGCTGCCGGGATCGGTGACGACGGGGTCCTCCCCGAGGATCAGCATCGCCCGCACCGCGCCGTCGTGCGCGGCGTGCTCCATCGCGAGCGTCGTGAGCCCGGGGCGCTCGGGGATCACGGTGCCCCACGCCGCTCCGAACTTCGCGCGTGCGGCCGGGTCGTCGACGCGCTGATAGCCCGCGAGCACGTCAGGCAGCGCCCCCATGTCGCAGGCGCCCTGCACGTTGTTCTGCCCGCGCAGCGGGTTGATGCCGGCGCCGACGGTGCCGACGTGGCCGGTCACCAACGCCAGGTTCGAGAGCGCGAT
>JBGPIT010000144.1:0-11340 GCA_041485125.1 Binatia bacterium | reverse complement strand
GACACCTTCTCCGCTTTCGCTGCCCGACTGGTCTCGAGGTAGCCCTCGACGATCATCCGCGAGACCGGACCGCTGAAATAGCTGCCACCGTTGCGAACGCTCTCGAGCGCGGCGACCAGCTCGCTGCCGGCGACGCTCTTCAGCAGATAGCCCTGTGCGCCCGACTCGAGCGCTTGGCGGACGTAGGACTCCAGGAGGTGCATCGAAAGCATGACCACTTGCGTGTTCGGAAAGCGCTGGCGGATCTGGCGGGTCGCCTCGATGCCGTTCAACCCCTTCATGGCGATGTCCATGACCACGATGTCGGGATGGAGCTCCTCGACGATCGTCACCGCGGTCCGGCCGTCCTCCGCTTCGCCGATGACTTGGAAGCCGCCGTGCTTCTCGAGCAAGGTGCGCAGGCCCTGGCGAAAGAGAGTGTGATCGTCAACCAACAGCACGCGCACCGGGCACCTCCACGGGGAATGACACGGTCAAACGACATCCCTTGCCGGGCGCCGAGCGTAGCGCCATCCGTCCACGCAGCTGCTGCGTCCGCTCTCGCATGCTGGCGAGACCAAAACCCGATTTGCGCTCGATGCGCGCGGTATCGAAACCACAGCCGTCGTCGTCCACGTGCAGCGCGATCAGCGACGGCGTCGATCGGAGCCGCACCCGCACCCGGCGCGCCTCGGCGTGCTTCACGATGTTGGTGAGCGCCTCCTGCGCGATGCGATAGAGCGCCAGGGCCAGGTCGGGGTTCAAGTCGGCGACCGTCCCGGTGAAGCGGTAGTCGATCGCGAGCCGCCCGCCGGTGAAGTAGGTCTCGATCATCCACTGCATGCTCTCGGCAAGCCCGACGTTCTCGAGCATCGGCGGATGGAGCCCGTAGGCGAGCTCCCGCACCTTGTCGATCAATCCCTTCAGCAGCCGCTCGGTATCGGCGACGCGCGTCGGCAACGCGCCGTTCGCGCGCACCTCGTCCTTGAGGAGCTTCAGGTTGATGAGCGTGGCGGAAAGGGTCGGCCCCATCTCGTCGTGCAGCTCGTGGGCGATGCGCTTGCGCTCGCCCTCGAGGGTCGCGAACTGCTGCGAGTACAGTCGCCGCAGCACCTGGCGATGGTTGCGGATCGAGGTGAAGAGCTGCGCGTTCTGGATCGCGATGCTCGCCTGCTGCCCGAGCTGGGTGAGGATGCGGCGATCGTGGTCCGAGAAGGTGCGCGGCGTCGGGCTCGAGACCGCGAGGACACCGATGGCGGAACGCGCTCCCGGCGCGGTGCGCGCGCCGATCGTGCCACGCAGCGGAACCATGAGCAGCCCGCGTACGTCCCCGGCCTGCACGAGCTGGCGGACCATCGGACGACGATCGCGCGCGGTGTCCCGGATCCGGAAAGCGCGGCCGGTTCGCACGACGCGGCCGGCGAGGCTGTTCGCCGCCGGGAATCGCATGCCGACCAGCCGGAGCTTCGGACGCTGCCGCGGCCCGTGACTCTGGCTCGCGATCTCGAACTCGCCGCGCTCGGGAGACTGCAGCACCACGATCGCGCCGGCCGCGCGCGTGAGACGCCAGGCCGCGCTCGTGACCATGTCGAGGATCTCGCGTTGCTCGAGGTTGGCGCTGAGCGCGGCGGTGATCTTCCGCAGCAGCTGGGTCTCGGAACGGAGCTTCCGGCGCGTCTCGCGGGCGCGGACGACGCCGAGCGCGACGCCGAGCTGACGGCCGAGCGCATCGACGAATCGGAGCTGCGACTGTGGCGGCGGCGCGCCACGCGTCCAGCCGACGCCGAGCGCACCGACGACGGTCCCGTCGGAGCGGATCGGCACGAAGACCGCGCTTTGAAAACGACGCCGCACCGAGGACGGCCACGGCCCCTCGATGCCGAGCGGCCCACCCGAGTGCACGCTGACGCCGCCACCGACCAGCGCACGGCCGATCGGCGAGCTGACCGGAAGGCGCCGGAGCCGATCGCGGAGCTTCTTCGACATCCCGACGCATGCCTTCAAGTCGAGCGAGCGGCCGGAACGGTCGAGGAGACGGATGCTCAGCACCGAGGCGTCGAGCGCACGCGCGAGTTGCGTCGCCAACCGTCCGAACACGCGCGTCCCCAGCCGTGACTCCCCCGCGGTATCGAGCAGCGCCGCCATCAGCGACAGGCTCTCGCCGCCCAAGGCATAGCGCGAGGCGTGAGGACCAATGCGCCGTACGCGTGACGAGCGCTTCTTCGCCGCGCTGCGGGCGCGAGCCGACGACACACGCACAACGGCGCCCGCGTTGGACCGACCAGTCGATGCCCGCCGCACGAGGCGACGCTACTGCCGACCATTCTGGAGTGTCAAACACGACGGCCGATCGAACGATCGTGGGCGCGGGGCGAAGGCGGGTCTGACGGACCGCGGAAGAACGACCCGCGCAGCACCCCCGAGTCGAGCGCGAGATGCGGCATCCGACGTCTCGGCCGGGGCCCGCTAGGACGTCAGCGTCTCGAAGGCGCCTGACGGCACGCCGGGAACGTCAGCGTCAGGGTGAATCAGACGGGCGAGGATCGCGGCGCTCTCGACTAGGCGTGGACCAGGGCGGTTGAAGTAGGCGTTGCCGTCGACGACCGCCGCCCGACCGCTGCGGACGGCGGGGAGCGCACGCCACTCCGGGCGCGACGTGAACGTGGCGAGCTCACGCCGGGTCTGCTCGATCTTGAAACCGCAGGGCATGAGGACCGCGACCTCCGGGGCGGCCGCGACGAGCGCGTCCCACCCCACGAAATGGCTCATCTCGCCCGCACGGCGGAACGGGTACGCGCCGCCGGCGATGTCGACCAGCTCGGGAACCCAGTTGCCGGCCGTCATCAAAGGGTCGAGCCACTCGATGCAGGCGGTGACCGGGCGGTCGCCTCCCGCGGTTGCCGCGCGGATCGTCTCGAGTCCCTGCTGAAGCTCGGCGACGAGCGCCGAGGCCCGCTCGGCACGGCCGAGCGCCGCACCGACGGCGGCGACGTCGCGCCACACGTCGGCGAGGACGTTCGGCGCCAGCGAGACGATCACGGTCGCCGGACCGAGGACCTCGCGCACCGCGGCGACGACCTCCGAGTAGGACACCGCGCACACTTCGCAGTGCTGCTGGGTGACGATCACGTCGGGTGCGAGCGCCGCGAGCCGTGCGACGTCGATCTCGTAGACACTGAGGCCGCGCTCGACCAGCGCCCGCACGCTCTGGTCGATCGCGGCGCTGGTCGCGTCGACGCGGATCTTCGGCCGGGTGAGCGCCGGCAGCGCGCACACCTCGGGAGGGAAATCACATTCGTGCGAGACGCCGACCAGCTCGCGCGCGGCGCCGAGCGCGCAGACGATCTCGGTCGCGCTCGGAATGAGAGAGACGATCCGCATCAGCGCTGGAAGCCGATCGGCGGCGGCCGCTCGATCTTGGTGCCGCAGGTCGCGGAGCAATGCGGGCACACGTACTCGAACTTGTCGCCTTCCGGCAGCACCAGCAGCAGGCGCTTCCGCACCGGCACGACGTCATCGCAGCGCGGGCAGCGCAGCAACGTCGCCTCGAGGTCGCGGAACTGCCGGCGAGGATCGTCCGGCGGCGGAGCGAACGGGTCGCGCACGGTCGAGACCTAGCACAGATCGCACGCGAGCGTCGCGAGTCCGGTAGGGTGCGATCCGCGGCCCGGCCGCGTTGCCGGCGGAAAAGGCGGCCGTTATAGTCCCGCGCTCGTGCGCCGCGCCGTCTACATCGAAACCTACGGCTGCCAGATGAACGTGGCCGACAGCGAGCTGATCCTCGGCCACATCGCGGCGCACGGCTACGCCGCGACCAGCGATCCCGCGAGCGCCGACGTGATCCTGCTCAATACCTGCGCGATCCGCGAGCACGCCGAGGAGCGCGTCGTCGCCCGGCTCACCAATCTCGCGCACCTCAAAGTGCTACGGCCCGACCTCGTCCTCGGGATGTGCGGCTGCATGGCGCAGCACCACCGCGCCGCGCTCGCCGGGCGCGTGCCCCAGCTCGATCTCGTCGTCGGCCCGGATGCGTATCGCCGCCTGCCGGAGCTTCTCGCCGCGAGCCACGCCGGCAAGGCGCGCATCGCGCCGCGCCTCGGCGGCGGCGCGTCCGACGATCCGCTCGTCGACGTCCGTCTCGATCCCGACGAGACCTACGCGGATCTCCCCGCTGCCCGTCGCGACGGCGCGGTGCGGGCGTGGGTGACGGTGATGCGCGGCTGCGACAAGTTCTGCACCTTCTGCGTCGTGCCCTACGTGCGCGGGCGCGAGCGCAGCGTGCCCGCCGCCGCGATCCTCGACGAGGTACGGGCGCTCGCCGCCACCGGCACGCGCGAGGTCGTCTTCCTCGGCCAGACGGTGAACGCCTACCGCGACGGCGATTGCGACTTCGCGGTCCTGCTCGAGCGCACCGCGGCGATCGACGGCATCGAGCGCATCCGCTTCACCTCCCCCCATCCCGCCGACATGACCGATGCGCTGATCCACACGATGCGCGACGTACGCAAGATCGCGCCCCAGCTCCACCTGCCGGTCCAGTCCGGCTCGGACACGGTGCTCGCCCGCATGGAGCGCGGCTACACGGTCGCGGCCTACCACGACCTGGTCGCGCGCCTACGCGACGCCGTGCCCGACCTCGCGCTAACGACCGACGTCATCGTCGGGTTCCCTGGTGAGGAGCCCGCCGACTTCGACGCGACCTGCACGCTGCTCGACGAGATCCGCTACGATCAAGCGTTCCTCTTCAAATACTCCCAGCGGAGCCTGACCAAAGCGTCGAAGTGGGCCGAAACCGTCAGCGAGGACGAGAAGAGCCGCCGCCTCTCGCACGTGATCGCGCGGCAGGAAGCGATCAGCGCCGAGCGCAACGCGCGCTGGATCGGGCGCACCACCGAGATCCTCGTCGAAGGGCCGGCGCGCCGGCCGCCCGGCCACGTCGCCGGCAAGACGCCGCAGTTCGTGACGGCGGTCGTACAGAGCGACGCGGCGCCGGGGACGTTGATCCGCGCCACCGTGACGTCGGCGACCGCCCACACGCTGCGCGCCGCGGTCGAGCCGTCGCCGGCGCGCAGCGTGGCGCTCAGTGCGCCTGGAGAAAATCCAGCAGCAGCCGGTTGAACCCGGCGGGATCCTCGCGAAAGATCGGGTGCCCGCGCTCGGGCACGATCTCCAGCCGTGAGCCCGCGATGCGACGGCTCATGATCACCGAGCCGCCGACCCCGAGGAAATCCTTCCCACCGACGATGATCAGGGTCGGGCAGCGCAGCGCGGCGAGCTCGGCGGTGAACGGCGCCGCATGGAGGCTCCCCATCGCGCGTGCGACGCGGGCGAAGCCCCGCGGCTCGGGGTCGGGAATGGTCTCGTCGCGCGTGCCGAGGCGACGCACCACCGCCGCGGTGCCGTCGCGCTCGGCGGTCTCCGCGAGCGACTCGTAGAACGCCTGGGCACGCGCGTTCGCCTCGCTGGCGGTGCCGACGAGCACGAGGGAACGGACGAGCGCGGGGTGATCGAGAGCGAAGCGCATGGCGACGACGCCGCCCGCGGAGTGCCCGACCGCATGCACCGGACGGCCACCGCCGACCTCGCGCGCCACCGCCGCGAGATCGGCGCCGAGCACCGCCGGCGTGCACGGCTCGTCGCCCGAGCCGGAGCGGGCATGCGCGCGCAGGTCCCAGGTGACGACCCGGTAGTACGGCGCGAGCGCCTCGACTTGCGCACTCCAGGTCGCACCGCTGGCGGCGAGCCCGTGCGTGAAGACGACGACGTCCTCGCCCGTGCCGGCCACGTCGTAGTGCAAATCCCAGCCGCCGCGCGCGAGCTTCGGCATGTCAGGCCCTCACGATCGGCGTCTCGACGAAGTCGCTCGCGGTCTCGTCCCAGGCGAATGCCTTCGCGTCGGTCACAGTGCCGGCGCAGACCGCGAAGACGATGTAGACCGCGCCCGGGTACGTCGGCTCTTGCGGCTCCCACTGCGTGAGCCCCTGCTGCTTGTCGGTCGGCGAGAAGTACGCCGCTTCCCCGTGATCGGGATGCGAATGGTAGAAGACCAGGATCGTGCAGCCCGGCCGATCGCCCTGCAGGTTCACCTCAAGGAGCTCGCGGGAATCGAAACTGTAGGCGGTGCGCGCGTCGCGCGGGTTCGCGACCGGATCTACGGCATGCAGGCGGTTCTGGTCGTTGGTCATGCGGCGCACCGACTGGCCGGCCGGCGTCGCGAACACGACGCCGCAGCATTCTTCCGGGTACGCCGCCTCCGCATGTGCGCGCATCTCGGCGAGCGCGGCGGGCTCGATCGTCAGCATCAGTCCCTCTCGCCGGCGCCGGCGATGCGCTCGCGCCACCGCACCAGTCTCGTCATGGTCGCGTTGATGGGCGTCTCGATGCCCGCGTCGCGGCCGTAGGCCCAAATCCGTCCGTTGATGGCGCCGATCTCGGTGGCGCGCCCGCGCTCGAGATCCTGCAGCATCGACGATCGATGGTGCGCGGTCGACGGCACCAGCCGTCCGTAGAAGAGCTCGCGATACTCCGGCGCGGTCGGCACGACCGGCACGATGCCGCGCGCGGCCGCGACCGCATAGCCCTCGTCGATGATCGCGTCCATCACCTCGCGTGTCCCCGCGTCGTCGGCGAGGGCGCCGTACGGCACGCCGAAGAGCGCGCCAAGCGGGTTCAGCGCGGCGTTGTAGAAGACCTTCATCCAGAGATGCGCCGAAACGTCGCGCGTGTACTCGGCGGTGATCGGCGTTGCCGCGATGCGCTCGGCCCAGGCGCGCGCATGGGCCTCGGCCGCGGCGACACCCGGCGTCGCGGCGCCGATTGCGACCGGGTCGGCGCACACCGTGACCTGCGCGACGCCCGGGCGCGGCACCACGGCGCCGAAGATCACCCGCCCGGCGATCGCGCGCGCCGGCCCGACCGCGGCCGCGACCTGCTCGAGATTGCCGAGCCCGTTCTGCAACGAGAGCACGCAGCCGTCCGCCGCGAGCGTCGCCGCCACCGCGCGGAGCACCGGCGCCGTGTCGTAGGATTTCACGGTGAGCAGAATCGCGTCGTAGGGTGGCCGCAGCTCGCTCGCGTCGACGGCGGCCGAGAGCCCCGCGACTCGGCGCGTGCCCCAGAGGCCCTCGATCAGCAGACCGTCCGACGTGATCGCCGCGAGGTGCGGCGGTCGCCCGAGCAAGGTGACCCGATGCCCCGCCTCCGCCAGGAAGCCGCCGAACACCGACCCCAGCGCGCCGGCGCCCGCGACGAGAAGGCGTAGCGACATCGCGGGCTCCGTATAGTCCGCGCACCGTCGCGCTGCCAACCCGCGCGGCCGCGAAAGCCGCGCCGAAAGGCCCTCGCCATGGCGTCCGCGTGTTGGAATACTGGGTCGCTGTGCTACTATCGCGCCCTTCCGCACCGCCCACATCCCGCACGAGAGAGGTTGAGACATGATCGACAATCGCGCGACCGTCCGTTCCGACGTGCCGACCACGAACGCCCATCTGCTCTCCTGGGTCGAGTCCATGGCGAAGCTGACCAAGCCGGACGCGCTCGTCTGGTGTGACGGGTCGGCGGAAGAGAAAGAGCGCTTGACGAAGCAGGCGGTCGAGATGGGCGTGCTGATCCCGCTCAACCAGCAGAAGCTCCCCGGCTGCTACCTGCATCGCTCGAACCCGAACGACGTCGCGCGCACCGAGCATCTCACCTTCGTCTGCACGCGCACGAAAGAGATGGCCGGACCGAACAACAACTGGATGGCTCCGAAAGAGGCGTACCAGAAGCTCGGCGCGCTCTTCGACGGCGCGATGCGCGGCCGCACCATGTACGTCGTGCCTTACGTCATGGGAACGCTCGGCTCGCCGTTCGCGAAGGTCGGCATCGAGCTGACCGACAGCATCTACGTCGCGCTCAACATGGGCATCATGACGCGGATGGGAACGGTCGCGCTCGACACGCTCGGCGACTCCGACGCGTTCAACCGCGGCCTGCACTCGGTGCTCGATTGCAATCCCGACCGCCGCTACGTCTGCCACTTCCCGGAGGACAACACGATCTGGTCGATCGGCAGCGGCTACGGCGGCAACGCGCTGCTCGGCAAGAAGTGCCTGGCGCTCCGCATCGCCTCCTTCCTCGGCAAGACCGAAGGGTGGCACGCCGAGCACATGCTGCTCCTCGAGGCGGAGGATTCCGACGGTCGCGTCCGCTACGTCGCGGCGGCCTTCCCGAGCGCCTGCGGCAAGACCAACTTCGCGATGATGGTGCCGCCGCCGGCCTTCAAGGGCTGGAAGATCCGCACCGTCGGCGACGACATCGCGTGGATCCAAGTCGGACCCGACGGCCGGCTCTGGGCGGTGAACCCGGAGAACGGCTACTTCGGCGTCGCGCCGGGAACGAACCGCAAGACCAATCCCAACGCGATGGAGACGATCAAGAAGGACAGCCTCTACACCAACGTCGCGATGACGAAAGACGGCGACGTCTGGTGGGAAGGCAAGGACGGCGAGGTCCCCGAGGAGCTCATCGACTGGCAGGGGCGGCCGTGGAAACGCGGCGTCGCGACCGAGCCCGCCGCGCACCCGAACTCGCGCTTCACCGCGCCCATGGCGAACAACCCGATCCTCTCCGAGCACGCCAACGATCCGCAGGGCGTGCCGCTCTCCGCGATCATCTTCGGCGGCCGCCGCGCGACGACCGTGCCGCTCGTCCTGCAGGCCCTCAACTGGACGCACGGCGTGTATCTCGGCTCGACGAGGGGCTCCGAGACGACCGCCGCCGCGTCGGGCAAGGTCGGCGTCGTTCGCCGCGACCCGATGGCGATGCTGCCCTTCTGCGGCTACGACATGGGTGACTACTTCGCGCACTGGCTCCGCACGCAAACGCGCCTCAGCGAGCCGCCCCCGATCTTCTTGGTGAACTGGTTCCGCAAGGACGCCGACGGCAAGTTCCTCTGGCCCGGCTACGGCGAGAACATGCGCGTCCTCAAGTGGATCCTCGACCGGGCCGAAGGCAGCGTCGGCGCCGTCGAGACGCTCTTCGGCTGGGTGCCGCGCGAGCACGACCTCGATCTCACCGGGCTCGACATCGATCCCGAGCGCGTGAAGACCGCGACCGCGATCGATGCCGCCGAGTGGAAGTCGGAGATCGAGTCGCAGGGCGAGCTCTATGAGAAGCTCGCGCGCACGATGCCCGAAGCGCTGAAGCTACAGCGCGAGCTGCTGCGCTCGCGCATCTGAGTCGGTCGGAACGCTCCGCGCGATCGTACGCGTCCAACGCCATGGCGCTTGCGCGGTGACGGCCCGCCCGACGCCGCCATACGCGACACGACGCGGCCACACGGACCGCCGCGGTTTGCGCCGGCCGCCGCGCCGCGCTCCGGCAGCGTTCGCGCGACTGACAAAACTTGGCCACAGCGTCACAGACGCTATGGGTGCCCCGCAGGCGTTCGAGGCACCGGGTACGCCAAATCGCGAATTCTCCACAGGCGGGTGCCACTCCCGTGACGGTCCTCGTGCCGGAGGAGTGTGGCACCGCCCTTGCTCGGTCCGGAGGCATGTCGCCTCGCACCGTTCGCCGCTCCGACGCCGGCTTCACGTTGATCGAGCTCCTGGTGGTGACCTCGATCATCGGCATCCTGGCGAGCCTGGCGATCCCGCAGTTCGCCGCCTACCGCGCGCGCGGCTACGACGCCAAGGTCGCGTCGGCCGTCCGTCACGTCGCGACCGGGATGGAAGCCTATTACATCTCGCACCACGGCTACACGACGAACGTCGGCGATCTCGACGGCATGGTGCTCGACGACGTCGAGATCACCCTCAGCTCCGGTAACAGCGGCGACATCAACTCGTCGTTCAAGATCCACGGGGAGCATCCGGCCGCGGGACACACCTACGACTGGGTCAGCGATCCGGCTCCCGGCGATCCGAACTTCATCGTCAGCGACTAACGAGACCCCCCGCCCGCCCGCTGCTCCACCCCCACCTGCGGCGGCCGCACCCCGGCCGCCGCAGTCCTTGCCCCACCCGTCGCGTCCGCAACCATCGCCGTGTAGAGTTCGCCGCGATGCCCGACGGCACCGTCGCGATCTCGCGCGAGCGCCTGCTCGCGCTCTTCCTCGACCTCGTTCGCATCGACAGCCACTCGCGCCGCGAGCGCGCCGTCGCGCTGCGCCTCGTGCGTGAGCTCGAAACGCTCGGGGCCGAGGTGTGGTTCGACGACGCCGGCACGAAGGTCGGCGGCGACACCGGGAACCTCCTCGCGCGCGTTCGCGGCACGGCGCCGGACGCCGCGCCGCTCTTGCTCTCCGCCCACATGGACACGGTCGTCCCGGGCGAGGGCGTGCAGCCGATCATCGAGGGCGACGTCGTCCGCAGCGACGGCCGCACCGTCCTCGGCGGCGACGACAAGTCGGGCCTCGCAATCATCTGCGAGGTGGTGCGGGCGCTGCAGGAGCAGGGCGCGCCGCACGGCGATATCGAGATCGCCTTCACGATCTGCGAGGAGGTCGGCCTCCTCGGCGCGCGTCACCTCGACCTCACCCGCCTGCGCGCGCGCAGCGGCCTCGTCCTCGACAGCGACGCACCCGGCTTCCTCGTCACCCGCGCGCCCGCCGCAAACCATCTCGAGTTCGTGGTGCACGGCCTCGAGGCGCACGCCGGCATGGCGCCCGAGCGCGGGATCAGCGCGATCGAGGTCGCGGCCGAGGGCCTCGCGGCGATGCGGCTCGGACGCATCGACGACGAGACCACCGCCAACGTCGGCGTGATCCAGGGCGGCGTCGCGACCAACGTCATCCCGAACCAGGTCCGCCTGCGCGCCGAGGCCCGCAGCCACGACGAGGCCAAGCTCACCGCGCAGTGCGAGCACATGCGGCAGTGCCTCGAAGAGGCCGCGGCGCGCCACACCGTCATCGTCGACGGCCGCAGCGTCACGGCGCGCGTCGAGAGCAGCATCTCCCGCAGCTACGATCGCATGCACGTCGCCGACGACGCGCCGATCGTGCGCCTCGCCATCCGCGCCGCCGACGCACTCGGCTACGCGGTCACGACCGCCGCCATGGGCGGCGGCTGCGACGCCAACGTGCTCAACCGGCGCGGCCTCGAGGTCGCGAACCTCGGCACCGGCATGCAGGAGATCCACACCGTGAAGGAGTGGCTGCGCGTGAGCGACATGGTGCGGACGGCGGAGGTCATCGCCGCGATGCTCCGCCTGCACGCGACCGCGGCCTGATCGCCGGCGCCCGAGCGGCTACGCGCGGACGTCGCGCAGGCGCGGCAACGTCGCGCCGCTCAGGAGAAAGACCAGCCCGCCGATCAGGCTGTTCACGACGATCACCACGAACCACAAGCTGCCGTACGCGACCGCGCTTGAGCGCTCGAT
>JBGPIT010000143.1:0-11372 GCA_041485125.1 Binatia bacterium | reverse complement strand
TGGACGTGCGAGATCAGGCGGTAGTCGACGTGGAGCTCACCGCTTGTCAGGTCGAGGCCGCCCTTTACCTGGCCGACGACCTCGTGCAGGACGCAAACCGATACTCCGCCCGAGGAGAGCGGCACGGGCGGGCCGAAATACGGCGTGGGGAACGTCGCGAGGAACGTGCACGACTTGTCTGTACCGGTCGAGGAGCAGCCATACGCCTGGGCGTCGAAGAGGTGCCCGATGGGCGCGGTCTGGTCGTGGCTCCTGCCGCTCCAACCGATGTCGAGGTCCGCGCCGGCGATCGTATCGAGCGAGAAGTTGCCGGTCGGGCAGGTGCACGCGTCGTTGCACAGGTCGGCCGGCGCGCAGGGCAGGCTCCCACACGAGTTGACGATCCCAGGATCGCACTGCTCACCTGAATCAAGGACGCCGTTCCCGCAGTTCACCTGCGGCGGGCAGAGACACGGGTTGACGCCCCGAGCCCCGCGGCCCCTGCCACACCTTGCTCCCGAGTCCTGATTGCACTCGGTCGGGTAGTCGATGCCCTCCGCCGGGGTGCTGTCGCCAACGCCCGCCGCGGCCAAGCAGTCGGCCTTGAACTCGAGCACGCAATCGACGCACTGGATGTACGAGTTCAGATCGGTGACCACGATGTTGCCGCAGTTCTGCGAGGTCGGACGCGCCGGCACGGTGACGGCCGGGCACGTGAATCCGGGCGCGAGGAAGGTGTTGATCGCGAAGCCAGGCCCGTCACACACGCCGTCCTTGGCGGCGTCGGCGGTGCCGCACGCCTTGCAGATCGCCGCGACCTTCTTCAGCTCGGCATTGTGGATCGCAGTACCGGTCTTGTTCGCGGTGTCCGCCTGCGGGCAGGGCTGGTTGGTCGTGAAGCCAGTCTTGTGCGCGATCTTGTTGGCGTTGCAGCCGAGGAGGGCTTTGTTCTTGGCCGCGAAGAATCCGAGCGCCGCCTTCTGGATGCCCAGCTGGCACTTGTTCGCCAGGCTGTTGGTGTGGAACGCCGAGGTGAGGAACTTGTCGGCGATCAGCTGATCCACGTACTGCTCGACGGCGACGTCACCGATGCAGACGAGATAGTTGCTGATATCGTCGCAGTTGCCGAGCGTCGTGGGGGTGCACTGTTGCTCGAAGCCCGCACCGACGGGATTGTTGAAGTGGATCGACGCCAGCGAATCGTTGTTGACCACCTCGCCGGTCGTCGTTGAACAGAGCTTGTCGCTGCCGCCGCACGCCTTCGCGACGCCCGCCTTCAACTTGTTCGCCGCGGCGGTGATCTTGATCGCGTTGTCGGCAGTCGGGCAGCCGGCGACGCTGCCTGGCACGCCCTTCTGGACCACGCCGGTCTTGCAGCCGTTGATGATCTTGGTGATCGCCGCGACATATCCTGAGAGGCCTTTGTTGATGGCGGCGCCACACTTGACGGGATCCGCTTGGGCCGTACCGGCTGCCAGCGTCATGCTACAGACGATGGCGGCAACGAGTGCGGCTGCACTTCGACCAATTCTCATGACTTTCCTCCTTGGGCTTTTGGGGAGTTGACTTGAACGGCTGCCGCCCAGCACCTCGCGGGACGGATGTTGATGTTGGACCTCACGCAGTAACCATGTGGAGGCAGGATGTCTTGTGAGCACAGTAGTGACGGCACACGGCCCTCGACCGCTGATGATGCAAAGAGTTCCAGATCGTCTATTCCGGCACTACGAGATCGGCACGAACAGCGCCTGAATATTGGACAAGCACGTGACATGTCAACCAAAAACTTACCCTCGAAAACCCGTGCCGGATGGCGCGTAGCGTCGTGTGGCAAAACGGGGCTCGGTAACCGCACGGTAGCGAGAGGAAACGCGGGGGTATGCAACGCCGACCACGCCTCCGGATCCGACTGGTGCGCCTCCGAACGCCGCGACCTCCAAGGGATCTCCGACGTCGAGGTCCGTGCCGCCATGGCGTGCTCCCGAGCGCTCTTGCGAGTCTGCGATCGCAACCGGAGCGTCGCGC
This sequence comes from Binatia bacterium, assembly GCA_041485125.1. GTDB lineage: Bacteria > Desulfobacterota > Binatia > UTPRO1 > UTPRO1 > JBGPIT01. Next base: position 9,368 of record JBGPIT010000143.1, on the reverse strand, counting down.
AACGATGCGAGGGACCTCGTCTACGCACCTGACCGGGAGCGCCCCATTGCAGCTGCGCCCGCGCCGCAACCGCCCGTCTGACCAGCACGAGCTGCAAGTCCGCGCGCTACTGACACGCTGCGCCTTCGCGATCACGAGCGCGTCTTCCCGACCGCGATCGCAAAGCGAAGCGCCCGCGTTCTGGCATGTTTCTCGCTCCCGCCCGGAACCCCATGCGCATACTCCCTCGACTTCTTTGCTCCCTTGGCCTCCTCGTTCTCGGCGCCACCACGGCGACCGCCTCACCGATCCGGATCTCGACCCGCGGCACCGCGCACGTCGGCTCGACGGCACAGACCGTGACGGCGGGTAGCGTTGCGGAGCTCCTCACCAGCTCCGGGGTCGCGACGGTCGTGTTCAGCGAGACCAATTTCGTCCAGAGCGAGAACGTCGACGGCTTCCAGGCGCTTCCGAACGGCCACTTCCTGCTGTCGACCGGGGCGGCCGCGATCATCGGCGGTCTCTCGGTCATCGACGGCGACATCGCCGACTACGACCCCGTCGCCCACACGGCGACGCTCTTCTTCTCGGAGTCGAAGTTCACCGGCGGCGCCGACATCGACGCGTTCCACGTCATGCCGAACGGGCACATCATTCTCTCGACCGACGCCAACGCCACCCTCGGCGGCCTCACGTTCAAGGACGGCGACCTGGTCGACTACGATCCGCAGAGCGATACCGCGACGCTCTTCTTCTCCGAGTCGCACTTCGCCGGCAACGAGAACATCGACGCGGTGAGCGTGTTGCCGAACGGCCACATCGTCCTCTCGGTCGAGCGCGACAACGGCGCATCGCTCGGCGGCCTGACCTTCAAGGACGGCGATCTCGTCGAGTACGACCCCGTCCACGACACCGCAACGCTCTTCCTCTCCGAGGCGGTCCTGGGCGGCGATGAGGACATCGACGCCGTCGACATCGGCTGCGGCAATGGCTTCACCGAGACCGACGAGGACTGCGACGGCGCCGGCGAGTCGGCGAGCTGCAACGCCGACTGCAGCGTCGCCGACTGCGGCGACGGCATCATCAACGTCTCGGCCGGCGAGACCTGCGACGACTCGGGCGAGTCGGCGACCTGCGACGTCAACTGCACGGCGGTCAGCTGCGGCGACGGCACCCTCAACACCACCGCGGGCGAGCAGTGCGACGCCGGCGGCGAGTCGGCGACCTGCGACACCGACTGCACGCTCGCGGTCTGCGGCGACGGCACGGTGAACCACACCGCCGGCGAGCAGTGCGACGACACCGGCGAGTCGGCGACCTGCGACACCAACTGCACGGTCGCCGCCTGCGGCGACGGCACGCTCAACGAGACGGCCGGCGAAGACTGCGACGACGGCGGCACCGCGAACGGTGATTGCTGCTCGTCGGCCTGCGGCTTCGAGAGCGCGGGAAGCGCGTGCCCGGCGGATACCGACGTGTGCACGACGATCGACCACTGCGACGGCGCCGGCACGTGCCAGCACCTCGCGGTGCCCGAGGTCGGCTGCCGCACGACCGTCGGCCCCGGCAAGTCGTCGCTGCGGATCGCCAACAGCGCTGACGACTCCAAGGACGCGCTGCTTTGGAAATGGGGCAGCGGCGAGGCCACGAGCATCGCCGACCTCGGCGCACCGACCGACGTGAGCGGCGCCTCGTACAAGCTCTGCGTCTACGACGACGACGGCCTACTCATGAGCGCCGATGCGCCGGCCGGCGGAACGTGCGGCAGCAAGCCGTGCTGGAAGTCGACCAAGAAGGGCTTCACCTACATCGATAGGGATCGCACGCCGAGCGGCATCCAGAAGCTCATCCTGCAAGGCGGTGCGGACGGCCAGGCCAAGATCAACTTGAAGGGCGGCGGCGCGACGCTCGACGATCCGGTCCTGCCGGTGAACGCCTTGCCGGTCACCGTCCAGCTGAAGAACACCGACGGGGTGTGCTGGGACGCGACCTACTCGACCGGCGTCCGCAAGAATCTGCCGACCGAGCTCAAAGCCAAGTCGAACTGAGGAAAGCCGGCGCGACGCCGGCGGCACGAAGCTGCTAGAACGATGCGGTGCCCGAGCTACCCGACGTCGTCGTCTACGTCGAGGCGCTCGAGCGCCGCATCATCGATGCGCCGCTCGAGCGCATCCGGATCGCGAGCCCTTTCGTCCTGCGCTCGGTCGATCCGCCGATCGCGGAGGCGCACGGGCGACGCGTCGTCGGTGTGCGGCGGCTCGGCAAGCGCATCGCGATCGCGCTCGAGCCCGACCTCTTTCTCGTCATCCACTTGATGATCGCCGGCCGGCTGCGTTGGCGGCCGGCCGGCACCAAGGTGCAGCACAAGGTCGGTCTTGCCGCGTTCGACTTCGCGCGCGGCACCGTGCTCATGACCGAGGCGAGCTCGAAGAAACGCGCGTCGATCCATCTGGTGCGCGGTGAGACCGCGCTCCGCGATCTCGCGCCGGCGGGACTCGAGGTGCTCGACGCGACCGAGGCGGAGTTCCGCACGATCCTCCTCCGCGAGAGCCACACGCTGAAACGCACCCTCACCGATCCGCGCCTCTTCAGCGGCATCGGCAACGCCTACTCGGACGAGATCCTGCATCGCGCCCGGCTGTCGCCGGTGAAGCTGACCCGCCGGCTCGACCCCGAAGAGGTGACGACGCTCTTCGCCGCGACGCGCGCGACGCTCCTCGACTGGACCGAGCGCCTGCGCCGCGAGGTCGGCAGCGGCTTTCCGGAGAAGGTCACCGCCTTCCGCGACGGCATGGCCGTGCACGGGCGCTACCGCCAGCCCTGCCCCGTTTGCGGCGCGCCCGTCCAGCGCATCGTCTACGCCGAGAACGAGACCAACTACTGCGCGCGCTGCCAGACCGGCGGCAAGCTCCTCGCCGACCGCGCGCTGTCGCGGCTGCTGCACCAGGATTGGCCGCGCTCACTCGACGAGCTCGAGCTGCGATCGACCAAGCCGCCGGGTTGAGCCCGAGGCGACCCGGTTGCTCCTAAGTGCGGCGTGAGGTCGGGCGGGCGCGTCGTCGAGCGGGGGCAGCCACCGGCGCCCGGGCCCACTCGTTCGCCCAGTCGTTCAAGGCGACGAGCGGCTCGTGCAAGCGACGCCCGCGCGGCGTCGGCAGATAGCGGCCATCGCGTAGCTCGAGGATGCCGCCAGCGCGAAGCTCGCGCAGGCGTTGATTGAGGACGCTCGGCGACATGGTGTCGCAGCGCGCCTGCAGGTCGGTGAAGCCGAGAGCCTCGTCGCGCAGCTCCCAGAGGATGCGCAACGCCCAACGCCGGCCGAGCAGATCGAGCAGCGCCAAAATGGGCCGGACGGGCCGGCTGGGCCGGGTCGGCCGCCGTGCGCGGCGCTGGCGCGGGCTCATCGTCGCGGCGCCGGACGGTCGTGCAGGCTGCCCGCAAACAGCGTCACGCCGATGCCGTCCAGGTCTCGAAGCACCGCGGCGGTCGCGCGCCGATCACCGCGATCGTGTTGCGAAGGTCTCATCACACCCCCCCGAACGGCCCACCCCAGCCGCGGAATCAGTTAGGCGCGTCCGCGGCGACATCGCAAGCCACCGAAGGCGAGCTCGCCGCGTCAGGCGGGGTAGCTCATGATCTCGGTCGCTTTCGCCGCGGGGGTCACGCCGAGGCCCGCAGCGGAAAGAGGACGCGTGCCCGGCCGCCGCTCTCGCGCTGATACGCGGCCGCGACGTGCGCCGCCGCGTCGGCCGCCGCATCGGCGCCGGCGATCATCACGATCGCGCCGCCGAAGCCGCCGCCGGTGAGGCGCGCGCCGTACACACCCGGCGTCCGCGCCGCGAGCTCGACCAGACGATCGATCGCCGGCAGCGAGACCTCGAAGTCGTCGCGCAGCGAGGCGTGCGACGCCGCCAGTAGCCGGCCCAGGCGCACCAGATCACGCGCGCGCAACGCCTCGACCGCGGCGAGGACGCGCGCGTTCTCGCTGACGACGTGGCGGGCGCGGCGGCGGAGCGGCTCGGGCAGCGCCTCGACGCGTGGCAGATCGTCGAGGCCGACGTCGCGCAGCTGGCGCACGCCGAGAAGCGTCGCCGCCTGCTCGCACTCGGCGCGACGGGTGTTGTAGGCGCCGGTCGCGTGGCGGTGCGGGATGCCGGAGTCGATCGCGGCGACGGCGCCCTCGGACGGCAGCGGGATGCGCTCGTACGCGAGCGTGTGGGTGTCGAGGAAGAGCGCGGTGCGCGTGTCGGCGAGGCTCGCCGCCATCTGGTCCATGATCCCGACCCGCGCGCCGACGAACGCGTTCTCGACGCGCTGGCCGAGGCGCGCGAGCGCGACGTCGTCGAGCGCAAGCGCGAACGCGGCCCGCAGCGCGCGCAGCAGGCTCACCTCGAGCGCGGCGCTCGACGAGACGCCGCTGCCGATCGGCACCTCGGAGGCGACGCGCGCGTCGAAGCCTCCGAGCGTGAAGCCGTCCGCTTCCAGGAGCGCGGTGCAGCCCGCGACGTAGTCGAGCCACTCACCCGTGCGCCGCTCCTCGCCGAGCCGGTAGGTGCGCGGTCCGCCGGCGGCGCCGAGATCGACGCTCGTGACCCGCACGACGCGATCGCCCCGGCGCGCGAGCTCGACCGTCGTCGTCCGGGGAATTGCCGTCGGCAGGACGAAGCCGCCGTTGTAGTCGGTGTGCTCGCCGATCAGGTTCACCCGCCCTGGCGCATCGGCGTGAACCTCCGGGGCGCGCCCGAAGAGCCCGGCGAAGTCGTCCACGGCTGACGTGCGCGTCAGCGGTAGTGGGCAGTGAGGGTCACGCCCCCGGCGGGTGTGGTGAACCCGTGCGTCGCCCCGAGCCCATCGGACCATCCGTCGAATACGTACGAGGTGCCGTCGATCGTCACGTTCGGTGGCGCCGCGACCGAGTGCGTGCTGCCGACCGTCGACTGCGACGTAAAGGGCGTCGTGCGCGTTCCGCCGTCGATCGTCATCGCGACGCCCGCCGGCGTGCTGGTGATCGTCAGCGGCACGCGGCGCAGGGTCGGCATGATCGAGGCGTGGACCGTCGCACCGACCGAGTCGGTCGCGGTCGCCTGGATCTCGACGAAGGAGGTGTCGCCGTGATCGGGCACGGTGAAGGTGCCGCTCGTACCGGTGCCGCTCGCGAAGAAGTGGACGTGGCCGCCGTGATGGACCAGCACCTGCCAGTGGACGCTCTGCCCGCCGAGCGGCCCGTCGTCGGCGTCGTTCGCGGCGAGCGTGAACGGGATGGTGTCGCCGACGCGGAAGCTGTCGGCCGCGGTCGGGGCGCTGAAGGTGAGCGTCGGCGCGTCGTTGCCGACGTGGACGTCGAGCGCGGCCGTGCCGATCGCGCCGCCGTCGCGACGATCAGAGACGCGGAGCACCACGTGATAGGTCCCGGGCACGCGGTCGAGATGGCGGACGTTCGTGTGGTTGCGCAGGCGCGTCAGGTCGCCGAAGTCCCAGCTGTAGTAGAGCTTGTCGCCGTCGGGATCGAAGGACTGGTCGGCGACGAAGCGGACCCGCAGCGGCGCCCGACCGTCGAGCGGCAACCCGAGCGCAACCGCCGTCGGCGGGCGGTTGCCGCCGGTGTAGACGATCTCGCGCAGGGTGCCGTCGCCGATGCCGAGGTAGGCGACGTTGCCGTTCGGCGCGAGCTGGATGTCGACGGGATTGGCCCAGTCGCCGGGCGTGCCGAAATCCTCGACCGTCGCCGGCAGCGCTAGCGTCTGGAAGCGATTGCGGGCGAAGTCGCCGAAGAAGTAGCGGCCGACGAACTGCGCCGGGTAAGCGCCGCCGCGATAGAAGACGCCGCCGACGATCGCTTCGCCGTTCTGCCCACCCGGATCGCTGCTCGGGTAGGCGTACACGGAGGGCGTGACGCCGATGCCGGTACCGCCGTCCGCGGGCGGGTAGATCGTCTTGCACGCCGCCGCGGTGCGCGCGTCGCCCGCATAGAACGGCTGCTTCGCCAACGTGCCCGAGGCTCCCTCGTAGCACGGCCAGCCGAAGTCGAGCTCGCGGTCGGGATTGCCCCAGACCAGCGGGACGCGGTTGACCTCTTCCCAGTAGAACCAGCCGACGTCGCCGACGTAGACGTCGCCGCTCGCGGGCTCGATGCCGAAGCGGAAGGGATTCCGAAAGCCGCGCGCCAACACCTTCGAGCGTGTCGCGCCCGGGCTGGTCGGATCGTAGTACGGGTTGTCGAAGACGCCGTCGCCGGTCGCGGGATCGATGCGCAGGAGCTTCCCGTTCAACGAATCGAGGTTGTAGGTGTTGAGCGCGGCGGCGTCGACGTCGTTGTACGACGAGCCGTCGCCGAGACTGACGAGCAATCGTCCGGCGCCGTCGAAACGCAGCCCGCCGCCGGAGTGCGAGAAGTAATGATTGTCGAAGCCGGTGATGAGCGCCTTCCGCGTGCTCGGGTCCGCGACGTTGCGGTCGCCGGCCGAGGCACGAATGCGGAAGAGCTCGCCGATCGCGGGATAGGCAGCGTCGGGGTTGCCGGGATTCGGCTCTTGGATGTGGAAGAGGTACACCCAGCCGTTCGTCGCGAACTGCGGATCGAGCATGAGACCGAGAAGGCCGCGGTCGCCGATCTCGTTGGTCTCGGCGCTGATGTCGAGGAAGACGTGATCCATGCTGCCGTCGACGACGTGCACCACGCCACGCTTCTCGGCGATGAAGATCCGCCCGTCGGGCGCGTAGGCGAACGCGGTCGGCAGCGAGAAGCCGGACGCGATCGGCACGGTCGTGAATGCGGCCGGCGGTCCGGCGACAGCGGCGCGTGAGGTCAGCAGCGGGAGCGCGAGAAGAGCGAAGGTGACGAGGCGTCGAGGCAAGATCGTGCCCCTCCTGCGCCGAGTCGTGCCCCACGCGAACACTCGCTGTCAAACGCGAGGATCGCGGCCCGTCATCGTCGTCGCTCACGCCATGAAGAGCCCGCCGTTGACGTCGAGCGAGACGCCGTTCACGTAGGACGCGTCGTCCGAGGCGAGAAAGGCGATCGCCGCCGCTTGCTCGTCGGGTGACGAGAGGCGTCTGATCGGCATGAAGTACTGGTAGGCCGCGATGCGCACCGCGCGCGCCGCCGCCTCCTCCTCCGAGCCGGCGGCGCGGACGCCGCCGCGGCGGATCATCGGCGTGTCGACGCCGCCCGGGCAGATCGCGTTCACCCGCACCCCGCGCGGGCCGTAGTCGAAGGCGAGATGACGCGTGAGCCCGAGGAGCCCAGCCTTGCTCGCGGTGTACGCGAGGCCGCCGTTGGCGCTCTTCGAGCGGCCGGCGAGCGAGGAAACGTTCACGATCGCACCCCCAGCGCGCGCCGCCATGCCCGGCAGCAGCGCGCGACACCAGTAGAAGGCGCCGCTGAGATTGACGGCGAGGACCAAGGCCCAGCGCGCGTCGTCGATCGTCTCGATCCCTTCGAGGCCGGCGGTGTCGCCGATGCCGGCGACGTTCGCGAGCACGTCGACCGGCCCGAGATCCCGCTCGACCGCACGCGCCGCCTCGCCGACGTCGGCGCTGCGAGCGATGTCACACCGAAACGCGCGGGCGGTGCCGCCCGCCGTGGTGATCTCGTGCGCGGTTGCCTCCGCACCGTCGAGATCACGATCGATCGCCGCAACGACGCCACCTTCGGCGGCCAAGCGACGCGCGGTCGCTTTCCCGATCCCGCTCGCCGCACCCGTCACCACCGCGATGCGCCCCGTGAATCGCGCCGGGCGCGTGGCGCTACCCTGTCCGTCGGCTCCGCTCATGGATCACTCCTATGCAACTCGCCACCCTCTCTTACAAACGCCGCGAGGGATCGCCGCCGTCGCGTCTCGCGCCGACGCAGAGTGTTCGCACCTTTGGCGCGAGCGAACGGCGTCACACGCGAAGGCACATCACTTGCTCCACCCGAGAACGACAGACGACGAGCGCATCCACACGCTCGCGCCATTCAAAGGAGGTCAGCATGAAGATCAACAAGACTCTCGCGGTGACGCTCGCGCTCGGCGCGCTCACGGCAACACCGGCGTTCGCGGCCGACACGCAACCAGGGACGGTGCAGCACGACGCCGACAACACCGAGCGCAACGTCCGCGATCGCGACTCGAAGGCGCTCACGCCGATGGATCAGTCGGAGAACGAGGCGGACCGGACGATCACGCAACGGATCCGGAAGGCGGTCGTCGCCGACGAGTCGCTGTCGACGAACGCGAAGAACGTGAAGATCATCACCAACAACGGTGTCGTCACGCTGCGCGGCCCGGTCAAGAGCGCGCAGGAGAAGACGAAGATCGTGGCCACGGCGCATCAGGTAGCCGGCGCGAGCAAGGTCGACGACCAGCTCGAAGTCGAAGCGAACAAGTAACGCAGCACAACAGGAGGGGGATTTCATGGCAACAGCGGTATTTTGCATCGTCGGCTCCGAGTCGCAGGCGGAACGGATCGTCGGCGATTTGAAGGCGGCCGGCTTCTCCAACAACGACATCTCCGCGCTCTTCCCCGACAAAGGGTCGACGCACGACTTCGCTCACGAGCAGAAGACCAAAGCGCCGGAAGGCGCCGCGACCGGTGCGGTCACCGGCGGTCTGCTCGGCGGCGCGCTGGGATGGCTCGCCGGCATCGGCGCGCTCGCGATTCCAGGCGTCGGCCCATTCATCGCCGCCGGCCCGATCGTCGCGGCCCTCAGCGGCACGGCGATCGGCGGGACGGTGGGCGGACTCACCGGCGCGCTCATCGGCATGGGCATCCCCGAGTTCGAGGCGAAGCGCTACGAAGGGAAAGTGCGCGACGGGCGGATTCTGATGTCCGTGCACACCGAAGACCGCGATCAGCGGGACCGGGCGAGGGAGATCTTCGAGCGCAACGGCGGCGAGGACGTCAGCTCGGCCGGCGAGAAGGCCGCGTAGCCGTCTCGACGTTCCGTCGGGGCTCCGCGGCAGAGGTCGTGCCGCGGAGCCCCGCGTCGCACCGCGCCTCACGATCGTAGAAATCGTCGCTCGCCCCGTCTAAAGAGCGGACGATGACCGCTCGCGTCGCGTCGTGATTCGCACACGGCTGTGGCTCCTCGCCGCCGCGCTCGTCGCCGTCATCGCCGTGCACGCCTGGAACGGCGTGCACGGCAATGACTTCTGGGAGCACCTCGCCGTGGTGCGCGAGCTCGCGGCGCACCCACTGCATCCACACCATCCTTTGCTGCGGGTCGACGCGCCGCACGCCTTCTTCTCACCGTACGCGGTGCTCCTCGGCGTCGCGACGCACACGAGCGGCGCGCGGCCCGCCTCGGTGCTCGCGGCGGCGGGGTTGGTCAATCTCATCTTGGTGATCATGGGCGTGATCGCATTGACGCGGGCGCTCTCTCGCGAAGGCGATCGCGCCGCCTTCTA
>JBGPIT010000142.1:0-11385 GCA_041485125.1 Binatia bacterium | reverse complement strand
CGGATCGCGAACGATCACGGGCTGCGGCCGAACGTGAGCGTCAGCGGGCCGACGCACAAGGTGCTGGCGCAGATCAACCAGAGCGACCTCGCCTTCGTGCGTGAGCGCGCCCGTGCCGTCGACGCCGAGCTCTGGATGGACGGCAGCATGCTGAACGCGAAGGCGCACGGCGATCGCGACGGCGGCACGCTCGAGCTCACCTACCGCCAGGAGCTGCGCGAGTTCTCGGTACTGTCCGATCTGGCGGCGCAGCGCTCCAGCGTGACCGTCGCGGGCTGGGACGTCGGCGGCAAACGTGCGGTCAAGTTCGAGGCGACCGCGTCCGCGATCGCCTCCGAGCTGAACGGCGACGAGAGCGGCGCCAGCATCCTGAGCGCGAAGTTCGGCGACCGCAAAGAGGCGCTCGCGCACACCGTCCCGCTCAGCAGCCGCGAGGCGCAAGCGGAGGCGGAGGCGCTGTTCAAGATGAGCGCGCGCCGCTTCGTCACCGGCCGCGGCATCGCGGAGACCGACGGCCGGCTGCGCGTCGGGAGCTACGTCGACTTGAAGAACCTCGGCCCGCTCTACAGCGGCAAATACTACGTCTCCGAGGTGACGCACCTCTTCGACGGGACGCGCGGCATCCGCACCGAGTTCAAGGCCGAGCGTCCGGGTTTGGGACGGCGGGGGTGAGACCATGAGCGGCACGCACGCGCACCGCCGGAGCGGCGATGTTTGAGCCGGCGACACTCGACGTCGTCGTCGATGAGCGGGTCTCGAGCGGCCTCGGCGGACGCTGGTACGGCGTGTACCCGGCGCTGGTGAGCGACGTGAAGGACCCCGATGGGCAGGGGCGGGTGAAGATCACGCTGCCGTGGTCGCCCGACACCGGCAATGGCCGCTACGAGGCGTGGGCCCGCGTCGCGACGCTCATGGCCGGACGCAACCGCGGCAGCTGGTTCATTCCCGACGTCGACGACGAGGTGCTGGTCGGCTTCGAGAGCGGCGACCCGCGGCGCCCGTACGTCATCGGTGCGCTGTGGAACGGGCGCGACACCCCGCCGGCCTCGATGGACGGCTCCGGCAGCAACTTCCTCAAGGTCCTGCGGTCCCGGAACGGCGTCAAGCTCACGCTCGACGACAACGACGGTCGCGAGCAGTTCATCGTCGAGACGCCCGGCGGGCAGAAGCTGACCATGAAGGACGGGCCGGGCTCGATCGAGATCGCCGACAGCAACGGCAACTCGGTGAAGCTCGAGTCGAGCGGTATCACCGTCACCGCGTCGGCGAAGGTGACGATCAACGCCAGCGCGGTCGAGGTGTCGGCCGGCATGGTGACGGTGAACGCCGGCATGTCGAAGTTCAGCGGGGTGGTGCAGGCGGCGACGGTGATCACCAACAGCGTCGTCAGCGCGTCCTACACCCCGGGCGCGGGAAACATCTGGTGAGCGCGATGGCCGAGCCGCGGGTGCAATGGGTCACCGCCTCGCCGCTCTGGGACGGCGCGGTGTCGGTCCCGGAGCGCATCCGGCGTCCCGCGTTGCTGGCGTTCGGCTCCGACTCCTTCATGGAGGACCTCGCCGCGCTGCTCGACGCCGCCCCCGAGCAGCTCGCGGACCACGTCGCGATCCCGAAGAGCCACCAGGCGCCGCCGCGCGGCGCATCGTCCAGCTGGCAACCGCCGGCGCCCGCCAACGTCAAGCTCTACCAGCCCGTGCACGGGCACTTCAGCCTGGTCGCGGCGACGCTCGTCTGCCGCATGACGGGGCTCCCGGATCATCGCGTCGACACCGCGCGCGCGGAGCGCGTCGGGTTCGTCCTGCGACGGACGAACGCCGGCGGCGAGGAGTGGGCGTGGATCGACGATGCGGTGCAGGGCATCAAGGGCTGGCAGCCGATCGCGTCCGGCCAGGAGATCACCGTCGCGGCGCACGAGGAGCGGCTGCCGCTCTTCCCGGTCAACTTCGACGAGGACGATCGGCGCCGCCGGCTGCTGCTCGGCCTGATCCCGACCGCCAGCATCGAGACGTTAGCGACCGCGCCCGCGCTGCCGCCTGCCGCAGGAGCGCCGGCCGGGGACCCGCGCCTGGACCTCGTCGACGAGCGGATCATCGAACAGCTGAAGGCGTTGCAAAACCCGTTGGGGAAGACTCCGCCGCCGTCGGATGCGCAGGCCCACGAGGCGTCGCTCTTCATCCTGCTCGACCTCGCGGAGCTCCTGGCGACGATGGTGCTCACCACCTGGCCGGCAATTCTCGAGACCCCCACGCCGGCGCGACCGCCGGACCCGAGCGCGGGCTTGTACGACCTCTTGAGCGCGACGGCCGTCGGAGGCGACACGGCGCTGGCCGCGCTGCGCGCGGTGTGGAAGCAGCGCGACCGCATCGTCCTCGACGGCACGACGGAGCCCGCTCTTTCCTATGATCTCCGCGACTGGGCATTGAATCAGGACGCCACGCGATCGACGTTGCAGAGCGCGATCACGGCCGCGCTCGGGAGCCCACCGGCCGCGACCGACCAGCCGTCGGAGACCGTCGCCGTCGCGCGGCTCGAAGGCCCGCCGGGGACGCTCTACGTCACCCGCTGCGTGTACGAGCAGCCACGCTGCAAGCCGTTCCACGGCGCGCTCGTCAGCGAGCCGAGCACGCCGTTCGAGATCGCGGGGTTCTTCGATCCCGACGCGCCGAGCCGGCCGATCGTGATCTCGATGCCCGAGGACACCAGCATCGCGGGACTGCGGAAGTTCAAGAACAACGTCGCGTTCCGCGTCTCCGCGAAGCTGCGCGATCAGCTCGGCTGCGGCGGCCACGCGCTCTCGTTCTCGATTCCGATCATCACGCTCTGCGCGATGATCGTCTTGATGATCTTCCTCGTCCTGTTGAACATCGTCTTCTGGTGGCTGCCGTTCTTGCGGATCTGCGTGCCGGGCAACGTGAAGATCGAGTGACGTGATGGACGCCGACCGGCTCTTCGGAAGAGGGATGAGCTTTCCGCCGCGCGTCGGCGCCGACGGCCGGATCGTCTGGTCGGCGGGCGAAGCGAACGTCCGCGAGTCCGTCCACGTCATCTTGCTCACCGAGCAACGCGAGCGGTTGCGCCTCCCCGAGTTCGGCGGGGGCCTCGGCCGATTCCTGTTCGAGCCCAACACGGTCACCACGCGGCATCTGATCGAGGATCGCATCACGAAGGCGCTCGCCGCGTGGGAGCCGCGCATCCGCGTCGAGTCGGTGGCGGTCGAGCCCGACGGGACGGACCCGCAAGCGGCGCTCGCGACCATCACCTACGAGCTGGTGGCGACGCAGGCGCGCGAGCGCGTCAGCGTCAGCGTGGCGCTGGCGAGCTGAGGCCCGATGCCGCTCACCCTCCCGACGCTCGACGATCGCAACTATCAGCAGCTCGTCGACGAGGCGCTCGCCCGCATTCCGGTGCACACGCCGGAATGGACGAACTTCAACAAGAGCGATCCCGGCGTCACGCTGATCGAGCTCTTCGCGTTCCTCACCGAGACGCTGCTCTATCGCAGCAACCAGATTCCGGAGCGCAACCGGCGCAAGTTTCTCCAGCTGCTCGGGGTGCCGTTGCAGCCCGCCAGCGCCGCCCGTGGCGTGGTCACGTTCGCGAACGAGCGCGGACCGCAGGAGACGCTGACGCTCGACGCCGGACTCGAGGTGCTGGCGGGTCAGGTTCCCTTCCGCACCGTCCGGGGGCTCGACGTCCTGCCGCTGGAGGCGCGGGTCTTTTACAAGCGCGCCTTGGGCCAGCCGACGGAGGAGCTGAAGGCCTACTACGATCAGCTCTACGCCTCGTTCCTCCGGGGTCCGGTCCCGACCGAGGCGCGGCTCTACGAGACGGTGCCGTTTCCGCCGCGCGACGGCAGCGCCGTCGACGTCGCGCAGCAGAGCGTCGACGGGTCGCTGTGGATCGCGCTCATGCTGCGCGCCGGCGACCGTCCGGCGCAACCGACGCCGGCCGCGTGGATGGATCTCCGAACGCAGGTGCGCGGCAAGATCGGCGGCAAGACCGTCAACCTCGGCGTGGTGCCGTCGCTCGGTGAGAGCGGCCGCACGCTCTTGCCGGCCGGCCGCTCCGACGCCGAAGGCACCGCGGTGCTCAAGGTGGAGATTCCGATCGGCGGCTTGCTGCCGTCCGAGCCGAGTCAGCGGCGCGCGCGCTATCGAGCGCTCGACGTCGCCGCCGACACCGACGTGCTCGCCGAGCCCGGTGTCGTGCAGGTCACCCTGCCGCCCGCCGCCGATCTCGCGCTCTGGGACAATCTCGACCCGCTGGAGTCCGGCGTGGGCGATTTTCCGCCGGCGCTCGACGACACGAATCTGAACGAGCGCGTGCTGACGTGGCTGCGCGTCGGGCCGCGGGCGCGCGGGCGGGCGGCCTTTCTCTGGGTCGGCATCAACGCGTCGATGGTCGAGCAGCGCGCGCACATCGGGAACGAGCTGCTGCCGAAGGGCAGCGGCGCGCCCGATCAGACCGTGCGCTTGTCGAAGACGCCGGTGATCCCGGACTCGGTGCGGCTGACGGTCGCAAACGGGACCGCCGAGCGCTGGACGCGCATCGACGACCTCACCGCGGCCGGTCCCGAGGTGCCCGTCGCCGACCCGCGCCAGCCGCCGGGCGCGCGCGTCACGAAGAACGACCGCGTCAAGGTGTTCGCCGTCGACGCCGAGTCCGGGGAGGTGCGCTTCGGAGACGGGTTGCGGGGCGCTCGCCCGCCGCTCGGTGCGACGGTGCGCGTCGACTACGACTACAGCGTCGGGCGCGACGGCAACGTCAACCCGGAGGCGATCACCAGCGGCCCCGCGCTTCCCGCCGGCGTCACCGTCACCAATCCCGTCCGGACCTGGGGCGGCGCCGAGGCCGAGACCGTCGCCGAGGGCGAGAAGCACATCGCGCGCTACCTGCAGCACCGCGACCGCCTGGTGAACGCCGCCGACTTCGAGACCATCACGCGCCGCACGCCGGGCGTCGACATCGGTCGCGTCGACGTGATTCCCGCGTTCACGCCCGAGCTCGACCTGAACGAGCCCGGCGACGCGCCGGGCGCCGTGACCCTGATGATCGTGCCGAAGTACGATCCGGCGCAGCCCGACGCGCCGTACCCGGATCAGCTCTTCCTCGACGCCGTTTGCGACTACATCGACGGCCGCCGTCTGGTGACGACCGAGGTCTTCCTGCGCGGTCCGACCTACATGCCGATCTGGATCTCGATCGGCATCAACACGATCGCCGGCCAGAGCATCGCCGAGGTGCGCGAGGCCGTGAAGCGCCGGCTGGCGCAATTTTTCGCGCCGCTGCCCGCGCGTGACGCGAACGCACCCGAGGACGAGACGGCCGTGCCGACCCTGCAGACCGGCGACCCACGTCGCGGCTGGCCGCTCCGCAAGCCGGTGGTCGCGCTCGAATTGATGGCCGAGGCGAGCCGTGTCGCCGGCGTCTCGCTGGTGAACCAGGTGCTGCTCGCGTCCGGAAGCGACGACCCCGCGCCGCAAGTGGAGATGCGCGGCCTCGAGCTGCCGCGCGTCGCCGGCATCTCGGTTTCGATCGGCGACCCCATCGACCTGGCGGAGCTGCGCGGCACGCCGAGCGACGTCGCGCCGACCGCCGAGCTCCTGCCGGTGCCCATCATTCCCCAGGAGTGCCAGTAGCGTGGACGCGAACGGCACACGATTCCACCTCCTGCTCGGCAAAGCCGACTGGGCGCGCTGCCTGGACGAGGACGGGCACGTGTTGGGCGACGCGTGGAAGGCCGACCCGGACGCGCGTGCCGAGGTGGCGCTCAGCTGGGACGACGATCGCGACGAGCTCACGCTGCTGCCGCGTCTTTTTCAATTCGTCGCGGCGGCCAAAGACGTCCCACCGGCGATCGACGATCGCCGCGGCGCCGGGCGCGATCGCTTCGGCACCTGGTACTGGATCAGCGAGAACGGCACCGAGATCCTGGTCGCGTCCGCGGGCACGCAGGTGACGTCGCACTTCTGGTCGCCGTGCGACGGCGTCGAGTGCCGGCGCCGCGAGGCGGCTGGGGGGTTCGCGCCGGCGTCCGCGCGTGCGGCGCCGCCGACGTGGCCGCTCAGCGGCCTGGCGGTGACCGAGGATCACTATCTCGTCGTCGGTGTCCTGCGGCCGGCCGGCCTGCTGATCTTCGATCTCCACGCCGGCGGTCCGCCGCGACAGATGCTGTGGCCCGAGGGCATCGGCTTCTCGCCGCTCGACATGGCGCCGATGCCGGGCGGCGGCGTCTGGATTCTCGACCGCGACCGCCGCCAACTGCAGCCCGGCACGCGCTACTGGGGCCTCGATCGATTCTTCAGCGTCGTCCGGCGGGATCAGCAGGAGCGCACGATCGCCGCCGAGAGTCGTGACGATTTTCAGTCGGCCGGCGGCGGCGCCGTGCGGCGGAGCGCTGCGCAGACGTTTTCCACCGGCATCAACCTCGACGCGGCGCTGCCGCTCGGCGCGCTCGACGCGATCGCGATCGAGGCGCTGCCCGACGGGACCGTGCTGATCCTCGAGCGCCGCGACCCCGCGCCCTCCATGATCCACCGCTACCGCTTCGGCGCCGAGCTCGGCGCGCCGGTGTCGACGGCGGCGGTGCACGCCGTGCTCGAGCCGGGCTCGACCTTCGTGCTGCTCGCCCACGACTTCGCGTTCGTGCCCGAGCACGGCGGGCCCGACGGCCTCGTCGCCGACCGGCTCTACGTCGCCGGCGCCGACGGCAACCAGGCGTTCGCGTTCCGTATCACCCAGCGCGACGATCAGCTCGAGCTCGACGCGGTCGCCGAGCATCTGCCGATGCGCCTCTTCGGCGGCAAGGGCCTCGTCGCCGCGGGCAGCCAGGCCTACTACGACTTCTCCGACGGCTGGATCCCCCTCGTCGAGCAACGCCGGCCGCGCTTCGACGCGCAGGCCGCCCTGCACACGCCGGTGCTCGACGGCGGCGAGCCGGATTGCGTGTGGCATCGCCTGATGCTCGACGCCTGCATTCCGCCCGAGACGCACGTCGCCGTCTGGACGCGCGCGGCGAACGAGCGGCGTGACGTCGAGATCGCGGAGTGGCAGGCCGAGCCCGATCCGTACCTGCGCGGCGCGGGGTCGGAGCAGGCGTTCGCGAACGGCGCCGACTATCGCGGCGGCGGCAATCGCTGGGCGCCTTCTGCCGCGGGGGCGGCACGCACCGACGCCTTGGACGAGCGGGCCGCCCGCCGCGCGCACGGGAACGGGACCTGGGAGCTGCTGATCCAGCGCGCGCGCGGCAGGTACGCGCAAGTGAAGCTCGAGCTCGCGGGGAACGAGCGCACGACGCCGCGGCTGCGAGCGCTGCGCGCCTACTATCCGCGCTTCTCCTACGCCCAGCGCTACCTGCCGGGCGTGTACCGAGAGGACGCGCAGTCGGCGTCGTTCGTGGAGCGCTTCCTCGCGAATCTCGAGGGCGTCTATACCGGCGTCGAGGACGAGATCGCGGCGGTTCAGCTGCTGTTCGATCCGGCGAGCGCGCCGGCCGAGGCATTGCCGTGGCTCGCCGGCTGGTTCGGCGTCGTCCTCGATCCCACCTGGGACGATCGCAAGCGGCGGCTCTTCGTCGCGCGCGCGATGGAGTTCTTCCAGTGTCGCGGCACCATCCGCGGTCTCGAGATCGCGCTCCGGCTCGCGCTCGAGCCGTGCGCCGACGAGACGATCTTCGCCGCGACCGAAGCGTACGTCCCGCGGCGGATCGCGGCGCGGCGCTACGAGGACTGCGCGCCCGCGCCGCGCTCCGTCGATCGCCGCTCGAAACGCGTCCAGCCGGGCGGGATTCGCATCGTCGAGACGTTCCGGACGCGCCGGACGCCCGGGGTCGTCCTCGGTGATCCGACCGAGCTCGACGGCTTGCCCGAGATCACGGCGGCGGCGCGCTGGTCACCGGCCCTCGGCGCGCCCGACCTGCACGATCGGTACAAGGCGTTCCTCGGCCGTCGCTACCGTCCGGTGACGCCGCTGCCGTCCGTCGTCACGTTTCCGATCCGCAGCCCGGAGAGTCAGCTGCTCGCCGAGACCTCCGCGGCGGCGGTCACGCCGAGCGTCGAGCCGGGGGACGCGGAGCTCTGGCAGACGTTTCTCGTGCGGCGCTACGCCGACGTCGGCGCGCTCAACGCCAGCTGGGCAACGACGTACGCCGACTTCGGCGCGGTGCCACTGCCGCGCGATCTCCAGGCGCGGAGCGTGGCGCTCCTCGACTGGAACGCGTTCGTCACCGAGAAGGCCGCGGTGTGGGAGGACTTCGCGCGCCGGACGCTCGGCTTCGTGCCGTCGGCGAGCACGGACGACCGGCGGCAATGGCAACAATACTTGGCGCGCGCGTACGGTGACGTCGGGGCGCTCGACACCGCCTATGACGCCGACTACGCCGCCTTCACCGAGGTGCCGCTGCCGGCCGGCGTGCCGGCCGATCCGGTGCGCCGCTGCGACTGGGAGGCCTTCCGCAGCTTCTCGGCGGCGTCGGTCGCCGCGAGCGCGCGCCGCCTCTGGCAAGACTTCCTGGCCCGCCGCTACCGTCGCGTCGGCGCGCTGAACGACGCGCACGAGACGACGTGGTCGGGGTTCGACAGCGTGTCGTTGCCGGACGCGCTGCCGCGCCCGGTCGCGGCGCTGCGGGATTGGTACCAGCTCGAGTCCGTCGTCTTGGCGATGCATCGGAGCGCGCATCGGTTCAGCGTGCTGTTGCCGCTGCCGACCGATCAACGAGGCGACCCCGCCGAGTATCGCCGCCGCTACGAGATCGCCGAACGCATCGTGCAGTGGGAAAAGCCCGCCCACACCGTCTTCGACGTGAAGTTCTATTGGGCGCTGTTCCGCGTCGGTGGCGCGCAGGTCGGCGAGGACACCGTCCTCGATCGCGGCAGCCGCGCGCCCGAGCTGATGAGCGCGCTCGTCCTCGGTCACTCGTTCCTGGCCGAGAGCCGGCTCACCGCCGCGCCGCCGCAGGACGCCGCCGACCGCCGCATCGCCGGACGCGACCGTTTGTCGCGTCGCCGAAACGACGCCTTGGCCATGGAGAACACAGGATGAGCACGTTCACGGCTCAAGCGACCACCCTCGCGCTGCCGCCGCCCGATCCGCTGAAGCACGTGAACTACGTGCTCGGGATGGTGCTGGGCGTCGACGATTTCACGCAGGAGTTCGCCTACCTCTCCGGTCACGACCAGTGGCTCGCCCGCGATCTGCTGGGATACGGGACGGTCTCCGGGCTGCGCGTGCACGTCGAGACCGGCGCGGAAGGCCCGGAGGTCGTCGTCGATCCGGGCGAGGCCCTGAGCCCGCGCGGCCAGCTGATCCACGTCAGCCCGGCGCAATGCGCGAAGCTCAACGCCTGGCTCGCGATCGAGGACAACCGCCGCGAGGTGCTCCGGCGCCTCGGCTCGCCGCCGAGCGCGCTGCGACTCGCCGTCGTCCTCTGCTACCGCGAGTGCCCGACCGACGACGTGCCGATCCCCGGCGAGCCGTGTCGCAGCGAGGACGAGCTGATGGCGCCCTCGCGTCTGACGGACGACTTCAAGCTCGAGCTCCGTTTCGAGCCGCCCGACCAGCGCGAGGAGGATGCCGTCCGCGATTTCGTCGAGTGGCTGTGCCGCGTCGAGATCACCGACGAGGCCGGCAGCTTCGCCACCCTGGAGGAGCTCTTGAACGCGGTGCGCGCCGCGACGGTCGGGCCGGCGTCACCGCCCGATTTCATGTACGGCTCGCCACCGTCGTCGCTCCGCATTCACAGCGCCGACGCGTGCGACTATCTCCGCGCCGCGTTCCGCCTCTGGGTGACCGAGCTGCGACCGCGCTGGCGCCCCGACTGGCTCGCGAAGAGCTGCTGCGACCAGCACGCCGACGATTCCGAGCGCCGCCCCGACGAAGATTGCCTCTTGCTCGCGGAGATCGACGTGCCGCTCGTGAACGAGCTCACCGGCGAGCTGAAGGTCGACGACGTGGTCGCGGTGCACGTCGACGAGACGCGGCGGCCGTATCTCGTTCACCTGCGGATGCTGCAAGAGTGGCTGCTGTGCTGCCGCTGTCCGACGAATGGCGCGATCGGTTCACCGCCCGACGGCGGTCTGCTCGCGGGTGACGTCACCGGTCCCGCCGCGAGCACCACGGTCGAGAAGCTGCGCCACGTCGAGATCGATGCCGCCGCCCCGAGCGCCCACCAGGTGCTCGCCTTCGAAGGCGGCAAATGGACGCCGACGACGCTGCCTCCCGCGGCGCCCGGTGCGCTGACCCCGTCCGGCACCGTCGCGCAAGAGGTCGCGTTCGGCCAGCCTGCGAGCGGCGGTACGTCGAACGCTTACAGCCGCGGCGACCATACGCACGGCACGCCGCCCGATCCGATCCCGCCGCATCGCGCGGCCGCCGACGCCCACCCGCTTGGCGGCGACGTCACCGGCAACATCGGCGCGGTCACCGTCGCGCGGATTCAGAACGTGCCGGTGGTGGCGGGCGCGCCCAACGAAGGCGACGTGCTGACCGTCGTCAGCGGCCAGTGGCAGGGCGCTCCGGCGGCGGCGGGCGTCGGCGACTTCGTCGAGCACCCGAAGGGTTTGCCGCGGTACGCCATCGTCGCGGCCGGCTGGGTGCGGCTCGACGGCACCGACCAGCACCCACCAGTTTACAACGGCTTGAGCGCTCAGGCCGTCGCTTCGAGCACGGTGAGAGTGCGATTCAACGGATACGAGCAACCCGACGGCTCGTTTCAATACCTCGTCAAGGCGCTGCCGGTCATACGGGACATTCACGTCGCCGCGCCGATCGTCTTCTTCGCTCGATTTCTCTCCGACGCATTGGAGCTCGCCGTCCACGATGGGTCCAGCGGCATCGATACCAACACTTTGGCCGAGGCCGAGATGATGATCGAGATCAGCCGGTACGGACGCCAAGCATGATCGAGGTGACATCGTGAGCACGGTCGATTTACTCACACCGGTCTTCGACGGCGGGATTCGGTCGACGAACTTCTTCAACGGGCGGATCCTCTCCGGTGAGGACCTGACGCAAGAGAAAGAGGCGCATCGCGAGACGCACAAGCTGCTCGGCCGGGCGATCGGCGATGGAATCGTGTCGGGCCTGGAGGTCTCGAAGAGCGCCGGAGCTGGCGCTACGCCCGTCGTCGAGATCGCGCCGGGTGTCGCGATCAATCGTGAAGGGCAGACCGTCAGGTTGGCCGGGACGGTCAAGCTGTCATTGGTGCGGGCGCGCAGCACGGTGGCGAATGGCGCGTCCGCGTTTGCCCCGTGCGAGCCGTTCCAGACCGGCGTGTACGTCGCGGGCACCGGCGTCTACCTGCTCACGATCGCTCCCGCGGAAGGACGCCAGGGCCGCGCGCTGGTGAGCGGCCTCGAAGCGACCGACGCCGATTGCAACGCCAAATAT